>JBJMGS010000335.1:0-12894 GCA_045807785.1 Pyrinomonadaceae bacterium
CCGCTTCCGGTAAGCCTTGACCAGATCACTTGCGTCGAGCGCCGCGGGCGAAGGCAGTCGCGGCGCGCGCGCCACGTGATCGGCGCGCGCCTCACTCTCGGCGGCCTCGACTAGCTCCTCTGTCTTCAAACTCATAAACGGGTGTCGGGTGACAGGATAAAACAGGCTGCCTTCTCTGTCACCCGGCACCCGACACCCGTCATCCGCTACTGATTTTTAATCTTGTGTACCGTGTGGACGCGCCCGGCGGGGCGACCGGCGTCGGTCGCGGAGTCAGACACGACGCGGTTCTCGCGCAGATAGACGGTCATGCGCCGCCCCTCGGACGTGCCCTGCTCGGCGTCTTCGACGCGCGCGGGATTGCCGGTGAGCGTCATGGTGTCGTCCGCCGCGACGTACTGCCCCCAGTCGCCTGTGCCGCGCCTTCCGGGCTGCGTGATGACGACGTTGCGCTGTGCGACGGTGTGATCGACTTCGCCCTGATCCTTTTGCAGAAAGACATCGGCGACCTCGGACGTGATGCGCTCAGTCCCCTGCTTGATGTCCACCGCGCCCTCGTAGTGCAGCACGCGGTCGGTGTCCGAGTAGAACATCCGCGTCGAGGTAGCGAAGACGGGGACGACCGTCGGCTCGCCGCCCGCCTCGCGGCGCTTCGCGCGGTAGAGCGCGCTCTGCACGTGCCCCTCGCCCTCCATGCGTCGCGAGTCGCGCCGCAGCGTGAGGCGATCCGCGCGCACGAAGTTGTCGTCCTGCCACGCTCGCGCGTCGCCCGTGTAAATCCCTAAACCGGACTCGTGCTGGAACTCCGCCTCGTTCGAGTTGACGAAGACGGGGCTTTTGACCTTCGCGAACGGGGCCGCCCCGTTCGTCTGCTCCTGGCTGTAGTAAGTTGTCTGGACTTTCCCGCGCGCCAGCGTCACCTTCGTCTCGGTGTTCGTGTCGATCTCCGCGCCTTTGATGCGCGCGCGTGAGTCCCAAAACGACGGCTCGCCGCCGCGCAGGCGCACGGTCTTGTCCGCCGCGGTGTAGGTCGAGTTGTCCGCCTCGCCGTTGCGGTCGCCTTCGTTGAACTTGGTGTGCCCTTGCGTCTCGGCTCGCTCCACGTCCTGCCCCTCGCGCGCGAAGAAGGCATTGACCGTGTCGGCGGTGAGCGTGCGCACGCCGCGCTTGGCGTTGGCGACAACGGGCGTGATGACGGTCTTCGTCCCGCCGGTCGCGTTGAAAGTGTGCGCGAGGTTGCCCGATTCGAGGAAGTCGCAATCGAAGCGCGCGGCGTTCAGGACTTTGCGATCCGCGTCGGGCGTTTGCTGCACCGGCTCGACGACGAGTTCAGCGTCGCCGACCGCCTCGGCCCTTTCGAGGTCTTTGCCCGTGGCGCGCCAAGACAGTTTGATCGAGTTCGCCGTCAGACGCTTGTTCGCCGCCTTCGGGTTCGCGGCCTGCGACTTCGGCGCGGCGAGCGTGACGACGGGGCGACCCTCGGCGCGCATCTCTTTCAGCACGCTCTGCTCGTTCTGGGAGTCGAAGAAGACCTGCGCTTCGGCGGGCGTCGTGAGCGTCGCCTCGGAGTCAGCGTCGAGCGTGCGCGCCTGCACGTTCTGCGAGGCGACGGCGTGTTCGAGCCGCTGCGTGTCGCTGAGGAAGAAGATGTCCATGTTGGCGGAGCGCACCTCCGCCGCGTGCCCTTCTTTGCCGGAGCGCAGGTACGAGTTGCCGCGCGTCTCGATGCGCTGGATTTTCTTCTGCTCGCTGATGAAGCCTGCGAGCGAGTCGCCGCTCATCACGTCCCTGCCCTGCTCGGCCGTCGCGCCGCCCGTGAAGGCGATGTGACGGTTGAGCTGATCGAAATCGCCGCGCGGCGCGCGGATCGTCACGGGTTGATCGCGCAGCTTCAACTGCGCGTTCGGGCTCGCGGTCGGGCTGACCGTGATCTCGACGTTGCCGCGCAGGGCGAGGCGCTTCTGCTTGCCGTCAACGTCCGCCGCGTCGGCGCGTCCCGAAATGTTCTCGTGCGAGAAAGTGAGCGGCACCTGCGAGTCGCCGCGCTCGTTCTTGACGTCGTAGTGGATCGCCTCGGAGTTGACCTTTAACTGATCCGCCGTCTCGATCCGCACGTCGCCCGTGAAGGAGATGGTCTCGGTCTCGTTGAAGTAGATCGCCTCGCGCGCGTCGATCTTGTTCGGCTGCTCCTTGCCCTGCGGGTAGTGCTCGATGTGAACCTGCGACAGCTCGTGGTGGCCGTCGTCGAAGGAGGTGGCGACCGCCGCGCGCACGAGCATCTTCGTCCGCCCGCCCTCGTCAACGACCTGTTCGTAGTTCTCGACGCGCCGCACGACGTTCGTCGAAAGCTCAGCCTTGCCGTGCCTGAGGACGAACTCGTGGTTGTGGCGCGAGCGGAAGAGCGTGTAGCCAACGAAATAGACGACGCCCGCCGCGAGCACGAGCGACAGCGCCCGCAAAAAATGCGGCACGCGCGCGCGCAACCCGATCAGCGCGACGTCTCTTCTGCGACTGACTTCCTGCATTTCAGAAGCGGTTAGCGATTAGCTGTTAGCCGTTAGCTCTTTGCCTTTGGCTCGGCTAACAGCTAATCGCTAACGGCTAACGGCTCTCTCATGTCTTCCACGATCAACTGCAAGCGCGTCTCGTCGCGCCAGGTGTTGGTCTCCAAACGGTACGCGAGTTCGATGCACTGACCTACGCGCGGCGTTGCAGTTTCGGTTTCCGCCGCGCCCCACCAGAGCGCCTCGTGCGTGCGCCCGTCCGCGCCCGCGAGATGGAATTTGAAGTGGCGCCCTTTCAAAACCTGCGGCTCGCGCGCGAGTCGGAAGTCGCGCGAGGCGAAGACGGGGCGCTCCCAGCGCGCGCCGAACGGTTCGAGCCGCCGCACTTCTTCGGCGAGCGCGAGCGAAAGCTCCGACGAAGGCACCTCGGCGTCGATCTCGACGACGGCCTCGCAGCCCGTCTCCGGGATAAATGCGCCCGCGTGCTCGCCGAGACGCCTTCTCAACTCATTGACGCGCTCGCGGCGAATGGTCAGTCCGGCGGCTTGCGCGTGGCCGCCGAAGCTCTCGAAGAGATCGGCGCAGGTGGTCAGTCCGTCGAGCAGATGATAGTCGCCCGCGCTGCGCGCCGAACCGTGCCCCACGCCGTCCTCTCCGAGCGAGATGACGACCGCCGGTCGGCTCAGACGCTCCGCGATCTTCGACGCGGCGAGACCGATGACGCCGCGGTGCCAGCCCGCGCCCGCTACCACTGCGACCGCGCCGCACTCGCCGTTCAACTCAAGCTCCGCGACGGCGCGCTCCGTGATCTCTCGCTGCACGACCTGCCGCTCGCGGTTGCGCGCGTCGAGGTGTTCGGCCAGACGGCGCGCTTCCGCTTCGTCGGTCGTCTCAAACAGTTCGACGACGGCGCGCGCGGCATCCATCCTCCCGGCGGCATTGATGCGCGGCCCGATGCGGAAGCCGAGATCGCTCGCGCTGAGGGCGCGACCGTTGTTCATCCCGGCGACTTCCATCAGCGCGCGCAGACCGGGGTTCGTCGCGTTCGGCAGATCGGCGAGTCCGAGCGAGACGATGGCGCGGTTCTCGCCGACGAGCGGAGCCACGTCCGCGACCGTCCCAATGGCGACGACTTTCAGGAATCCTTTAACGAGATTCTCCCTGCCGCGTTCGCGCAACAGGGCGTGAGCGAGCTTGAAGGCGACGCCGACGCCCGCCAGGTTCTTGTCCGGGTATGGGCAGCCACGCTGGTTCGCGTTCAGGACGGCGAAGGCGGGCGGCGCGCCCTCTTCGCGGTCGGGCAGGTGGTGATCGGTCACGATCACGTCGAGCCCGGCGTCGCGCGCCCATTCGAGCGGTTCGTGCGCGCGGATGCCACAATCCACGCTGATGACGAGCTTGACGCCTTCGGAGTGCGCGCGTTCGAGCACGTCCTGTCGAATGCCGTACCCTTCGGTGAAGCGATGCGGGACGTGGTAGGCGGTCTGCGCCCCGAGCAGTTGCAGCACGCGGCGCAGGACGACCGTGCCCGTCGTCCCGTCAACGTCGTAATCGCCGTAAACTAAAATCCGCTCGCCGGCGTCCACCGCACGCAGGACGCGCGCGACCGCCTCCGACATGCCGAGCATGAGCGAAGGGTCGTGCAGTTGATCGTAAGCGGGTTCGAGCAGTCGCCGAGCCGTCCCGACGTCTGCGACGCCGCGCGCGGCGAGCAGACCCGCGACGGTCGGTGAGAGGCCGAGTGCGGTGGCGAGTTGTCGGGCGCGGGCGCGGTCGTAGTCGCGCACGTGCCAACGCTTAGGGGCGCTCTGCTGCATTCTTATTCCGCGAACCAGCCGTGTGGGTCGAGGAGTTTCACCCCGACGCGCTGACTGCCGTCCTCTTCGTCATTCCAGACGCCGTTAACCTCCGCTTCGAGCGTGCGACCGAAGGGCGGCGTGACGCGCACCGAGTCGCCGACCGAGACGCGCGCGTCGGTCGAGAGCGTCGCGCCGCCGCGGCTGACGCGCACGGCGACCGCCTGCGTCGTCACGTTCTCGCCCGACGCGGTGCGCCATTCGAGCCCGACCGAGAAATTAACCGGCACGCGCGGGCTGCGGGGTCTCTGCGCGCGCGCATCGTCTTTCAACTCTTTCACTTCGTCGTTCATGGGGAGTGCCAACCCTCCTAATTCGTTCACGAAAATAAGTATCGTGAGAGGGGCGCTTGCGAGAGTTTAACCGAAACCGGGCGGGGCACGCGAGGACGGGGCGCGCGTGAGAAGCGCGATGACGAAATTAGAATGTACCAGAAACGGCGCGCCACCGGATAGATCAAACCGGGCGGATGTGGCCGAGCCAGAGCAGCGCGAGAATCACGACGCCGAGGACGAGCCGGTAGGCGATGAAGACGGCGGTCGAGTGCGTGCGCAGGTAGCGGAGCAGGAACCAGATCGAGGCGTAGCCGACCAGGCCCGCCGTGACGGTGGCGACCGCGAGTGGGACGGCACTCCCCGGCGGGAGTTTGTGCACCGCCTCTTTCAGTTCGAGCAGACCCGAAGCGGCGACCGCCGGGATTGAGAGGAGGAACGAGAAGCGCGCGGCGGTCTCGCGTTTCTCTCCGGCGAAGAGCCCGCCCATGATGGTCGAGCCCGAACGGCTCGCGCCCGGAATCAGTGCGAGCACCTGCGCGCAGCCCACGGCGAGCGCGTCTTTGAGACCCAGCTCGGACATGCCGCGCAGCTGCGTGCCGACCTTTTCGGCCAATGCGAGCAGCAGCGCGATGGCGATCATCATCGTCGCGATGACCCATAGATTTTTCGTGAACGTCCCCTCAATCTGGTGTTTGAAGAGCAGCCCGACGACGCCGACGGGGATCGAGCCGACGATGACGAGCCAGCCGAGCCGCGCGTCGTCCGACAGGCGCGAGCGCCGACCGACGATCACACCCGACGCTGCGCGCGACTCGCGCGGGCGCGTGCCGCCGCCGGACAATATCGCGAGGTGGTCGCGCACGAAGGCGACGGTGATCGTGAGAATGTCGGGCGCGAAGTAGATCAGGACGGCGAGGAGCGTGCCGAGCTGGACGACGGCGATGGTCGCAGTCGTCTGCTGCGCCTGAAGCTCCGCGCCCGCGCCGCCGAAGAGGTTGAGCGCCTTACTGGCAAAGATGAGATGTGCCGTCGAGCTGACGGGGATGAACTCGGTCAGCCCCTGCACGATGCCGATGATGATGGCTTGGAGTAAAGACATGTCTGTTAGCTGTTAGCGATTAGCTGTTAGCTGTTAGCTAAAAGCCAAAGGCTAATAGCTAAGAGCCAACAGCTAATTGCTTTCCTCATTCTCGGAATGAATTTCGGAGCGCGATGCGGTCGTAGAGCGCGTCGGGCATCAGGCGACCGAGGCGGACGATTGAAGCGAGCTGCCAAGGGAAGGCGTAGGAAGTGCGGCGCGCTTCGATGGCGCGCAGGATGCGGCGCGTGGCGTCGTCGAGTTCGAGCAGGTACGGCATCTGCGCCTCGCGCCCGGCGGTCAAGGGCGTCTTGATGAAGCCAGGCTTGATGATCGACACCTGCACGCCGGTGTTTTTCAGATCGAGGCGCAGGCTCTCGAAGAGCGCGTTCAGCGCCGCTTTGCTCGCGCAGTAGGCGCCGGACTTCGGCAAGCCGCGGTAGCTCGCGAGGCTTGAGATCGCGACCAACTGCCCCTCGCCCCGCGCGATCATTTCGGGCAGCACCGCCGCCGCGCTGTTCGCCGCGCCGATCAGGTTGATCTCCAGAGTCTCCGCCACCTGCTCGCCGAGCCGCGCGTAGTCGTCCGTCAGCGTGCCGACGCCCGCGTTCGCCACCAGCACGTCGATGGCGCCGAACTGCGCGCGCAATGTGTCTGCCGCCGCGCGCACGTCCCGCGCGTTCGTCACATCCGCCGGCAGCGCGACCGCGCGACCGCCAGCCGCCTCGACCTCGCGCGCCACTTCCTGCAACGACACGGCACGGCGCGCGAGTAGTCCGAGCGTCGCGCCGCGTCTGCCCAACTCGACCGCGAGCGAGCGACCGATGCCACTCGACGCGCCGGTGACGAGCACGACTTTGTTCGACCAGTCAACCGCCATCGTCTCTAACAAAGCTCCGCGACGTAGTTGCCGAGCACGCGCAAAGCAGCTCCGAGTTGGTCTTGCTTGATAAGCAGGTGATCGTGCGAGAAGGCCGAGAGAGCGCCGACCGAGACGCCAGCCTCCGCGAGAATTTCCGTGACGCGCGCGAGGAAACCGACGACGTTCCAAGGCAGCTCGATGTCGAGCGTGACGAGGCGGAAGCCGGTCTCGACTCTCGCGTCGCGCGCGGCGTGGCGCATCGTGAGCCAGTCATCCTCTTCGATGAGCAGTGTCGTCTCGTGCGTGTCGCGCAGGAGCATGAAAGGCGCGTCGGGACGCGGGCTCAGTTCAGGGTTTTCTAACAGGCGCGACCAGTCCTCGTGGCGCATGCCCACCAGCACGAACGTCGCGGGCAGGACTTCGACCCGCGTGCGGCGCAGCAGTTCCTCTGTCGAGGCTTGGACGGGCATTGGGGAAGCGATTAGCTGTTAGCGATTAGCCGGAAGCCGTTAGTCGGAAGTTGTTGCACTCAATCATCGGACAGAGTTGTTCGCGGTTCGGATTGGCTAACAGCTAATCGCTAACAGCTAACAGCTCTCCGGCTCAGACTTGGACAACGACGGGGACGATGACCGGGCGCGAGCCGGTCTCCTTCTGCACGAACCGCTTCAACTCGACGCGCACGCGCTCCTTGAGCAGGCTCATGTCGTTGCGCTCGGCTGCTGTCGCCGTCTCGACCGCCTTCGTCGCGACGCCTTCGAGCGAGCGTATGAAGCCATTCGAGCCGTCGGCGCCGATCACGCCGCGCGCGACGATCTCGGGCGTCGATTCCAGCTTGCCGGTCTTCTCATTGATCGTGATGACGGGCGTGAGCACGCCGTCGTTCGCCATCTGGCGGCGCTCGCGCACCGTCTCGTGCTCGATCTCCTCGAAGCCGGTCTCGTCGATGAAGGTACGCTTCACCTCGCGCTTGTCGATGATCGTGGCGCGCTCGCCGTCGAGTTCCAGCACGTCGCCGTTCTCGATGAGGACGATGTGCTCGTCGTCGTAGCCGACGTGGTTCTTGATGAACTCCTTGTGGCGGTAGAGCATCCGGTACTCGCCGTGGATCGGCACGACGAACTTCGGGCGCACCGCCTCGGTGAGGATGCGTATGTCCTCCTGCGAGGCGTGCCCGGAGACGTGGATCAGGCGACGCTTCTCGTCGATGATCGTCGCGCCGCGCTTGTAGATGTCGCCGATGAGGCGCGAGATGGAACGCTCGTTGCCGGGGATGATGCGCGCCGAGAGCACGACCGTGTCGCCCTCGTCGATGCCGAGCCCCTTGTAGCTGCCGGTCGCAAGTTGCGCGAGCGCGGCGCGGGGTTCGCCCTGCGAGCCGGTGACGAGGAAGACGATCTCGTCGTCGGGCATCTGCTTCGCCTGCGGCAACGAGACCATCTCGTTCTCGTGAACGTCGAGGTAGCCGAGGCGTTCGGCGATCTCGACGTTTTTGAGCATCGAGCGCCCGAGCACGCAGACCTTGCGGTCGTACTGCTGCGCCACGTCGAAGACGATCTGCAAGCGGTGGATGGAAGACGCGAACGCAGCGACGATGATACGCCCCTCGGCTTCCGCGAAAATCTCCTGAAACGCTGGTATGACGGCACGCTCCGAAGGCGTGCGACCGGGCACAGTGGCGTTCGTCGAATCCGAGAGCAGCGCGAGCACGCCCTCCTGCCCATAGCGGCGGAAGGTGCGCAGGTCAATCGGCTCGCCGATGACCGGCGTCTCGTCAACCTTGTAGTCGCCCGTGTGGATGATCGTCCCCGCAGGCGTCGTGATGGCGAGCGAGAAGCAGTCCACGAGCGAGTGCGAGACGCGGATGAACTCGACCGAGAAGACGCCGATCTCGACCACTTCGCGCGGCTCGACGCGATGCATTAGCACGTCCGCTGTCAGGTCGTGCTCTTCGAGTTTCGACTCGGCGAGGCCCGCCGTGAAGTGCGAACAATAGACGGGGACGTTGAAGCGTTTGAGGACGTAGGGCAGCGCGCCGAGGTGATCCTCGTGCCCGTGCGTGAGGATGATCGCCGTGATGTCGTCCTTGTATTCGTCGAGGAAACTGAAGTCTGGGACGCACACGTCCACGCCGAACGCGGTTTCGGCGGGGAAGCCCATCCCTGCGTCGAGGATGAGCATCTCGTCGCCATAGCGCACCGCCATGCAGTTCATCCCGAACTCGCCGATCCCGCCGAGCGGAATTATCTCTATCGCCTTACTCACTTTTTCTTCTTACTCCTACCGAGCACGCCGCACTTTAATCTCGTGTGAAAATTTGTTGAGGGAAGTTAACGCGGGAGTATAACACACCGCGCGGTCTTTTACGCGACAAGGCTCACGCCCCCAATTAACTTCCGCCTTCGAGCGCGCGTGCGAGCCGCGCCCACTCGGCGAGGCTCAACGTCTCGGCGCGGCGTTGCGGCTTGACTCCGGCGACTTCGAGCGTCGCTGTCGCGCCGCCCCGCGCTTCCATCCGCGCGCGCAAATGCTCGGGCGCGGCTCTCAGGTTGTTGTAAATCGTCTTGCGGCGCTGCGCGAAGCCCGCGCTGACTAACTGCCAGAGCAGCGCCTCGTCGCCCACGTCCGCCGCCGACGTGTCGCGCACGCGCAGGCGCGCGACCGTGCTCCATACTTTCGGGACGGGGCGGAACGCGGCGGGCGCGACGTCGAAGAGCGGTTCGGCTTCGCAGTAGGCTTCGACGAAGACCGAGAGGTAGCCGCGCTCGTGCGAGCCGGGCGGCGCGGTGATGCGCTCGACCACCTCGCGTTGAAGCATCAGGATCATTTCGCGCACGCACGCGCGCTGTGCGATGAGGCGTTGCAGAATCGCGGTCGAGATGTTGTAAGGCAGGTTGGCGACGACGCGCGCGCTCGCAGCGGGCGCAATCGCGGCGCAGTAATCCGTCTCGAGCGCGTCGCCGTGGACGAGCGTGAAATTCTCGTGCAGGCCGAGACGGTCTTGCAGGACGGGGACGAGTTCACGATCAAACTCGACGGCGACGAGTCGCCCGACCTCGCGCACGAGTCGCGCCGTCAAAGCCCCACGTCCCGCGCCGATCTCGATGACCGTCTCGTCCGCGCGCGGGTCGAGCGCGCTGACGATCCGCGCCGCGACGTTTTCGTCAACGAGGAAGTTCTGTCCGAGACTTTTTTTGGCGCGCAAAGGCGGTTCCTTCCGGCGGGCGACGGTTAACGCTCCAGCCTCTTCTCGATGCGGCGGTCTGGGACGAGCCAGATGACCGCGACGAAGACGTAGAGCCCGCAGGCGAGCCACGCCCTGACGAACGCGAGCGGGATCGCGACGAGGTAGATGACGACCGAGAGCTTGCCCTTGAAGTCGCTCCCGAAGGCGACGCCGAGCACGGACTCTCTGCCGTGGAGCGCGACGAGCAGGCGCGCGAGGATGAAGTAGGCTGTTCCGGCCAGCGCGAGCACCGCGCCGTAAATCGCAACCGGCACGGCGGCGAAATGGTTCTCGCCCATCCACGCGGTCGTGAACGGGACGAGCGAGAGCCAGAAGAGCAGGTGCAGGTTCGCCCACAGCACGCCGCCGTCAACGTGCTCCGCCGCCTGTAGCATGTGGTGGTGGTTGTTCCAGTAGATGCCGAGATAGACGAAGCTCAGCAGGTAGCTGAGAAACACAGGGAGCAGCGGGAGCATCGAGGCGAGCGTTGCCTCGTGCGGCGGGCGCAGTTCGAGCACCATGATCGTGATCAGGATCGCGATCACGCCGTCGCTGAACGCCTCCAAGCGCCCCGTTCTCATCTCACCCCTTCGCGTCCGCCTGCCGCGTCTTCCGGCGAGTCGTCTTTCGCGGCCTCCGACGCCTGCCGTGGGTAGCCCGTCACCTCCACGTCGTCGCCGCGCCGTGTGATCTCCACGTCGCGCAGGCGCAGGGCATCGGCGAGCAGACGAGCGCCCGCGCCGCCGACCGCCGCGGGCGCGTCGCGACCGCCGATGACGAGCGGGGCGATGAAGAACGTGACCTTTTCGACGAGCCGCGCGTCAATGAACCGACCCGCGATGGTCGCGCCGCCCTCGACGAGCACGCTCAAGATAGCGCGTTCATGCAGCGCCGCCAGCACGCCGCGCAGATCGCGCGCGTCGCCCGGCAGCCTCATGACCTCGACGCCACACGCTGCGAGCGCAGAGGCGCGCGACGATTCTGCCGTGTCGGAAGCGAAGATGATTACGGGCGACTCGCGCGCGGTGCGTGCGAGCTGCGATTCGGGTGAGAGCTGCAACTCAGCGTCGAGCACGACGCGTACGAGCGGGCGCTGGCGAGGCAGGCCGCTTCGATCAGTCAGTAAGGGATCGTCGGTGGTAGCCGTGCCAGCGCCGACGAGGATCGCGTCGTACTCTCGGCGCAGCTCGTGAACGCGCGCGCGGGATTCCGCGCCGGTGATCCAGCGCGAGTCGCCTGTGCGCGTCGCGATGCGACCGTCGAGCGAGGCGGCGAGCTTGAGGTGGACGAAGGGGCGGCGCGCGAGTTGGAAGTGGAAATATTTTTCGTTGAGCCGCTCGGCTTCGCGTGCGAGCACGCCGACGCTGACTTCGACGCCCGCCTCTCTCAACTTGTCGAAGCCGCGCCCACACACCAGTGGGTTCGGGTCTTCAACCGGCGAGACGACGCGCGCGATCCCTGCGGCAATGAGCGCGTCCGTGCAGGGCGGCGTGCGCCCGTGGTGCGCGTGCGGCTCCAAAGAGACGTAGGCAGTGGCGCCGCGCGCACGCCCGCCAGCCTGTTCGAGCGCGAGCGTCTCGGCGTGCTTGATGCCTGCGGCGAGATAAAAACCTTCGCCCACGATCTCCCAGCCGTCGCGCGCGACGACACAACCGACGAGAGGGCTCGGACTCACCTGACCGACGCCGAGCGCGGCGAGTTCGAGCGCGCGCGACATGAGGCGCGCGTCAGCTTCGCCCCGTGCTGAACTATCCTTCAGCGTTGGTGTTTTCTGTTTGGCGTTCAATAGAGCCGCTCGGAGTGAGCGTCTTCAACCGTTATCTTACTCCGCAACGTCCGTCTCTTCGCTGAGTCGTTGTAGTACATCATGCTGCTGTCCCTCAAATTTGAGGAAATGTTGCTGCTCTCCCTCGCTAAAAGTGACGGCGAGTTGCAGGTGACCGCAGCGCGCGCAGCCGTAGGCGCGCACTTCTCTTGCGCCGACGCCGAAAATTGCTTTGAATTTGGAGATATATTTGGGTGTAAAAAGAATGCTGGTGGTGCTCTCCGTCGGCGTGATGAAGCCCTCCACTAATTGCTCACTCCCGCACGCCGCACACTTCATATCTCGTCACCTTCATTCTCATGAGAACAGGCTATTGACGTACTGCTCCGGATCGAAGACGACGAGGTCGTCAACCTTCTCGCCGATGCCGACGTAGCGGATGGGCAGGTTCAGCTCGCGCGCGATGGCGACGGCGATGCCGCCCTTCGCCGTGCCGTCGAGCTTGGTCAGGACGATGCCGGTCACGCCCGCGACCTTCAGGAACTGCCGCGCCTGTTCGAGTCCGTTCTGCCCCGTCACGGCGTCCACGACGAGCAAAGTCTCGTGCGGTGCGCCTTCGACCTCGCGCCCCGCGACGCGCTTCATCTTCTCAAGCTCTGCCATCAAATTCGACTTGTTATGTAAACGCCCCGCCGTGTCCACGATGAGCACGTCGCTCGTGCGCGCCTTCGCGGCCTTGAGCGCGTCGAAGAGCACAGCCGCCGGGTCTGTCCCCTGCTTCTGTTGGATGAGCGGCACGCCGGTGCGCTCGGCCCAGATGGCGAGCTGATCCGAAGCCGCGGCGCGGAAAGTGTCTGCGGCGCAGATCAGCACGTCGTTACCTTCGGCTTTGATCCGCTGCGCGAGCTTGCCGATGGTCGTCGTCTTGCCGACGCCGTTGACGCCGACGATCATCAACACGTAAGGCGCGACCGTCTCCGGCACGCTCGTCTCGCTCGCCACGCCCTTGCTCTCCGACGCGCGCAGGATGTCGAGCAGTTGACCTTTGATCGAGGCTTTGAGCGCGTCGATGTCGTTGATCTCTTTGCGTGTGACGCCGCGGCGGACTTTGTCGAGGATGTCGAGCGTGGTCGGCACGCCGATGTCCGCGGCGATGAGCGCCTCTTCGAGTTCGTCGAGGAGTTCGGCGTCGATGACCTTGCGCCCCTGAAAGACTGTGTCGATGCGCTCGGACAGAGTCTCGCGCGTCTTCTCGACGGCGCGCTGGAAGCGCTTGGCGAAAGCCTGTTCCAGCGCGGCTTCCTCCGCCTGCAACTCTTCCATCGTGC
>JBJMGS010000336.1:0-3566 GCA_045807785.1 Pyrinomonadaceae bacterium
AAAGGAACCGCAGAGCTTCTCGCCGCCAAAGGCGTGAAGGTCGTTCTCAGTGCTCGCAGCAAAGAAGTGGGCGAACAAATCGCCTCGGATATTCGCGCCAATGCGGGAAGACGGAGAGAATGCAGACACGCGTCTCAATGGCGTGAGCACAAACTTGGGTTCCTGGTTTACCGGCCAACCAAGTTCTCTTGAGTTTAGACGAGCCAGATTAGCCGCACAGATCAGAGAGGATGCTTGTCAATAACAACTAACAAGAAACCAGCTTTAGGTGGAATGCCATGAAAATCATTGCGAAAGGGGTCATGTGTTTAGGCATTGCCATTGCTTTCGGCTATGACTTTTTCTCAAGGCCGCAGTGGGAAAAGAAGATAATCGAAGCATGGGAGACCACGAACAACACCTTCAAGGTTAGTGTCACCGCGTACGCCCAGGAAAATGGCGGTTTTGTCGGCGGGGCTTACTATGTCTTCCGATCATCTGCTGTAGATTCCACTGACTGGCGTGAGATCATGACGTTTCGACATGACGATCCAGTTGCTATCCCGCGCGAGCAGGTTCATTTTGTGAATAAGAAGATCGGATACGTTTTCATGGGTTGGCAGTACGGCATCACAATCGACAGTGGTTTTACTTGGTTAGTATGGAGTGCAGAAAAAGATTTACCGGGCTGGCAGTGCTGCAACTATAAACTTATTCAGGATGTACGTATCGCGCCCGACGGCAGCGGCACGATGCGATTGAATCCGATCCCACAGCGATCAGGAGAAGTGCCAGAGCTTCACACCAAAGACTACGGACGACATTGGAGCGTAGAGTAAAGTCGGCGTTTACGGCACGGAGCCGAAGCTGATGATCCTGAGTGCCAACTCTGCCAATAGAATGTTTGTAAACGATGGCGCGATTAGCGCATTGAGCATGGGAGTTTGGACCGCTAATTAACCCTCGCGTCCGGCAGTTATCCGAAGCGTCGCCGAGACCATCAACATTGACGATGTGAGCCGGAAGTTGACTGTCGTGACGTTAAGCAAAGAAAGGTATGCCTTCGATTTCACCACTGGGAAAGTTGTTTCTGCCCACCGTCCATTGCGCGCTATTCTTGTTACAGCGGGAGCAGTCTTTACTCTGCTGGCGGTGTGGATACTTAGACGAAGAAAGATTTCCGATAAACGCGCTGTCGAAGTAATCGTTGGACGGTAGCGGCCGGCGACTGTTTTACTTGCGTGGTGCGGTGCAGCGTGCTTTGATTCGCGCCGTCGCGTCACTCAAACCTTATGCTTCTATCCAAGATCTGCGGGTTGTAAAGAGCAAATATGAAAAAGTCCACCAAGATCCTTCTAGGCCTCGCAACGACAAATCTGGGCTCCAGAAAGGGCCAAACTCTTAATTCTACGATCTTCTACGGGTCAAAAGAGGGGCATTGTGGGTTAACGAAAGTTCGTGATCAGCACTATATCGCGGTAGCCGGAACCGCGCGCGAGCGCAAGCCCACGGCCGTCCGGGGCGAGGTCGAAATAGGCAATCTGTTCTTCGTTGAAGTGTGTTAGTTGCCGAGGCGCGCCGCCGGCGAGTGGCTGCTGCCAGATGTTGTCGGGCCGGCGCGCGTCCGTGTAGAGGAGTGATTGTGCGTCACTCGTCCAGCGCACAGCGCCGCGGAAGGCGTGGAAGGGGAACACGCGGGGTGGCTCGCCGCCCGCGGCCGGCAGCACGGCAGTGTGCCAGCCTTGCCGATCGTCGTAGTAATCGTGCGCGACGAGTCGCCCGTCGGGCGAGACGACTGGCGCGGCGGCATACCCGTTCGTCAACTGTGCCGGCGGGCCGCCTTCGATTGAAACCCGTTCGATCGTGGGCGGCGTGGCCGCGTAGTTCGTGTAATAGACCCAGCCGCCGTCGGGCGCGGGGTAGGGCGTGCCGCTCTCGCAAGCAGTGACTTGCACGGCGTTGTTGCCGTCGGCGTCCATCCGCCACACGTTCTGCTTGCCCGTGCGGGTCGAGGTGAAGACGATGTAGCGGCCGTCGGGTGTGGCGCGCGGCGCCCAGTTGTTGCCGCCCGTGTCGGCGGTGAGTTGGCGCACGTTTGCGCCGTCGGCGTCCGTCACCCAAATGTCCTGCGCGCCGCCGCGAGTCGAGGCGAAAAGCAGGTGGCCATCGGGCATCCAAGCGAGACCGTCGAGGCCGTCGTTGTCGTTCGCACCGTAGGTTAACTGCCGCGCGCGCGCCTCGTCGCCTCCGGGCAAGACCCAGAGGTGGTTGACAACTGTCTCCTGCTGCGCATAGAGCAAACGCCCGTCCGTCGAGACGCTTACGCGATCGTAGTCGTTCAGGTCGTTCGTCAGGCGGCGCATGACGCCCGAAGGATAGGCGACGAGCCAGAGCTGATACGGCGCGCCCGTCTTCTCTTGCGCCGTGATGACGAGGGCGGTGCCATCCGGCAGCCATGCCGCGCGTGTCGCCGAGCGCCAACGCGCCACCGGCACTTCCTTACTTGCGCCATCGCCCGCCTGCACTGCGAGCAAACAGGCATAAGTCTCGGCAGCTGTGCGCTTGACCGCGGCCAGGACGATCTCCTGCCCATCGGGCGACCAGGCGGGTGCTGATCCCCAAACGGCGAACCACAGCTCGTTAGGCCGACTCCGCGTCAACTCACGCTCTTCGCCGCTGTTTAAGTCCGCGATTAACAGCCGCATGTCCTGCCCCGAGTTGTAGCCGCGGAGGAAAGCGATCTGCCGACCGTCGGGCGAGAGCGCGAAGTTGCCCCAGACCTCCCGGACTAAGTCCTTCGGCGTTCCGCCGAAGATGGGCACACGCGCGACGACGCCGTTTCTGACTCCTTTGCGCTGCGTCGTGTAATAGAGGCAGTTGCCGTCGGGCGAGAAGGTAGGGTTGCTATAGCCGACCTCGATGGGCGGCATGACCTCAACGGTGCTGCCGTTGGCCACGTCACGCAGACGGATACTCTCCGTATACCCCTTATGAAAACGGTAGGCGAGGTACTTGCCGTCAGGCGAGACGGCCGGATCGATCTCCATGCTGTCGTAGGTCAATCGCTTGAGTTCAATCGTCGGCGGCGTTGCGATCTGCTGTCGTCTGTGCAGGTAACGATTTAAGCCCAATCCGCCGACGACGACGAGCGTGGACAGAACGGCTCCGGGCACTAGCAGGCGCACAAGTCGCGACGCCTGGGCGTGCGCCGCGCTAACGGGAGCATCCGTCGTCTCTTCTTCGCTGAGGATGCGCGTGCGTGTGCGGCTTGTGAAGACCAACTCGCCTGCGACCGCGGGCGAGTGTCGGAGTTCGCCGCGGAAGCGGTAACCACGGCGAGGCACCGTCTCGATGTACTCCGCTCCGCGGAGTGCCTTGCGGAGCAGGAAGATGTTCTGCGTCAGGTTCGACTCCTCGACGAAAGCGTCGGGCCAGAGCCGCTCCATCAATTCATTCTTCGTCACCAGCAGCCCGCCCCGCTCGACCAGCGCGAGTAGCGTCTCGACGACCTTCGGAGCGAGCGGGACTGGCTGGCCTTCGCGGAAGAGGACCCGCTGCTCCGCATCCAGGCGGAATGGGCCGAACTC
>JBJMGS010000337.1:0-7944 GCA_045807785.1 Pyrinomonadaceae bacterium
AGAAAACCTTAACTGTGCCCGACGCTGTTTGATTCGTGAGTAAAGACGACTTCGAGCCCGCAGAACATTTGCACGTGAGAAGAACCCGGCCCGAAGTTCGCGCAGCTTAGCATCGTTCCCCCAAGCGTGTAAATACTTTTTTCTCACCCGACGCTCGACAGGATGCGATTGACGATCTCGCGCGCCTCGCCGCGCCGTCCCGCGAGCACGGGCGCCTGCGCGACCACGCGCTCCAGCGCCGCGAGGGACTGACCCGGACGACTCCGCGCCGCGATCACGTGTTCGAAGATCGCCAACGCGCCCTGCCCCTGCGTTAGCAACCTCGGTCGCCAGCGCGCGCCGCGCCTGTACTCGGTCATGAGCACGAGTCCGACCGACAGCGGCTTGCTGCCCGCTGCGCCGCCCAACTCTTCGACGCGGAAATTCTCCTGCCTCAGTTCGCCTTCCTCACGCAGCGAGATCGGTTTGGCGAAAGGGTGTACGCGCCCGCGCCCGTCCAGCACCGCGAACTCGTCCGAGTAGTAGGTCGCGCCCGCGCGCACCAGCTCGGCGACGAGCGAGGACTTGCCGCTATAGCTGCGTCCCGGGATGATGATCGCACGCCCGCGCCAGCCGACCGTCCCCGCATGGACGAAGACGAAGCGGCGCGCGTGCTCCGCCACGAACGCACGCATTCGCGATTCCAACGTCTCGCAGACGACCGCGAGATCGTTCGTCCGCGCCATCCGCACGTGATCCTCGTAGAGCAGATGGAAGCGGCGCGCGCGCCCGCTCGGCGCGTCGCCGCCAACGACGATCGAGAACAGACGCTCGACGACGTGCGACGGCGAGACGCGCCAGCCTGGCGGCAGGTGCGCGCGCACGAGTTCCAGGCCTTCGGCGCGGTTGACGCGCACGCCGATGCTGACGCCGTAACTCTTGAAGGAGAGGCCAGCCGCCCAGCCCAGGCGGTCGAGCTTCTCGATTCAAGCGGTGCGTGTTTTCAGGCGCGGTAGAGTGGACACAAGTCTCCTCGGCATGAGGCTTCAGTCGTTTTGACTCCGTCGATAAGTCTGATGGAGTGAGGTTGAAGATCGGCTCGAACCCTGCGACGTGGTGAAAGTCGTCGCTGGCTCAAGGTGATAACCGCGAGAGAAAATTGTCAGGCCGCGCCCCTTGGCCCGGTCGTGCGGCGCGTCTGTGCTAATTGTTGTGGTGCCCTGCGTCCGCGAAGTCCGTCACGTCGTTCATCGGCGGCGCGTCATTCATCGGCGGCGCGTCGTCCGGGCTGAACTCGACGGGCGCCGGTTCAGGCTCGACCGGCTGCGCGCGCTCGAACGACGGGCAGAGTAGGAGGCGGCACTCTTCGTGACCGAGCCCGGCGGCGATGTTGAGCGCGGTGCGACCCGTGGCCGTGTGTCGTTCACTGTCGGCGCCGCCCGCCAAGAGAGCCCTAACGGCATCGGCGCGGTTATGGTAGGCGGCGACCATCAGCGCCGTCCAGCCGTCGCTCAATTGCCCGTTCACGTCCGCGCCCTCGTCGAGCGTCTGCGCGATGGAGGTCAGATCGCCGTCGCGCGCGGCGCAGTAGAGCCGCGCCTGGCGCAACGTCTGCGCGACGTCCGAGTGCCCGCGCGCGGCGGCTGTCTCGAAGGCGTTACGCCCGATGCGGTTGCGTGCATTGATGTCGGCGCCCGCCGTGACGAGTGCGGCGGCGACTTCAGCCGCGCCTGCGCCCGCGGCGTAGATGAGTGCGGAGTTGCCGAAGGCGTCGCGCGCGTCCACGTCGCACTCCCGGTCGGCGAGCAGCGCCAACACGCCTTCGAGGTCGCCGCGCGAGGCGGCGAGCATCAAGATCGTGATGCGGTTGTTGTCCTGACCCATGTTCGGTGCGGGCTTTGGTGGTTGATGACGCAGCGCGGAGTCATCGAGCGTGCTGCGCGCCCCGATAATCTATCACAGACTGGCGGGGAGGGCGCGATGTAATTTACGCGCGTCGTCAAAGCGCGTCGTCGAGGTGCCCGTGAAGCGCGCGCTCACAGTCTATCGAGTCGGAACTCGTCGAGCCAGACGTGCCCGAACGCGGGGCACGCGCCGCCGCCCGCGCAACCCTGTCGCGCGACGACTAGCCGCAACGCGCGGGCATCCGCCGGCGCCGTGAACTCGACCGCGTAGTCGCGCCAGGCGTTTGTGCCCACTGGGAGAGGGGCCGATTCGACGAGCGGCGCGTCCGCCTTCGCGCCCGCCGCCGCGACGTGCACGATCAAGGGGCCGCCCGTGACTAACTCTTCCGTGCGCGCCGAGAAGCGCAACCGGTAATGTGAACCCGGCGAGGCGAGGACGAGTTGCGCGAGCAGTTCCGCGCCGGGGGCGGAGTTGCCGTTGAAGTCGAGGCGGAGGCTGCGAGTGCCCGCGCGCGGACTGGTCGCGTCGAGCGAGACGGCGAGCGCCGCGCCCGCGTCGCTTGAGAACTGCCAGCCGAAGCCCACGTCGTCGCGCCGCAACGTCTGCTCGAAGCCGCCGTCGGCGATCTCGCCGGGCGCGTGCGCTTCCCCGGCGCGGCCCTCAGCCCACAGGTCGTAGCCTTCGGCGAAACTTCGCGCCGCGAGCAGCGTCTTCGTCAACTCGCGCCGGTCGCTCTCCGTCGCCGCCGTGCCCCCGGCGCGGAACTGCGCGACCGCTTCAGTGGTCGCGCCGCGCCCGGCGAGAAAGCGCGCGACCTTGACGTGCTCGGCGGGCGTCTGCGGGTTGACGGTCTCGACGAGGCGGGCGGGCTCCCGCCCGCCCGCGTACCAGGCGAGGTCGAGCAGGCGCGGGTAGAGTTGCGGATCGGTGCGAGCCGCGCGGCGCAGCGCGTCGAAGGCTTCCGCGGTGCGAGACGCGCGCAGCAGCGCGTTGCCGAGTTGCCAGCGTGGCTCCGCGTATGCGGGGGCTTCGCGGGCGGCGTTAGTGAAGGCGGCCAGAGCCCCTGCCGCGTCGCCCGCCGCGTCGCGCGCCTCGCCGAGCCCGAGCCAGAGCGCATAGTCGTGCGGCCGCAGCGCCGTCGCGCGCTCATACTCGGCGGCAGCGTCCGCGGCGCTGCCGGCGCCCATCAACACGGCGGCGCGCGCGTAGTGAGCCTCCGCGTCCGCGGGACTTGCGCCCACAGCGACGTCGGCTGCGTCGAGCCGGCCCGACTGGAGGGCGTAGTCCGCCAGGAGTCGCCCTTGCCCGGCGCGCGCCGCACCCCAGGTCGCCCACAAGCAAGCGAGCAGTCCGAGCGCGCCCGCCACGGCGCGAAAAAGTTTGTCACGTCGCATAGGAGTTCAGGTTCGGACGGCGCGGGCGCTCACGCCGTCAGAGAGCGATTATCCGCGGTAAGGAGTCCGCAGATGAAAAGAGACGCCCCGCGCGCTGATGCTCGCGGGGCGTCTCGAAAAGAGTTCGGATCGGAGCCGGGTTTAATCGCAGGGACCGCGCGGCACGCCCGGGCTCGGATTGGCTCCGCGCGGCACGCAGTCGGGGCGATTGCCGTGGTTGGCGGCGATGGCGAAGGCGGTGAAGCCGCCCACCGCGCCGAGCGCCGCAACTGTCGCGGGCACGCCGATACCGAACGCACCGCCCGCGGCGCTGCCGGCAGCCGCGCCGCCAGCAGCCGGGCCACCCGCCGCGCCTGCCGCGCCCAGCTTCTTGCCCACGCAGGTGTCAACGGATGAAGCCTTACTCGCGTCCGTGTGTTGCGTCGCGCCGCCCGCCGTCTCGACCGAGCCGGCAACGCCCTTGTCGGTGTGCAGGACGACGCAGCCGCTGACGACGTTGACGTCGAGGCGCCCGTTCTCGAACGTGATCGTCGCGTTCGTGTTCGGCGCGATCTCGACTCGGCCCAGGCCGGGGAGCGTGACGGTCGCGCCCACACCGTCCGGCGTCTGAATCTGCTGCCCCGAGAAGATCGTCTCGCCCGACTTCGCGCTGTTGCCGTTGACGGTGACGGGCTTGTCGCCCCTCGTCATGAGCCGACCCGACATGGGCTGCGCGCCCTGCGCGGCAGGAGCGGCGGCCTTCGGCGTCGTGTCGAAGAGGGCCGCTTGCACGTAGACCTGTAGGACGGCGAGGGCGAGGAAGAGCGCCAGCGCTCTGGTCGTGAATCTTTTTTGCGACGTCATGGTGTTTCGATCTCCGAAGTTATGGCGGCGGGGAAGCGTCGCCGTCAAATGAAAGGAAATGCTCCGACTTCCGGCGTTGAGTTTAACCGCGCGCCTGACCCTGGGTCAATAGAACCATCAGGTAGTTTTTTGGCTAATTTCGTGCGACCCATGCGATCCGACACGCGCTGCGGCGAGTGCTAGGAGTGCCGCGCAGACGAAGGCGTTCCCCAACAGGTGCAGCCCGAAATCGACGAGGCTGTGGACGGCGACGCCGAAGAGGCCCGTAAGTGCGCCGAGGGCGACGGCGCGGCGAAAGGGATCGGGGTCGGCGAGCCGCGCGCGCGCCGGTCTGAGTGCGGCGACGACGAACCAGACGGCGAGCGCGACCGAGATGACGCCGCCCGACGCCCACAGCTCCAAATAGTCGTTGTGCGCCTGCTGCGGGACGAGCGCGCCTGAGCCGTCGTGGAAATTTGTCACGGCGATCCAGTAGCCACCAAAACCTGTGCCCGCGATGGGGTGTGCGAGGGCGAGCCGCCATGTCGCCTCCCAGATGGCGGCACGCCCGGTGCGGCTCGGGTCGTCTGTGGAGGACACCTGCGTCTCCTCGCGCACGGACGCCATGCGCTCGGCGAGTGGATCGCCCCCCACCCAGATGACGCCGAAGATGATGACCGCGACGAGCGCGCAAGCCAGGGCTACGCGCAGCGCAAACGTCGTCGCACGGCTGCGCGGGGTGACCGCCGTCTCGTCTTCCCGCCTGCGCTTCGTTCGCCCGGCGCCGTAGGCGAGCGCGATGAAGACGACTTGGCAGAGCATGGCGAGGACGCCGCCGCGCGAGTTCGAGAGCACAAGCGTCGCCCAGACGGGGACGGCGAGGGCGACGTAGATGAGCACCCGCCCGCGCGCCGCGCGCCGCCCGGCAAAGAGTCCCGCGGCGAGACCGGCGAGCAGCCCGAACGCCATCTCCGCAAGGAACGCGTAGTGGTTCTTGTTGACGAATTGCGCGTAGCCGGTGGCGGGACGCAGGTAGGGCAGGATGAACCCTTCTGCGCCGCGCTGCGAGACCTGCCGGGCGAGCCCGAAGAGCGCGCTCAAGAGGGCGACGCTGATGACCGCGCAGGCCAAGGCGCGCAGCCGGCGCGCGTTCGTGGTGTGGCGCAGCAGGAGCGCCAGGAAGATGGCGAGGGCGAGGAACCTGATCGCCGCGAGGTGCGTCGCGAACGGGTCGAAGCTGATGGGCTGCGCGCCGGCGCCCGCCGCCGACGCCGCAAAAAGTGGCACAGTCTGGGCGCAGGCATATGCCGCGAGCGCGAAGGGCGGGGCGACGAGCGGCAGGAACTCACGCGCGAGCAAGTGCCCGCCTTTCACGAGCCACCCCAGGAGGGAGAGCGCGGCGAGCAGGAAGACGAGACACTCGAAGAGCGCCTCCCACCAGGGCTCGACCGAGCCGTAAGGCAGCGGCGCGGCGAAGACTATAAGGAGGAGTCCGCCGAAGACGACGAGCGAGATGGCGCGCCCCGCCGCCGCCGTCCCACCGCCGCCGCCCGCCGATCTTCGTGTGTCCTTCTCGTCCATCAAACTAATCGCACGGCTCCTCAAGCTCTCTCGTCATAAACACGCTGTTCGGGTCTTCGACGTAATCAGCGAAGGGCGCGCAGTAGGTGAAGCCGAACCGGGCATAGAGCTCGCGCGCGGGCGCGAAGGCGGCCATCGAGCCCGTCTCCAGACTCAGACGCCGGTAGCCCCGGCGCCGGGCTTCTGCGAGGATATGCGTGAGCAGACCGGTCGCGACGCCGCGTCTCAGGTGCGGCGTCGCCGTCCGCATGGATTTGATCTCGCCGTGTCGCGGGTCCAACTCTTTCAGCGCCCCGCAGCCGAGCAGTTCGCCGTCTTCCCGCGCCGTCCAGAAAGTGATTTCGGGTCGGCGCAACTCCGCGACACTCAGGGCATGGATGCTTTCGGGCGGCGAGTGCCGCGCTGCGCTGCGCAGGTGTTCCCGCAGCAGTTCGCGCACGTCGGCGCCACTCAGATCGTCCCTTTTAATGTCCACTGATAATGTCCACTGAGAAGCACGGTTCTTCGCGTCGCGCGGAATCGTCTCGGCATTAACCCTTCGCCCGCTCGTACTGCACTGGGTAGGCGACATCAACCCCGAGCGCCTTCGCCGCGTGGAGCGCCCAGTAGGGGTCGCGCAGCAAGGCGCGCGCGAGGAAGACGGCGTCCGCCTCGCCGCTGGCGATGATCTGCTCCGCCTGATCCGGCTCCGTCAAAAGTCCGACCGCGCCGGTCGCAACATTCGCCTCTCGGCGGATCGCCGCCGCGAACGGAATCTGGTAGCCGGGCGCGGCGGGAATTCTCACCCCCGGCACCGCGCCGCCGCTCGAACAGTCGATGAGATCGACGCCCGCCTCTTTGAGCCAGCGCGACAGTTGAATTGACTGCGGCAAGTCCCAGCCGCCTTCGACCCAGTCGGTCGCCGAGATGCGCGCGAAGACGGGCAGGTGCGCTGGGTAAGCCGCGCGCACCGCACGCGCCACCTCCAGGGGAAAGCGCGCGCGCGCTTCAAGCCTTCCGCCGTACTCGTCGCTTCTTTGGTTTGAGAGCGGCGAGAGAAATTCATGGAGCAGGTAGCCGTGCGCCATATGAATCTCGACCACCTCAAATCCCGCCTGGTAACTACGACGCGCGGCGTCGGCAAACTCCGCAGTGACCCGCTCGATGTCGGCGCGCGTCATCTCGCGCGGCGGCGTCTCGCCTTCCCTGAAGGGGACGGGGCTCGGCGCGACAGTCTGCCAGCCGCCCTCCGCCTCGCGCAGGAACTTGCCGCCGCGCCAGGGCACGTCGGTCGAAGCCTTGCGCCCGGCGTGCGCGAGTTGGACGGCGGGCACCGACGCCTGCCCTTTAATAAAGTCGGCGATGCGCTGGAAAGCCTCCGCGTGCGCGTCCAACCAGATGCCGGAATCAGTGGGTGAGATTCTGCCCTCGGGCGAAACCGCCGTGGCTTCGACCATCACAAGCGCCGCCCCGCCGACGGCGCGGCTCCCCAAGTGGACGAGGTGCCAGTCGTTCGGCATCCCGTCCACGCTCGAATACTGGCACATCGGCGAGACGAAGATGCGGTTCTTAAACTCCACCCCGCGCAGTCTGAGCGGGGAAAACAGTTGACTCACGGACGCGACCCTCCTTGCTCCCGACCCCGGTTCGATACCTGTGACGGGCGTAAAACCCCCAGGCGCCGTCCCGGCGCTACCGCGCGCAAGCGTAGCACGAGGCGCCGCCCTTGCGGGACCCGTCGGGCGGGCGCCCAGGCGGCGCGGGGTAAAATGCGCGGCGCGGGCGAGGGCACATTGACGACCCGGTGAAAGGATCTGAAAGGTTTTGAAAGGAGATGAAAGCCTTCGGCGCGCCGACCCTCGCTCCCGTCACGCTCTCGCGGCCGGCTCGCCCCCGCCGTCATCATCCGGGCCGGGGAGCCCCGCCCGCGTCCGAGGGGCTGGAATTCCTCAACCGGGATACCGCTGCGACTCCCCCGCCTCGGCGGCGCGGATCAGTTCGTCGATCTCCCGGCCCAGCCTCTTGACGGCGGCCGCCGTCCCGAGGCGGGTCCGCCCCCAGATGATCTTCTCCAGTTCGGCGCGCGCGAGGTGGTCGGTCTCGGCTTGTTCTAAATCGGATAGCTCCGCCAGGCTCCCGCTCGGCCTCTTCCTGCCGGACTCCCTGGCCCTCACCTCTTCGACGAGCCGCGTGTGCTCGGGGAAGGGGTCGTCGCCGTATTTCGCCTCGAGAAACTTTTCCTTGCGCGCGATCAGCCTTTGCACTTCCTCTAGGAGTTTATCGA
>JBJMGS010000338.1:0-2224 GCA_045807785.1 Pyrinomonadaceae bacterium
CGCTCGTCGTTACCGCCCCCGTGCAGTTGACGAGCCCGCCGACGCCGCTGCCGAGCGAGCAGTCGCCGTCATCGATAGTGATGTTGGGGCTGGCCGCGGTGCCGTCAGCCGTCGTGACCGCGCGGGGCCCGGTGAAGTAGCGACCCTGACTGCGTGCGGCGTTTTCGAGGTCGTTGAGGTAGGCACGCGCCTTGTCGGCGGACTTAAGGAAGTCCGGAGTTTCGACGTGTGCGGTCGTCATGGCTGCACCGGGCGCGGTGCCGCTGTCGAGGATGCCGATCTTGGGATCGGGCGAAACGGTGCCGGGTTTTGAGATGCCCGCCTCGGCATCGTTCTCGTCGCAGGCGTTGACGGCGAAGGCCGGGCGCGCCGGATCGGGTGTGCAGGTCGGATCAGAAGCGGCGCAATTATCGCTGCCGGAGTAGCCCTTGGCGCCGCTGCTGCCGGTGTCGAAGGTCATCGGCGTGCAGTCGTCGGCTCCGCGCACAGTGATGGTCGCGGGCGCCTGGAAGGCGAGGTTCGCGCGGGTGACGGTCAGCTCAAGTCGCTTCTGCGCCCACTTCGGCCCGAAGCCGATGGAGCGGATGACCAGCGCCTTAGGCTGCGGGGCGATGACCCTGCCCGTCACCTGCGTGGTCTGCGTGCCCGCGCCCATGGCGCAGGGGATGAGAAACAGTCTCGCGGCGTCGAGCGCGGTCTGTATGTAGCTCGTGCCGTCGGCGGTCTGTGTTGTTTTATCGAAGGTGAGGTGGAAGAATTCGCCGGGGCAACTGAGAGCCGCCGGGGCCTCCAGGCGCGTGGTGAACGTGCTGGTCGCAGGCCACGGGCCGGTCTGGTTAACCGTCAGCCTGAAGTTTCCGATGAACAGGTTGAGGGGGAGTATCGCACCGAGCCCGACTTTGGTGACCTGGAAGCTGCCGAAGTCGGTGTTCGCCGACGGCAGCGCATTGTTGAGCGTCGTCGAAGCGCGTCCCACGTAATGAATCTTGACGTAATCGAGGTTGTTGAAGGGCAGGAGCCCGACGACCAGCGTCGTCCCGCCGTCGTCGATGCGCGTGAAGATGGGCAGCCCCGCCTGCGCGACGAACGTCCCGCTCGTCGAGAAGGTGACGTTATGGCTGTCGTTCGGGTCGTACACAGAGACGCGGAAGCCGACCGTGCCGTTGTTGACGGTGCTGTTGGCATCGGCGGGGTTCGCGTAAGGGAGCCAGCCGGCGAGGCGGCAGCGCGAGTTGTTGGCGTCGGCGCTGCCGCAGACGTTGTTGTTGCCGCCGTTGCGCCCGCTGCCGTTCGAGCCATCCGGGGTGATCGCCGTGCGGAAGTTCATCGTCGTGCCCGCCGTCACCGCGCCGTCGTGCACCATGTTTCCGCGCAGCGCATTCATCGTCATCTGCAAGCCCGCCTCGGCGGCGTAGTAAGCCTGCTTCTCTGTGGTCGAGTCGATGGTGTTGATGGCTGACGTGGCGGTCGAGACGATGAGCGCGCCGCCCGCCGCGAGGACGAGCGTGGCGACGAGGAGCATCGTGATGAGCGCCGCGCCGCGCTCGCCCGCGCGCGCTTCGGCGTTTCGTGTCTGCTGTGTGTTTCGCATATCGGTTGACCTCGGTCGTTCGCGAGCGTTGTCGCGTGCTCAGTAAGTGTTGGCGCTGAAGTTGCGCAGCTCCACGTCGGAGATGAGCTGCACGAGCGAGGCGGCCTCGTAGCCGGGGGCGCCGGGCGTGCCGACCTGCGGGAGCTGCACGCAGGCGGCGATGACGACGTAGCTCGCGCGCGAGGGCGCGACCTCAGCCTGCAACGCCCCGGCGGAGTTGCGCACGCTCGCCGTGTTGATCCCTTGCGCGCACGTCCCCGGCGTGTAGGTGACGCGCCGGTCGTAGTAGCGGATGATGAAAGAATCGATGCGGTTGGCGAGGACGGTCGTGCCGCCGACGAAGTTGTTCACGTCGTAGCGCAGGATGTAGCTCTGCCCGGTCGCGGCATCGTTCACCCACTGGTAGAGCACGTCCTCGTCCGCGCTCGTCACCGAGTTGGGCGTCGCACTGGGGTCGGTGATGTTGTAGTCGGCGTTGCTGAGGACGCGAATCTGCGTCGAGTTCGAGTTGGCATCGACGATGCCGTTGCCCGCCAGGCTCGCCGGCATCTCGTAGCCCGCGTTGCCGATCTCGCGCGTCATCGTGTTGAGCGCGCGGCGCACGTCGGCGATGCCGTCCGTGCGCCGATCCTC
>JBJMGS010000339.1:0-6723 GCA_045807785.1 Pyrinomonadaceae bacterium
TATGAGCTGGCGGAACAGTTCAATTGGGAATTGCCCGACGTCATTCTCTACCCGACGGGCGGCGGCACGGGGCTCATCGGCATGTGGAAAGCTTTCGCCGAGATGGAAGAGATGGGATGGATCGGGGAGAAGCGTCCGCGCATGGTGACGGTGCAAGCCGCGGGCTGCGCGCCCATCGTCCGCGCGTTCGAGGAGGGGAAGCGTTTCGCCGACGAATTCCCGAATGCACAGACGACCGCTTCGGGTCTGCGCGTGCCGAAAGCCATCGGCGACTTTCTGATCCTCGACGCGCTGCGTGCTTCGGGCGGGACGGCCATCGCCGTCACCGATGAAGAGTTGCTCACGGCGGCGCGTGAGATCGGCGCGGCGGAAGGCTTGTTTGTCGCCCCGGAAGGCGCGGCGTGTCTGCCCGCGCTGCGTAACTTACTCGACACGGGCAAGGTCAAACGAGACGAGCGGGTAGTCATTTTCAACACGGGCGCGGGCGTGAAGTATCTGGAGTCTTACGGGGCGTAAAGCTTCCGGCCTCCAGAACCTGCGTCCGAGCATATCAAGAGGAGTTGTGATGAATAAAGGGACGCGGGTTTTCATTCTCTGTGCGGCGCTGCTCGCGCCGTGTGTTTCGACGCCGAGCGCGGGCGTGTTTGCGTCGCCAGCCCCGACGCAGCGGCAGCAGTTCGGCGACGGCGTGCTCGACGCCGTGGTGACCATCCTCATCGAAGCCGACGGCGACGCGCGCCCGGTCGGCTCAGGTCTCGTCGCGCGCGGCGACGGTCTGATCCTCACCGCCTACCACCTCGTCAGAGACGCGCGCAATATTCAGGTGCGTCTGCGCAACGGCGAGACGTTTGATCGCGCCGTACTGGTCGCCGCAGATGAGCGACGCGACGTGGCGATCTTACGCATCCCTGCGGCGGGCCTTTATTCGCTCGGCGGCGCGGCGACGGAAGAGGCCTGGGTCGGCTCGACGGTCGCCGTCGTCTCAGCCGCGACGAGCGTGACGGAAGACGTGGCGTCGGGACTGCTGAGTTCCGTGAGCATCGCCGACGAAGTGCCGGGCGCAGGGCGCGGCTACCGCGTGCTGAAGTTCAACGCCCCGGTCGCGCCGGGCGCGGTCGGAGGTGTGCTGGTTGATGAGCGCGGGCGCGTGCTCGGTCTCGTCACCGCGCAGCCGCAGACGCAGGGCGCGGGCTACGCCGTGCCGATGAGCACGCTCGTCGGTCTCGTCCGCTCGGTCGGTGTCGTCACCGCGTCGCCGTCGCAGAGCGTCGCCTCGTCGAACGCGCCGTATTCGATCCCGCAGAGTCAGGTTTCGGTGCCGCAGCGCCCGGTGCTGCCGCTTGAGGCGCGCGGCCCCGGCTCGGTGGTCGTCAAAGCTTCGCGCCCGGTGGACGTGCTGCTCGCGTCGCGGACGATCTACGTGCGGAGCAACACGACGTACTTCAAGCCCGAACAACTGATCAACGAGCTGAACAAGCGCGCCGAGATGAGCGCGTGGAATCTCTCGTTCGTGGACGACGAGCGGGTCGCCGATCTCATCCTGACCATCGACCACGTCGTCCTCACCTACAAGTTCACGTTCACCCTCGCGCACCAGCGCACCGGCATCGTCGTCGCCACGGGCAGCCGCATCATCCTCGACGGCAACCTCGGCGCGCCCGACATGGCGGAGCGCGTCGTCGAGAAGCTCAAGGACGTGCATTCGCAGACGCCGAGCAAGCCGGAAGCCGCGGCGGAGAAGGTGAAGAAGTAGAGTCGCGCGGACTTGGAATATGGAGAATCATTCGTGATCGAACGACCGAATTGGAGACTGAGTAGGGAAGCCACCCGCGTGGCGTTAGTCATATCTGTGCCGTTCACCGTCATAGCTTCATTGTTGTATCTGCCTGTGGGAAGTGTAGATGTGCCAGCGTGGAGTGAGTCTTTGGGTATGGGTGAATTCATCTATTACTTTTTCGGATTTCCGCTGACACGTATTGCCGACATTTTTCGAACACGCGGGCAGATGCAATCGGGCGATTTCTGGTGGGCGCTGCCGCTGCTGAACTTTCTGTTCTTCGCACAATGGATGATCTGGACTCAGGCAATCGCTCTGGTCGGCAAAGGAATCGACTGGCTGTGCTGGCGTGATGAGAACAAGAAAGCTCGTTTGACTGAGGGGAGTTTGTGATGAAGGGTCGTATATCGGGCGCGTTGCTGTTGTTGCAGGCGATGGTCGTGTTGGTGGTGCTCTTGCTGTCGGCTTATGTCGCCGCGCGCGGGCAGGGCGTGGCGCAGGCGGCAGCAAAGAATGAAGCAGTCAAGCCGGAGTTCGATCAAGCTCGGTTCGATAAGCTTCGCGCCGAGGGCTTCGAGGCGTTGATGAATCTCGACTACGACGCGGCGACGGCGCGCTTCAAGGAGATGACGCAGGCGTTTCCGGATCATCCGGGCGGCCCGCAGTTCCTCGCCGCCGCCCTGTGGCTGAAGACCTTGAACAGCTCGCGCCGCTTGCAGTCGAGCCTCTACAACTCCGACTCGTTCTACGAGGGCGACGAGGACAAGGTCGATCCGCGCATCGTCTCGGAGTTCAGGGAACTGACGCGCACCGCCAGGCTGCTCGAAGAGACGCGGCTCTTAAAAGATAAGAACGACGTGGAAGCGCTCTACTTCCTCGGCGCGACGCAGGGCTTGCGCGCGGCGTTCGAGGCGGCGGTCGAGCGTCGCTTCGTCGGCGCGCTGAGGGATTCAAAGGATGCGGTCGAGTCGCACCGCAAAGTGATGCAGCTCGATCCGAGCTACCACGACGCGGAGATCACCATCGGGATGTACGACTACATCCTCGGCGACCTGCCGTGGCTCTACCGGCAGATGGCGAAGGTCGGCGGCTTCAGCGGCTCGAAGAAGCGCGGCATCTCGACGCTCGAAGGCATCACGCGCGAAGGCAAGTGGGCGCGGGACGACGCGCGCGTGCTGCTGCTGCCGCTCTACAAACGAGAGCGGCGCTTCGCGGACGCGGCGACGACGGCGCGCGAGCTGGCGACGAAGTACCCGCGCAACTACATCTTCAAACTCGAGACGGCGGACGCGCTCGTCTCGCAAGCCGAAACTCTGCGCGCGACGAATCCGGCGGGAGCCGCGAAGATTGAACAAGAAGCTTTCAACACCTTCGAGTCGCTCTTAAGCGAGCGGGCGGTGAAGGGCGCGGCGACGCGACAGATCGATCAGATTCACTTCCAGTACGCCGAGGCGCTCTACACGGCGGGGCAGACCGAGCGCGCGGCGCGAGAGTTCCTCGCCGCCGCCGCGACGCCGAACGCCGAAGCCTCGCTCGCGACGATGGCGCACCTCAGAGCCGCGCAGTCGCTTGATCTGGCGGGCAAGCGCTCCGACGCCCTCGCGCAGTACAAGGCCGTGCTCGCGCGACCCGACGTGTACAAGGCGCACGAGGAGGCGTCGCGCGGCTTGAAAGAGCCGTACCGCAAGCGCGAGGCGACGGCGGACGGCAGCGGCGACGAGGCGACGGGCGCGAAAAACGCCGGGGTGAAGAACTGAAAGCGGGAAGTTGTGATGAGAAGTTACACGACGAACAACGAGGGCGGGTTAATCATTCCCGATGCCTGCTGCGAGCCTTCAGCCGTGCGCGCGCATAACAACTCGATGCGACTCGCGCCGCGGGCTGTGCCCGACGAAGGGCAGGCCGCGCCGCGCGACGTTCCAGCGTCAAGCGAAATGCGTTTGCGCGTCGCCGGGCGCGAGCGTCCGCGCCGCCTCTTGCTGTGTCTCGACGGCGTGCCGCTCGAAGTCATTCGCGCGGCGAAGTCGCGGGGGCTGTTCGAGCGTTTCAACGAGCCGTCGGGGCTGCTCTCGCCTTTTCCCACGATGACGAACGTCGCGCTCGCTTCGATGCTGCGGGCGACGCCGCCGCTCGGCTACGAGAGCTTGTACTTCAACCGCGACATGCGCGAGATGCGCGGCGGCGTCAGGAAGTACATCGGTCGTCGCACGCCCGACAAAATCCCTTCGTCCTACATGGACGATCTCGATTATCAGGAGCCGCTGCCCTTCGAGTTTCTGGTTTACGCCGCGCCCGACAAAGTTTGGCGCGCGGACATGCAGCGCTTCCGCGAACGCTTCCGCGCGACGCCTGAGACTCGCGACTTCTTCGCCTTCCTCAAGGCGACGGACGGACTCTTGCACTGTCGCGGCGTCGAAAGGCTGCACGTCGCTTTGGTGTCGCTCGATAAAATCCTGCGCGAAATACAGGATGAGTGCGGCGCAGAGACGGAGATCGTCGTCTTCTCCGATCACGGCATGAACTTGCAGGAGAACCGGCGCATCAGCCTGAAGACGCACCTGCGCGAGAGCGGCTTCGAGGTGACGGATCGTTTTCGCGGGCAGGGCACGCACAGCGTCGCCGCGCCCGCCTTCGGCCTGTGCGGCTATGCCGCCGTCTATTGCGCGCGCGAGACCGATCCGGCGTGGGTCGCCGCCGCGCTCACCACGCTCGAAGGCGTGGACTTCAGCGTCTATCGAGACGGCGCGGATGTGGTTGTCAAGGGCGAGCGCGGCGCGGCGCGCATCCGCCGCGACGAAGACGACAACGGCGTGCGCTTCGCTTATGAGCAGATGCACGGCGGCGACCCGCTCGAACTTGGCAGCACGCTCGACGTGCTCGGCGCGGCGGGAGAACTCGATGCGAAAGGCTACGCCTCAGACCGCGCGTGGCTCGCCCGCACCGCCGGGCACACCTACCCGGACGCGCTCGCGAACCTTCATAGCTCGCTGCACGCGCCCCGCGTGCAGCACACGGCGGACGTGCTCATCAGTTGCCACGACGGCTACTACTACGGCGCCAGCGTCTTCGGTCGCATGATGCGACTGCTCGCCACGCACGGCAACGCCATGCGCTCCAGCACCCACGCCTTCTTGATGAGCACGCACCGTGAGTTCCCTGACTACGTCCGCGCGAATGAGGCGCAGCCTTTCTTGCGCGGGTAGATTGAGACTGGCTGCTTGTGTTTAGAAGCTGTTTGGAAATTTTCCGCTCCGATTGTTCGCCCCGTAGGGGCGACATGTTTATAGCCGCAGCGCGTTAGAACCGCATCAAGCTCCGTAGGAGCGGCATGTCACATGTCGCCCCTGACGGGGCTCTAAATGGATGTTGCGGCTAGGGCTATAAACATTCCGTCCCTACGGGACTTTTACAACAGCTTCTCGGAAGCATTGAGAAATGAAGACAGCCACTCTCCTGCTTGCGGCTATTTTCTTAACTTCACCACCATGTCGCGCTCAAGGCTGGCGCACTTATTCGCCTCCTGATAACAGTTTCAGCGTGGGCTTGCCTGCTCCTCTACACAAAGTCATGTCATTCCAGGGCGAACACGGCGCGAGCCTTGAGCCTGATCAGAAGATAATATGGGCTTCTTGTTACGCGGCATTTGAAGCGCCACATAGTAATTGGTTTGGAGTCATTACAATAAATGGCAGGGCAAGATGGCTCCGCTCAGAGAAGAGAGAAGACTGGCTTAAATATTTTGCATGGGTATTTCTCGCGGACGACGACGAGCTTGAATTTCTAAAAGCTCCGGTCGCAATCAAACATAATGGGCTGACAGGTAAAGAGTATTTATATATAAAAGAGAGTACACACAACAGCAAACTTTTCACGAGAGGCAGAATCTTCGATACCGGCGATAAAATTTATGTCATAGTATTCGTCGGTCGAGATACTGATGATCTTACTTCCCCCGATGCCGAAAGATTCTTAAATTCTTTCCGGCTGCAAAGCCAAAGGCGAAAAGCTAAAATTCATAACCGTATTCACGCCAAGCACAGATGATGCCCTCAATTGAATCCGCCCCTGCTGTCGAGACCGTGAACCTCGTGCGCCGCTTCGGGGAGTTCGCGGCGGTCGATGGCGTGAATTTGAGAGTCAAGCGCGGGCAGTTCTTCGGCTTCCTGGGTCCGAACGGGGCGGGGAAGTCCACGACGATCAAGATGCTGACGGGCTTGCTCGCGCCCACTGCGGGCGTGGCGCGCGTGCTCGGCTACGACATCGCGCGCGAGCCTCTGGAAGTGAAGCGCAGGATCGGCGTCGTGCCGGAAGACCTGAATTTGTTCGAGCGTCTGACGGGCGCGGAGATGTTGACGTTCACGGGACGTATGTACGGATTGACGCGCGAGGAGACGGCGGAGCGTGCGCGTGAGCTGCTTGAGTTGATGGAGCTGGACTCTGATCCGAAGAAGCTCGCGGTCGAATACTCGCACGGCATGAAGAAGAAGCTGTCGCTGGCGTGCGCGCTGATTCACCGACCGGAAATACTGTTTCTCGACGAGCCGTTCGAGGGCGTGGACGCCGTCGCCTCGCGCACGCTCAAGGACTTGTTGCAGAAGCTGACCGGGCGCGGGCTGACGGTCTTCCTCACGTCGCATGTGTTAGAGATCGTCGAGCGTCTGTGTACCGACATCGCGATCATCGCGGACGGGCGACTCGTCACGTCGGGCTCGCTCGACGCGCTGCGGCGCGGCATCGCGACCGAGGGCGAGTCGGGCGGCGCGCTCTCGCTCGAAGACTATTTCATCCGCGTCGTCGGTGGAGGCGCGCACCGGCAGGACGCCGACGCGCTCGCGTGGCTGGTCTGAATCAAAGGATGAATGATGAATGATGAAAGCGTGGCTCTCATGCTGAACGCTTACCTTTCATCCTTCATTAACTAACCGGGGCGTCGTCGTGATCTATCA
>JBJMGS010000340.1:0-7557 GCA_045807785.1 Pyrinomonadaceae bacterium
ACTTCCACGTCTTTCGGCACGCGTCCCACCAGCTTGAACGCCTCCGCGCCGACCGCCAGCACCTCGCCCGTGTACTTGTGAATCGCCACCGCCGACGGTTCGTTCAAAACGATGCCACGCCCCGGCGCGTACAAGAGCGTATTGACCGTGCCGAGGTCGATGGCGAGGTCTTCAGAGAAAAGATTATCCAGAATGTTCATTACAAAGCTCCCCTTTAACAAACTGCCACCACGAGGAGGACATACACTTATTCTCGTGCCCACACTTCCGGCAAATCCCATACCATTTAATGCAGACGTAATGGCACCCGATTTCCCAATGATTAGCCTGTGGATTTCTCTGAGCCAAGTGCGCCATGCGTCCCGATACAAGACGCACAGACACCTTTTTACCGACTCCGCGCGCGAAAGGCGGACGGCGGAGGGAAGGAAGAAGGGCTTTGCCTATAAATTCGGAACGGCTACCAGATATTGGTCGAAGCCGGTGGGTCACCTCAAGATGCCGTGGGGTCTCCTGAATTTATAGGCAAAGCCGGATGAAGGATGAAAGCGTGACGCGGGGTGTTTGGGGACGAAGGTGAGGGAGAGCGTTTGAGGGCGCGCGGTCGCCCGGTCAGACTGACAAGGCATCTTCTTCGTCGTCGATGCGCTCGTCTCGGACGATCTCGTAGAGCGTGGAGGCTTCGTCTTTAGAGACGTTGCGCGTCCCCGGTAGGGCGTTGACGCGCACGGTTAAGAGCCGGTCGCGTCGCCGCAGACTGATCTCGTCGCCCGCGCGCACCGTGCGCGACGAGCGCGACGCCGCGCCGTTGACCTCAACCGCGCCCGCCTCGCACATCTCCTGCGCCACGGTGCGCCGCAACGTCAGCCGACTCGCGCGCAGGAATTGATCGAGACGCATAAAAATAGATGCCGGGTGTCAGGTGTCAGTGAAGAACCGTTTTTACCCGACACCCGTTACCTGATACCCGGCACCCGCTCTTACGGTTTCTTGTTGCCGGTGGTCAGCTCCGACTTTTTCTTGTCGTCCTTCTTGGACGACTGCGGCGCGGCGACGGCGGTCTTTGTGCCCGCGGCGGCGGGGGCCGTCGTCTCGACCTTGATGTTGAGGAGCGGCATCACCTGTTCGCGGTAGGTGGGCGAGACTTCGACGTAGGCGTCGCGGCGCAGGGAGGCGAGGTAGTTCTTCGTCTCGCTCTCGATGCGCTCGTTGGAGATCGCCTCGCGCACCTTCTTCTCGTCGTAGGTGGGCGCGCCGCCGGGCGCCTGCCCGTCGAGGTGGATAATGATATAGCCGCCTTCGAGTTTGACGGGGTCGGTGACGCCGCCGACCTTGAGGCTCTTGATCGCGGCGAGCACGTCGGCGTTCGAGATGTCGTCGATCGCGAACTCGCCGAGGCTGCCGCCCGTCTTCAGCGCGACGCGCTCCGCCTTCTCGTTCACGCGCTCGGAGGTGGTCTTCGCGGTCGTGGCGAAGTCAGCCCCGCCGCGGATTTGCGCGACGATCTGCGCCGCGCGGGCACGCACCTCCGCGTCGTCCTTGCTCGCGCTGCTCAGGAAGATTTCCGAGAGCGTGACGGTGGCGGGCTTGCGGAACTTGTCCTGGTGCGCGGCATAGTATTTTTGCAGTTCCGACTCGGTGAGCCCCCAGTAGAGCTTGTAGTTGACTTCGTTCTGGAGCACCGCCTGCTTCATGATCTCGGCGCGGAGCTGCTGCCGGACGTTCGCCGGATCGATGCCGATCTCGCGCATCGCCGTTTCGAGCTGTTCGAGCGACTTCAAGCCCTCCTGCTTCATCACGGCGACCATGCGCTCGTTGACTTCCTTCTCGACGTTGTCGGCGAAGCCCAGCTCCTTACCCTTCTGCAAGAGCAGTTGCTCGTTGATGAGCGTGACGATCATCTCGTTCTGCCGCTTCGCGATCTCGGCCTGCGCGTCCGCCGGCGACAGCTTGCGCTGCTCGGCGAGCGCCTGCGCCGCTTCCTTCATCTCCTGCCTGAGCATCGAGAGCGTGATGACTTCGGTGTTGACCTGCGCGATCACCTCGTCGATGACCTTCGGCACGCCCTCTTCCTGCGCCCGCGCGGGCTGGGCGGCGAACAGGCAGAGCGCGGTGCAGAACAGCATGGACGCGCGCGCGAATAATTTCGATTTCACAGTATTTCTAACTCCTTAAAGAATTGTGCGACTCGACTCAGTGAGATTTCGGCTGATGGGCTGCCGGTCGGGTTTTCCTTGCCCCCTCGGACGTGACCGCAGATTCTAATCCCCCGCACGCACTTGCAGCAACAAGCCGCGCGCTGTCTCGACCGCCTCCGCCGACTCTTCCTCCGACAACTCGATGCGCAGCACCCCGCTCGGCGAGAAACTCGCGCCCGTGCGTGTGCCCACCAGCGCCAGCAGTTTTTCCGGCGCGACCCGCGCCTTTTCGCCTAACTTGATAGCGATCCCGTTCGGCGTCCGGTCAATCGAGACGACGCCGACCTGCTCGGCGAGGCGGCGCAGGCGCGAGTAGGCGAACAGCCTTTCGACCGACTCTGGGATGCGCCCGTAGCGATCCTCCGTCTCGGCGCGGATCGACTGCAAGGTCTCGTCGTCGCGCGCCGAGGCGATGCGCTTGTAGGTGCGCAGGCGCTGCCCCATGTCGGAGATGTAGTCCTCCGAGATCGAGACGTCCACGCCGAGGTTCAGCGAGACGCTCGTCTCGTCCTCGATCTCCTCGCCGCGCAGCTCCGCCACGGTGCGCTCCAGCATCTGCGTGTAAAGATCGAAGCCGAGCGCGTCCATGTGCCCGGACTGCTCGCCGCCGAGCAGATTCCCCGCCCCGCGCAGTTCCAGGTCGAGCGCCGCGATGCGGAAGCCCGCGCCGAGGTCTGAGAACTCGCGGATCGCGGCGAGCCTGCGCCGCGCAATCGGCGTCAACTCAGCCTCAGACGGGATCAGCAGGTACGCGTAAGCCCTGCGGTTCGAGCGCCCGACGCGACCGCGCAACTGATAGAGCTGCGCCAGGCCGTAATTATCGGCACGGTTTATGATGATGGTGTTGGCGCGCGGGATGTCTATCCCGTTCTCGATGATGGTCGTGGCGACGAGCACGTCGAACTTGTACGCCATGAAATCGAGCATCACCTGCTCCATCTCCTTCTCGTTCATCTGCCCGTGCGCTACGGCGATGCGCGCCCGCGGCGCCAGTCGCCGGACGAGCGCCGCGATGGTCTCGATGGTCTCGACGCGGTTGTGGATCAGGAAGACCTGACCGCCGCGACCGAGTTCCAGATCAATCGCTGACGTGATAACGGCTTCCGAGAACTGCACGACCTGCGTCTGGATGGCGAGCCGGTCACGCGGCGGTGTCTCGATGACAGACATGTCGCGCAAGCCCATCAGCGACATGTTGAGCGTGCGCGGGATGGGCGTCGCCGAGAGCGTCAGCACGTCAACCTTCTTCTTGAGCTGCTTCAGGCGCTCCTTGTGCGCGACGCCGAAACGCTGCTCCTCGTCCACGATGACGAGACCGAGATCGCGGAACGACAAGTCCTTCGACAGAATCCGGTGCGTGCCGATGACGATGTCCACCTCGCCCGCCTCGACGCGCTTGACGACCTCCTTCTGCTCTTTGGTCGAGCGGAAGCGCGACAGCAGATCGATGCGCGCCGGGAACGGGGCGAAGCGCGCGCTGAAAGTTTCAAAGTGCTGGTAGGCGAGCACGGTCGTTGGCGTCAACACAGCCACCTGTTTCCCGTCCATCACCGCCTTGAACGCCGCGCGCATCGCGACCTCCGTCTTGCCGTAGCCCACGTCGCCGCACAACAGCCGGTCCATCGGCGTCGCGGCTTCCATGTCAGACTTCACGTCCTCAATCGCCGACTCCTGATCGACCGTGAGTTGGTACTCGAAGCCGTCGTCGAACTCGCGCTGCCAGGGCGTGTCCGCCGCGAACGAGTAGCCGCCGACGAGCTTGCGCTCGGCGTAGAGGCGCAGCAGCTCGTCCGCCATGTCGCGCATCGCGCGCTTGGCACGCGCCTTCGTCTTCTGCCAGCCCAGGCCGCCGAGACGGTCGAGCGTCGGCTCGTGCCCCTCCGCGCTCGAATACCTCTGGACTAAGTCCATCCGCTCGACCGGCGCGAAGAGCTTCGCTTCGTCGGCGTAGAAGAGCAGCATGAACTCGCTCGTGCGCCCTTGCAGGTCTAAGGTCTGCAAGCCGCCGAAGCGGCCCACGCCGTGATCGACGTGGACGACGAAGTCGCCAACTTTGAGATCGCGGAAGTCCGAGAGGAACGCCGCCGTCTTCGATTTGCGTTTCGCCCCGCGCTTCGACTGCGTCGTCGTCGCGGTCGTCCCCGGCGCGCGCCGCTCGACCGCAGTGTCCGAAGCCTCGTCGAAGAGGTCTGTCTCGACGTGGACGACGAGCGCCGCACCCGGTAGCTCGAAGCCTCCCGACAATCTTCCCGTTGTCACGACCGCCGGAAAATCTTCCGCCGCCCCGGCCTCGCCCGCGAGCGCGAGCCGCGCGGAGACTTCATACTCACCAAGCATCTCTGCGACGCGCTCGGCGATGCCGACGCTCGGCATCGCGAAGAGCGTCGTCTGCCGCCGCTCGGCGAACGCGCGCCGCACTTCCGCCGCCAGCTCCGCGATGCGCCCGTGGTAGCGGCGCGCGGCGCGCGTCTGCCACTCGATTTCGGTCGCCTCTTCGACCGCTGGGAACAGAAACATCGGCGCGGACTTTTCCCGCGCCCGCCCGATCTGCACTTCGGGCGCGTCCGTCTCGCCCGCGAACCTTTCGTCCGTCGCCGCCGCCGCGCGCCCCAACGCGCGCAGCTCGACGCGAGGCGCGGCACCGATGCTTTTCCTTAACTCTTCGGTCGAGAGGTACAGCTCTTCCGGGCGGAGGCTGATCTCATCGGCGGCGTCGGCTTCCGCATGGTGCGCGGCGAGCGTTTCGTAAGCGGTGCCAAGGTAGGATTCGATCTGCGCGGGCTCGTCAACGACGAGGACTGTGTCGCGCAGGTAGTCGAACGCGGTCGCCCGCGTCGGGAGCACGAGCGAGATGAGCCACTCCCAGCCCGCGAAGGTCTCGCCGTCTTCGGCGAAGACCGTGCGATCCGCGAGCGCGCGCGCGTAGCGTTCATCAGTAAACCGTTCGCGCGCCGCGATGGCCCACAGGCGGAAGTCGTCCGCGCCGACGGCGTACTCGCGCATCGGCACGATCTCGATCTCTTGCAGTTGACCAACCGAGAGCTGCGTTTCGGGATCGAACTCGCGGATCGAGTCAACCGTGTCGCCGAAGAACTCGACGCGCACAGGGGCGTCGTGACCCGGCGACCACACGTCGAGGATGCCGCCGCGCAAACTGAACTCGCCGACCGCGCCCACCGGGTCTTCGCGCTTGTAGCCGGAGGCGAGCAGCAGCTCGCGCAAGTCTTCCGGCGCGTAATCCTCGTCGCGCTTCAGGCGCGCGCCCATCGAGAGCAATTCGTCCGGCTTCATCGTGCGCCGCGCCAGAGCGCGCGAAGTCAAAAGCACGAACGCGCCCTCGCCGCGCGCGAGCCGCCACAGGGAAAGCGCGCGCCGCTCCAAGGTCTCCGCGTGCGGCGAAGAGCTGGCGTAAGGGTCGCTCTCCGAGGCGGGGAGCGTCAGAACCGACTCGCGCTCATCCTGCCCGGCATCCTGTCCGGCATCGCGCCCCGCGTCGCGTCTGAGCGCGTCGTTCCAGAAACAGAGATCGCGCTCCCACGCTTCCAGGTCGCGGCTCGACTGCACGACGACGGCAAAGCGCCGCCCCGTCTCGCGCCTGAGCGCCGCGACGGCGAGCGCACGCCCCGCGCCCGATGTCAGCCCGCTCACTGAAACGACGCGCGCCCCGGCGCGCACCTCGTCCGCCAAGCGGCGCAGCTCCGCCCCATCCAGCACGCGCCGCAACGCGCCCTGAACGACCGAAGTTGTCTGTGCGGTGCTAGTCATAAGTTTGGCGGTTAGCTGTTAGCCTTTAGCTGTTAGCAAAACCAGAAGCAAAAGCTAACGGCTAACAGCTAATCGCTAACAGCTTCCTAATAATGTCCGTCGTCGAAGCGCCTGCGACGAAGGGGAGCGCGACGACGCGACCGCCCGCGGCTTCGACTTCCTCGCGACCGTGTATTTCGTCCAGCGCGTAGTCACCGCCTTTGGCGAGCACGTCTGGAAGAAGTCGCGCGATCAAAGCGCGCGGCGAGAGTTCGTCGAAGACGGTGACGTAAGAGACGGCTTCGAGCGCGGCGAGGACTTCGGCGCGCTCTCCCTGCGACATGACTGGACGCCCCGCGCCTTTCAGTTCGCGCACGGCGCGGTCGGAGTTGATGGCGACGATGAGCGCGTCTCCGAGCGCGCGCGCCTGTTGCAGATAGCGCACATGCCCGACGTGCAGCAGGTCGAAGCAGCCGTTCGTGAAGACGAGCCGCCGCCCCGCTTCGCGCAGGCGCGCACGCACGTCCGACGCCTCATCCGGCGAAAGAATCTTTCCCTCCATAGCCGCAGAAGAGGAAATGCTAACACGGTCGGACTGACAAGGGTAAGTTTCACAGCCCCGGCGTATCGATGACCCATTCAACAGACGACGCGGATTAAGCCCCGCCAGGGGCGACATATTTGTAGCCCGCGGCGCCAGCCGTGGGATCACAGAGGGGTAAAAGTTGAGAGCCCCTGAAAGGGGCGGAAGAATCGCGACGCGAAACTCTTTCGCCCCTTATCAGGGGCTTCCTAAAATTTCAACCTCGCACGTTCCCACGGCTCGCGCCGTGGGCTAATCTCTGTCGTGCCTGTCGGCACTGATGCTGATTGCCGCCCGTTGAATGCGTACTCTATACTCCCTCCTTCGCCTGCTAAACAAAATGACAGAGACCACAACGACCACTCCCTTCATCGACGACAACGATCAGACGCGCGCGCGTCTCGAGCATCTGGATGCGATCCGCGCGCTCGTCGGCAACGCCTACCCGAACAAATTCGCGCGCACGAACGTGACCGCGCCGCCCGAAGGCGAGGACACGGTGTCGTCCGTCGTCGAGCAGTTCAAGGCGCACGAGCCACCGGTGGAAGAGGGCGCGAAGCCACAGCCTGAGCAGTTGCAGGCGGCGAACGAGGAGTTGAATCGCGTCGAGGTGCGCGTCTCGGGCCGGCTCGCGACGCCGCCGCGTGTGATGGGCAAGGTCGCGTTCGTGCATCTCTCCGACGGCAAGTCGCGCTTGCAGATTTACGTCCGCAAGGACGAGACGCGCGCCGTGAGTAACGACACGGGCATACTTCTCGACGAGCACGAAAGCGGCTGGCGTCTCTTCCAACTGCTCGACCACGGCGACTTCATCGGCGTCTCAGGCTTCCTGTTCGTGACGAAGACGGGCGAGCTGTCGGTTCACGTCCGCGAGGTTCAGTTTCTCGCGAAGGCGCTCGTGCCGATGCCGGACAAGATGCACGGCATCAGCGACCCGGAGACGGGGCGGCGGCAGCGCTACGTCGATCTCATCGCGTCGAGCTTGAAGATCGACCGCGAAGAGGGAGAGCTGACGACGCGCGAGGTCTTCGA
>JBJMGS010000341.1:0-4131 GCA_045807785.1 Pyrinomonadaceae bacterium
ACGTGCATTTCCTGGGCGGGAAGAAGGCCACGCAGGAGGAGTTCCTGCACACCTTCAACGCCATCGAGGCGATGGGCCGGCAGGTGGTGATCGCCAGCGACGCGCACCCGAAGATGATCGAGGAGTTCGGCGAGTCGCTGATCAACCGGTTCGTCAGCGGCATGGTGGTGCGGATCGACCCGCCGAATTTCGCCACAAGGTGCGAGATCCTCCGCTCGCTGGGGCGCCGGACGGGCGCGTCGCTGTCGGAGGAGGTGGTGACCTGGGTGGCGCGGCGGGTGACGCAGAACGTCCGCGAGCTGGAAGGCGCGCTGACGCGGGTCGCGGCTCACGCGGCGATGTGCGGCCGCGAGGCGAACGTCGAGATGGTGCAGGAGGCACTGGGCGACCTCGACCGCCAGCTGGTCGCGCCCGTCCCGCCGGAGAACGTGCTCCAGTCGGTGTGTAACTACTTCGGCCTGGAGCACAAGGACCTGATGAGCGGCCGCCGCCAGCGCACGATCAGCCTCGCCCGCAGCGTCGCGATGTTCCTCGTGCGCAAGACCGCGAAGCTGAGCTTCCCGGAGATCGGCTCACGGATGGGCAAGCGCAACCACAGCACGGTGATCAGCGCCTGCCGGCGGATCGAGCGCGCGGTGGCGAAGAACGAGCAACTGCTGTGGACCAGCAGCGTCGGAGAAAGGCAGGAGGAAGCGGTGGAACTGCTTCAAAGGCTGGAGGAGCACAGCCGCGCCATGAGCTGAGGCGTCACCTGGTTGGTCGCGGTCAGACGACCACCGTTACGATTACTGTCCGCTTCCTCGGTCGCGTGTCGAAATCGAGCAGCACCACCTGCTGGTATTCCCCCGTCAGAAGCTTCCCGTTAGAGAATGGGACCGTCAGCCCTGGGCCGACTAGCGCAGATCGCACGTGGCTGTGCCCGTTGTCGTCGTTCCAGGTCGCCTCGTGCTCGTAGCGGGCGTCGTCGGGGACCAGGCGCTGGAGCACCGCCGGCAGGTCGTGCTTGACCAGGCCGGGCTCGAACTCCAGCGTCGTCAGCGCGGCGGTGCTGCCGACGACGAACAGGTGGAGCAGCCCTTCGCCGGAAACCTTCAGCTCGCGCAGGCGCTTGGCCAGCTCGGTGTGGAGGTTGACGATGTCGGTGTTGCCTTCGGTGTAGATTTCGATCGAGAAGCGTTGCATGAGTTCACAAACGTTGGACGCGTTCGGCCCGTACCCCTGCCCCGCCGCAAGACGTCGTCGCGGCGACGCGGGAGATATGAGCATGCCGCGGGGGTCGGAGCAAGGGGCGGTTTTTGGCAGCCCGCTCAAGGGGAATCGGCGGGCTTGTGCGGCGTTGATCTGCCCGGGAGAAACCGCCGGGAGGGTGAAACCTATGGCCGGCGGAGTCGTCAGCAATTCAACGGCGGTTTGACCGTCCGGAAACCCAGTGCTATATTTGCGAGGTTGGGCCCTCGCCAGGGGCTTAAACCTTTCTGCTCCTGTAGCTTAGAACATTTCGGGGCTCTGGCCGCTGCGCAGGGACGCGCGGGGGGCTTTCTCGGCAGGGACGGGTCTGCCGCCGGCGAATCGCTCAAACGATTCGTCACGTTGTTGGCGGGCGGACGGTCGTTCGTGTGGCTTTGTGCTGGGACGCGAACCGCGTGATGAACCCCAACGCCGGCAACGGCGATTACAAATCGCAGGTCCTGGCCGCCACCGACATCGTCGAGCTGGTCGGCCGCACCGTGAAGCTCACCCGCGCCGGGAAGGACTTCAAGGGGCTGTGCCCCTTCCACCAGGAAAAAAGCGCCTCGTTTACCGTCAGCCCGTCCAAGCAAATGTTCTATTGCTACGGCTGCAAGGCGGGCGGGGACGCGATCACCTTCGTGATGAAGCGCGACCGGGTGGAGTTCATGGAGGCCCTGAAGGGACTGGGCGAGGCCGCGGGGCTGGAGATGCCCCGGTTCGGGGCGTCGAAGGAGAAGGCGAGCGAGCGGCAGGTGCTGCTGGACGCTCACTCGGCGGCGTGCTCGTTCTTCGAGAAGGTTTTAGCCCACCCGGAGCAGGGGAAGGCGGCGCGGGAGTATTTGAACCAGCGCGGGTTTACCGCGGAGACGGTGCGGAAGTTCCAGGTTGGCTTAGCGCCCGACGCGTGGGACGGATTGCTGAAAAGCCCTGTGGGGCGGAAGTTTACGCCGCAGCAGCTCGCGACGGCGGGACTGCTCAAGCGGCGCGAGGCCGCCGGCGGTCGGGGCGAAGGGTTTTACGACACCTTCCGCAACCGGATCATGTTCCCGATCCGGGACGAGAGCGGGCGGGTGATCGCGTTCGGCGGGCGCGTGATGCCGGGGTCGCAGGACCCAGCCAAGTACCTGAACAGCCCGGAGACCCCCCTGTTTTCCAAGGGACGCTGCGTCTTCGGACTCGATTTGGCTCGCCAGAAAATCGTTGAGACTCGAACCGCGGTGGTGGTTGAGGGGTACACGGATGTAATCGTCTCGCACCAACTCGGCATGTCTCAGGTGGTATCGGTGCTCGGGACGGCGATGACCGAGCAGCACGTCGCGGCGCTGCGGCGGTTCGCCGACAAGATCGTGCTGCTGTTCGACGCGGACACGGCGGGTGACACGGCGGTCGACCGGGCGGTCGGATTGTTCCTGACCCAGCCGGTCGAGATCGCGATCGCGTCCATGCCGCCGGAGACGGACCCCGACGAGTTTCTGTTGAGGGAAGGGCCGGAGGAGTTTGCCCGGCTGTTGTCGGGCGCAAGTGACGCCCTGAGCTATAAATGGAAGCAGCTCGCCCGGCGGTTCGAGGCGACCGACGACCTCACGGCGCGGCAGAAGGCGGTGGAGGAATACCTCGAAACGCTGGCGGCGGCGCGGGGGAGCGGGCCGGTCGATCCGCTGCGGTGGGGCCAGGCCCTGGCGCGGGTGAGCCGGCTGACGGAAATCCCGGCGGAGCAGTTGAACCGGCGATTCCGTGCCGCTAAAAATCCGCCCCGCCGCTTTCCCCCGCCCGGGACCGCGGGAGGACCAGTCCCGACAGTCGGGCCGGCCGGAGGCGGCGACAGTGGAAGCGTGGCAAACGACTTGCCGGCCGAACCGTCGCGTCCACTCGACGCGACCGGCCGCGCCGAACGCTGGATTCTGGGCATACTATTGCTGGAGCCCGCCCGCTGGATGCGCGTCCAGCGAGTGGTCCACGTGGAAGACTTCGCGGACCCGCTTCACCGGCGGCTCGCCGAGCTGTACTGGGAGCATCAACGCCACGAGGGTGAACCGGTATTCAACGAGTTCCTCGGGCAACTGGGCACGTTAGATGCCGCTCTGGTCGACCTGGCCGTCAAGGCCGTCGACGAGGTGGAGCGACTTGTCCCTTCGTCCGCGGGAGCAGATCCCGACGACGACGCGCCGGACCGCGACCACACGCTCCAGGAAGCGATCGCCCACCTGGCGCGGGCAGATGAGACGCGCGAGGGACAGAAACTCCTGGCCGAGCTGCGGCGTACAACGCTGGAGCGCCGGCCGGGGACAACCGAGGAACGGGACAACCAAAAGGGCGCCGTGTCGGCCGACGCCGGCGAGATCGCCCTGCTGAAACAGTTACAGGAAAAGGCCCGCACGCCAGATCTGCGGCGGGTCGTTTGATCGCGAATTTCGGCCGGCGCGTGTAGCCGTCGCGTTACAGGGATCGGGAACGCCCCCGAGGTCCTTGGCCCTTGACGGTCACGCGCCCCCCTTTCCCGCGGGGACACCAACGCCAGGAGCGGGAGCGCTCGGAAGTGGACTGTATGAAGGAAACCACCGTCACCGACCCCCCGCTCATCGGCTCCGGGTCCCAGGAAGAGGCCGACGCACGGGTTCAGATCCTGTTGGATCTGGGCAAGTCGCGCGGCTACCTCACTTACGAGGAGCTCAACGAGAAGCTCCCCGACGAGGTCGTCTCGCCGGACAAGCTCGACTCGCTGCTCATGATGATCGACGAGATGGGCATCCGGCTCATCGACGAGGCCGACATCGGCGAGTTCGTCAAGGCGCCCCGCACCCGCAAGAAAGCCCAGCCGGCGCCGGAGCCCGAAGCGGTCGTCGAGGACGTCGACGGCGAGGTCATCGACCTCAACCTCGAGGCCGAGCTGGCCGAGGCCTC
>JBJMGS010000342.1:0-33250 GCA_045807785.1 Pyrinomonadaceae bacterium
CGTGCTCAAGAAGCGCGGCGCGATGACGACGTTCAGGATCACTGTGATGACGATGACGGAGAAGTAGAGCAGCAGGTCTGCGCACAGCTCCGTCGCAGGGTGCGTGCGCCACGTCGCCGCGGGGGGCGCGCTTGCTCCACCGTCGCCGCCGCCCAGGTTCATCAGCACGAGCGCCGTCGGTAGCGGCATGACGAAGATGATCAGGATGAAGCGGACGAAGAACGCCCCGTAGGTGTTCTCCGCCGCGGTCGAGCCGAAGAGCGGCGACCAACGCTGGAGACTCGTGCTCTGCCACCCAGCGAAGAGCAGCGACATGAAGATCAGGAAGTGCGCCAGCAGCAGCGCGCACGCCACGCCGACCAGAAACTTGCGCGCGGGCGAATTCCCTTCCTCGTACCGTGCCGACATGCCCGCCGACGCCGCCAGCCGCGCCGCTTTGGGCAGTCGCTTGAGGTACGCGCCGAACGCGTGCGCGGCGAAGACCGAGAGGAAGAGCCAGCCGACCTGCGGGCTGACCGTGCCGCCCACCGTCTCGCCCGGCGCGAGGAAGCCCCGCCCGCCTGCGCGCAACATGCGCGCGAGCGGCGCGAGCAGAAACATCTGCGCCGCGACGACCGCCACGTCCAGCGCGACGCCGCGCCAGCGCCACACCCGGCGCGCGCCGACGCCCGGCGACGCGACGCCAGCGCGCGCCTCTGTCCGATGCGGCGCGGCGTCTCCTGCGCGCCCCGCCGCACGATGCTTCCAACTGTGCCTCTTCTTCACGACCAGCGAGTTAACGAAGAACGCGATCGTCTGAGCGAGGCGCAGAACTTATCACAGTGGCGCGTCCGGGTTAAATGGTCGGACGAAAAGGGACGAGCCCGGCGGTGTCTCTAATCACCGCCGGGCTCGTGTCTGTGTGCGACTCCTGTCAGTACCGCCCGCGGTAGCGGGTGGGTGACAACTGTACCGAGACCCGCCCGCTACCGCGGGCGGTACTGACCTGTGCCGGTTTAGCCCAACCGGCGCTCTCTTAATTCTTGGCGAAGACCGCCTGCACCTGCGTGTCTTTGTTGATCGTCAGATCACAGGTCGGAGCCGTGCCGGAGCACGCGCCCGTCCAGGTGCTGAAGTGGAAGCCCGCGTTGGGCGTGGCGGAGAACGTCACAGTCGTCCCCTGCGTCACCTCCTTCGCGCACACGCCTCCGCCACCGCAGGTCACGGAGCCCTTGCCCGAAGTGCTCACGGAGAGCTTCAGCGAGAGCGCGAAGTTTGCCACGACGGTCTGCGCGTCGTTCAGCGTCACGGTGCAGGGATTCTGCGCGCCCGCGCACGCGCCGCCCCAGCCAGCGAAGACGCTGCCCGAAGAGGCGCTCGCCGTCAGCGTGACACTCGCGCCCGCGTCGTAGTAGGAGACGCACTTCGATCCGCAACTGATGTTGCGGTCGGTGGAAGAGACCGAGCCGCTGCCCATCTTCGCGACGGTGACGGAAGGGACGTTGACGTTCGCCGCCGCCATCTGCGCGCCGACGAAGTCGCCGACCTCGCCGTCGGCGGGCGCGTTGCACAGACCGTCGGCGCACACCGCTTGATGCGTCACAGGATCGTATGCGCCCGTGAAGCGGTAAATCTCGTAGCGGCGCACGACGGCGCGCGTCGCGGCGTTCAAGCCTCCCTGGTTCTGCCTGCGGCGGCGCGTGCCGTTCGTGTTCGAAGCGGGCTCGGCTTGCAGAATCTCCCAGGCCACTTCCGCGTGCGCCGCGTCCTGCGGCACGACGACGTTGTCGCTGACCAGCTCCGACAGGTTCACCTCGCGCTGGAGTTCCGTCTTGAAGACCTTGACCCACTGCGCGTCGCCATACAGCTCCGGCGCTTCCGCCGGCTCCGGCGCTTCGATCTCGGCTTCGAGCACCGGCGCGGCGGCGACCTGCGCCGGCGGCTGGACGAAATAGACGGGCGCGGGGATGGCGACGGGCGGATCGACCGCCGAGAGCGTGCCCAGCGCCTGCGCGTCTTCGACGAGCCAGCGGTAGGTGGTCTTCAAGGGAGACGTGTAGAGCGCCACGCCGAAGTGTTCGCAGCCGCTCGTCGTGTAGGCCGCGCCGTTCCACTGGTAGCACGTCCCTGCGAAGGGCGCGCCCGCCTTGTGCTGCGTGGTCGTCTGCGCAAACGCCGCGGCGTTCGCGTCGTAGGCGCTCGACCAGCGGACGTTGACGCCCGTCGCGGTCGGCGAGATGTGCGGCGGCCCGTAGCGTTGCACGTCGAAGGTCGAGTAGATGTCCTTCACCTGTAGCCCTTCAAACTCGATCTCGAAGCCGTGCGCGTCGTGACCCGTGTCGTTGATCACGTCGAAGTTCGAGAGCGAGCCGGAGACGGTGGCGGTCTGCGCGCGCGTCGTCAAGGGCGCGAGCGCGAACATGATTAAAGCGAGCGCGGCGACGAAGAGCGTCTGGCGCGAAGAAAAGTTGGCGGCGGGGGAACGAAACTGCATCGGGTGATCCTCCTGAAAGTTGGCGAAGGGCTTGCGCCTTCCGGCGTGTGAAATCTTTGTGGGAACTGGAACGGCACATCCCCGACCTGAGAAACTTGAGTCTGGGCGCGATCACCTATGACAAGAGTCGTGCCAGCGGCGCGCGCTCGTTCCCGACGAGCGTGCGCGTGATTAATTAAGGGTTTTGGCGTGTGCAGACAGGCAGCGGCATCTCAGCGCGTCAGGGCACGCGCCGCTACTCGCTTCGCGGCACGCGAGCGTCGCGGCGGCGACAGGCAAGCCGCTACGCACCGAGTATCAGCGAATTAATTGAGTTTTTGCGAAGACGTATGGGGCTTTCGCGCGAGGTGCGAAGCGAGTTTCACTGCGAAGCTGGTGCACGGTATCCGACTGACATGCATCGTCTGTGATATACGAAATTTCGGGCGGGAGGTGCTGAGGGCTATTGCAAGGTACGGCAGCGGGAACAGTAGGTCGCACTTCGCCCCTCGCGCCACCTGTGGCGAAGGTGGGAGCAGACATGCTTCCTCAGAAATCGATGCCAGCGCGAGCGCAGAGAGCGGGACGTTTTGCTAGTTCTTTCGGGCATAGTACGCACCTAAATTGAGGGACGCACTATATGCTATGCGCGATAGCGTACACAAGGACTTTACGTGCAAGAACTCAGTCTGCACATAAAGTGGCTAGGGGCTAATCGGTTATGAGGGCTTAATGTGCAAAGCCCATTATCCGGCGGCGCTCACGTCGGCGGCGCGACGCGATGCTAAAACTTCACGGCTCTCGACGATGTGTGCGCCCGCCGCGCGCATCTCCTCGACGGCGCGCTCGGTGTCGCCCGCGTTGACTTCGACGCCGCGGCAGGCGTCTCTGATGACCGTCGTGCGGAAGCCGAGGCGCAGCGCGTCGAGCGCGGTGAACTTCACGCAGTAGTCCGTGGCGAGCCCGCAGATGAAAACGTCCGTGACGCCGTTGGCGCGCAGGTAGTCGCCCAGACCCGTCGAGAGCTTGTGCTCGTTGTCGAAGAAGCCGCTGTAGGAATCGACCGCCCGGTCAGTCCCTTTGAGGAAGACGTGCGCGACGCGTGTGGTGTCGAGCCCCGGCGCGAACTCCGCGCCCGCAGTTCCCTGCACGCAGTGCGGGGGCCAGAGCGCGACGAAACTCGAATGGCCGGGCGGGTGCCAGTCTTTCGTCGCGACGACGAGGTCGAAACGCTTTTGCAGCTCGTTGGCAATGGGGATGACGCGGTCGCCCTCCGCGACGGCGAGCGAGCCGCCCGGACAGAAGTCGTTCTGAATGTCCACGAGGATCAACGCGTCCATCTAAACCGCCCCCGGATTTTTACGCCCGCCGAGAGACGCGAGCGTCACCATCACGCGCCTCGCCTTCGCTCCCTTCGCCGCCACAGATATCTCATCGCTGCGCGCGTCCGTCGTCGTCGCGTCGAGCACGACGACGGGGTCGCCCACGCGGATGCGCCCCGTGCTGAGGACTCGCGCGTAGAGGCGCGAGACGCCTGGCGTGAGCTTCTGCGAGATGCGCTTGAACTCGCCGTTCGTGAACGAGTGGCGGATCGTCGGGCAGGGGTTCGCGTAGCCGCTGATCTCGATGACCACTTCGTCGCCGATCCGTAGCCGCGCGCCGGGCGACAGGCGCGACCAGTCGAGTCCCGCCACCGTCACGTTCTCGCCCGCCGCGCCGGGAGAGATCGGGTGGCCTTCGGCGCGCAACTCCTCGATCAGCTCCAGCGAGTAGAGACTGAGCGCGCGCTGTGGCCCGCCGTGGATGAAAGGCTTCGCCTGCCGGTCTCCGACGAGACCCGTAGGCGTGAGTTCCGCCTCGTCCACGGGCAGCTTCGGCACGCCGCCCGCCGAGCAGTTGAGCTGATGGACGTGTCCCTGCATGTCGCTCACTTCGCGCACCGCCGACGCGGCGAGCCGAGTCGTTAACGGCGACCGTCGTCGCGCGTGGGCTGCGCGTCGTCGCCGATGAGATGGTTCGACTTGTCCTTCGGCAACTGCGCGTCCTGCTGCCCTGACTTCCTCTCGGCCACCGCGCCGCGCCGCGCCGCCGCCTGCCCGTCCTTGCGCTCGCCGTCCTTCTTCTGCCGCTTCTTCTCAGACATCGCTCGCCCTCCTCTGGCTCGTTTTAGTTCTACTCTAAGCCGCGACTGCGCCGTGCACTTCGCGCAGACGCGAGATCAAACACGGCAGCTCGCCGCGCGTGTAAACAGGGATTCGTCTAACCAACTCCGTCTCGCCCACAGAGGCGCGCCAGGCGGCGAGTCGCTGGCTCGCGTCCGCGCCTTCCTCGTCCGACAGATAGAACGCCGAAGTCTGCGCGAGCGCGAGCCGCGCCGTCGGCTTGATCTTCCCGTCGCCGCGCGCGAGCATCAAGGTGAAGTCCGCCTCGACGTAACGCAGAAAACTGTTGCCCTCGACGAACACGCCCGGCGCGCTGACGCGCGCGAGCGCGAGCTTGATCCCGCGCTCGACCTGCGCGTCCGTCACGACGAGCCAGTGGACGTTCGACGCGCCCGCGTCCCAGTAGCGCCCTGTGTCCTTGCCCGGCGCGTAAGTTTCCGCGCGCCCCGAACGCAAGGTCGGCTCTTCGCCGAGCAGCGGGCTCACGCAGCAGGCGTGCGGGTCTCTGCCGCACGAGCGGTAATGCCCGCGCGAGACCTTGATCGCCTCCCAGCCGGGAAACGCACGCAGCAGCTCGCACACCAGGCCGGTCTTGCCGGAATTTGAAGTGAAGCCGCCGACGGCGACGGTCGTGAATGTCATAAAATCTTTGAGCCTCGGTCGAGAGTCTTATGCTACTACCGCCGCCGCACGTTGCAAAGCGCGACGCGCCCCGACGACACACCCTTCCGCGCCGCTTGGCAACCGGCGCACAGTCGCGCTATAGATTAAGCGCCCCGACCGGAGATTATGCGCCCCGACCGAAACTCCCGACGAGAGAACGCGAACCGATGGCTGCCGACTTGAGCGACGAAGAGATCGCCGGGCGCATCCGCCGCCTGCTCGACGCCTACGGCGACGCCGTGCTCGACGGCGCGCCCGCCGAGTCGGTCGCCTACCGCTGGCTCGCGCACGGCTTCACGGACGAAGAAGAGATCAGTGACTGGCTCGACGCGCGCTGCTTCCGCCCCGAACGCGCGCACGAACTCGAACGCGCCGGGCTCACGCCGGAACAGGCACGCTTGAGAACTTCCGCCGGTCGCGGCGACTACGAAGACACCGTCGCCTACAAGTTCGCGCAAGGGCATCTCAGTCTTGAAGAGGCGCGCCGCATTGTGACGAGCGATTTCTGGAACGGTTAGCTGTTAGCTCTTAGCTGTTAGCTTTCAGCCGGACGGTTGAATGCTTCAGCACGCCGAGCGTTTTTGCTAACAGCTAAGAGCTAACAGCTAACAGCTAGAGCTATGACGAACGAAGAACGCCACATCACAGTCCTCTGTCTCGCGAGCTACGAGAAGGGGCAGGAGTTCATGCGCGAGTGCAAGCGGCAGGGCTGTCGCGTCCTGCTGCTCACCTCACTCAGCCTGCGCGGCGTCGCGGACTTTCCCGCCGACTCCATTGACGAGACCTACTACATGCCCGACGTGGCGAAGAAGTGGAACCTCGCCGACACGATCAAGAGCGTCAGCTTCCTCGCCCAGACCGAGACGATTGACGTGATCGTCCCGCTCGACGACTTCGACCTGGAGACTGCCGCCGCGCTGCGCGAACACCTCCGCATCCCCGGCATGGGCGAGACCACCACGCGCTACTTCCGCGATAAGCTCGCCATGCGAATGCAGGCTTTGGAAGCGGGCATCGCCGTGCCGGAGTTCGTCCACGCCTCGAACCGGGAACGGCTGCGCGCTTTCATGGCGGACGTCCCAGCGCCGTGGCTCTTGAAGCCCCGCTTTGAGGCGTCGGCCACGGGCATCAAAAAGATCAACGCGCCCGCAGAACTGTGGCCTGCGCTCGACGCGCTCGGCGACCGCCAGTCGTTCCACATCCTCGAACGCTACGTGCCCGGCGACATCTTCCACGTCGATTGCATCATCAACGAGCGCGAGATCGTCTTCGCCTCGGCCAGCCGCTACGGCCACCCGCCGCTGGACGTCGCGCACGGCGGCGGCGTCTTCACCACGCGCACGCTCTCCGCGGATTCCGAGGACGCGCGCGCGCTCTTTGAGATCAATGCGCGTGTGCTTGAAGCGATGAATCTGCTGCGCGGGGTCTCGCACACGGAGTTCATCAAGTCACGCGCCGACGGCAGGCTCTACTTTTTGGAGACCGCCGCGCGCGTCGGCGGCGCGAATATCGTCGAACTGGTCGAGGCGGCGAGCGGCGTCAATCTCTGGGCTGAGTGGGCGAAGATCGAGATCGGAGGCGGGCGTCGCGAGTACAGGTTGCCCCCGACGCGCGCCGACTACGCCGGGCTCATCGTCTCGCTCGCGCGGCAGGAATGCCCCGACACCTCTACTTACGACGATCCCGAAATCGTCTGGCGACTCGACAAGCCCTCGCACGTCGGCCTCATCGTCCGCGCCGACAACCCCGCCCGCGTCGAACAACTGCTCGACGACTACGCCCGCCGCTTCGCCACGGACTTCCTCGCCACGCTCCCCGCGGCGGAGCGATCCGCGAGCTAAGCGGTAGATTGTTTCAGTAGATGTTGAAGTTGTAGTCGATGGTCACGTACTGCGAGACGTAACGACCGTCCTTGAGCGCCGGGATGAATTTGACGTGGTGCGCGGCGCGAATCGCGCTCTCGGTTAAACCGTCCGGCAGGCGCGTCAAGGCTGCGACGGCGTTGACCTTCCCGTTCGCCGCCAGCACCATCCGAATCCTGATCGTGCCCGTAATCTCATGCTTTCGCGCCGCCTCTGTGTATGCCGGGGCAGGCCTTGCCCCGATGATGGCTTTCCGCGTGACATCCTTCGGCGGGAAGACGCGATTATAGTCCACAGGATTTTCCGGCTGGCTTCCTCCCGCGGAGGCGTCGCCCCTCACGCCCTGATCGCCGCCTTTCTGCAAGATGAGTTTCTGATCGGCATCAGCGCGCGGTGTCGGCGGTGCGGCTGGCGTCGAGGCGGCTAGAGACTCCGTGTTGTCATCAACGATCTGCTGACCCGACGGCTTCGACGAGAGGCTGAAAGATTTGAGGAATTTCTCGACGCACGGGTGCGTCTCCTCGGCACCGACCACGTGGACGACATAGGCGTGCTTCTTCGTCAGGTAAACGTAGAGCAAAGAGTCGGGAACGGAGAGAGGTGTTCCGCCGGTCTCCATGCGGTACTGCCTCCCATCGAACCCGCCGAGTTTGAAATCGCGTAGGATACCTAGTGTGACGGGATGCTGAGAGTTGCTGTATGGAGTCGCGAAGTAGTTGGCGAAGTAGTCGATGTCCTCGCCTGAGTGGGGATTGTCGTAAGCGCGGAAGATATAGACGATACCCTCCCCATAAGCCCCATATTCCCGCACTGGTTCGGTCTTGCGTGGTGCGTCTTTCACCTCCCTACTGTTGTAATCGAGCGTGGGCATCTCCGGCAGCGCGACGGAAAACTCCTCGCCCCTTAAAGTGTAACTCTGCCACGAACCCGCGCAGACTGATTCTTGAGAATCGCTCGCTCTCGCCCTCACCGCGCTACTCCCTCGATATGGTGAATTAGCAGCGGGAAGCACCAAGCCGAAGACAAGCATGAGAGTGGTCAGTAATGTTGGCGAGGATCGCATCTGAGGATTCCCTCCTATTGCGCTCGCTCTAGAGGCGGCGCGACGGCGATGAACTCTGTGGCGAAGCGTTGCGCGTAGCCGTCGAGTAGCTCGCGCACGCGCTCCGGCGTGTCGGCACGGACGATGAGCGAGACGTGGTGGCGTTTGCGCGGGCGGAGGACGATCTCCGCGTCGTCGAAGTGTGAGGTATCCGGGTGCTCCTGCCGCGCGAGCGAGAGGATAATGCCGGAGTAGTCCTGGCGGGGCGGCGGCGGTTCGTAAACGGGCGCGTCGTCCGCCAGCTCGATCTTGGCCCACTCGCGCCAGAGGTTAACGCCACTCGCGGCTTCGAGGTTCTCGGCGGTGAACGCGCCGCCGACGCGCGCGGCGATTTCGAGGAAATATAGTTTGCCGTCGGCGTCGCCCTTGATGAACTCGGCGTGCGTCGCGCCGCGTCGCAAGCCTAGCGCCGCGACGACCTGACGGTTGATGTCGAGTAGCGCTTCGCGCTCCGGCGAGTCGTACTCGACCGTCGTCGAGATGAAGACGCCACCCTCGTGCGCGACGTTCATCGGTGGGCGACCGTAGCGGTTGACGCCCGCGAATTTCACCTCGCCGTCATACACGACCGAATCGACGTGGAAGACCTCGCCCGCCACAAAGCGTTCGAGCAGGTGGAACGATGCGCGCTCCTGCGGTCGCTCGCGCGCGTCGAGCGCCTCCATCGTGCGCCATACGGCTTCGGCGTCCGAGAGCTTCTTGATACCGATGGCGGAGACATCCGTGCGCGGCTTCAAGACCCACGGTGCAGGGACGCGCTCTAAGAATTCGCCGACCTCCTGATAGTTGACGAGGCGGACGAACTCAGGCGCGTTGACGCCCGCAGCGCGCGCCGTCGTGCGCATCGCCAACTTGTCGCGGAAGAGCCGCGCCGCGGAACTGGTCAAACCGGGCAGTCTTAAATGTTCGCGCACGAGCCCGGCGGTGATCACGTCGAACTCTTCGAGCGCGACGACGCGTGTGACGCGGTTGCGCCGCGCGATCTCGACCGCCGTCTGGATAAACCTCTCCGACGACGCGTCGTTTGGCAGCACGAACGAATCTTCGATGGCGTCCACGTCCCACGCTTCACGCCGGCAACGCTCGCGCGTGACGAGGAAGACGCGCGCGCCCTGCGCCTTCGCCTCGCGCGTGAAGTCAACGCCCTTGAAATAGCTGGCGAGGCAGATGATGGCGGGCGTGGCGTCGGGCGTCATGGGCGATTATCTAACCCGAACGCGCGACGCCGCGCAAGTCCGGCGGGAAAGGATGAAGGATGAAGGGTGAGGGATGAAACAGAGATCATTCGACTCGAATAATCATTCTTTCATCCTTCATCCTTCATCCTTCATCCTTGCTCTTCAGTAGATGTTGAAGTTGTAATTGATCGTCGCGTACTGCGAGACGCGGCGTCCGTCCTTCTCGGCGGGGGTGAACTTGATCTGGCGCGCGGCCTCCATCGCCTTCTCGGTCAGGCCGTCGGGCAGCCGTGTGACGGCGACGACGTTCGTCACCGACCCGTTCGCGTTGAGCACGAGGCGCAGAGTGACCGTGCCGGTGAGTTGATTGCGGCGTGCCTCCTCTGTGTAGAGCGGTTCGGGGCGCGAGATGATCTGCGCGCGTCGCGTCACCTCTCTCATGTTGAAGACGCGGTCGTAATCGACGGGCCCGCCGCCCGCGCCGGGTCCACCGCCGCCGATCTTTGCTGGCCCGCCGCCCGTGTTGTAGCCCTCGCCGGGGCCGTAGCCCGTACCATTGCCCGAGCCGACGCCGCCGCCCGTGCCCACGCCGATGCCGCCTCCTGTGCCCGTGCCCGACGACAACTCGGTCGACTTCGACTTCGGATCGCCGTAGTGGACGGCACGCGGGTCTGGCGGGAACAGCACCGGGTCTGCCTGAATCGTCGCGGCGGTCGGGAGCGACGGGTTGTGAATCGCGGGCGGGTGCGGGTCGGGCGCGAGCACCTGCGGCGCGAGCGTCGCCTGCGGGAGTTTGCCGACGACCGCGGGCTTGTCCTCATTGCGTCCGCCGCCCCCGCCGCCGCCCGGCTTCTCAAGCTTCGCCTTCTGCCCGCCTCCGTTCCCAGACTTCGCCATGCCCGCGCCAGCCGAGTCGGGCTTCGGCTGCGCGTCGGGCACTTCAGTAATCAGTCCGCGAAACTCCAAGTCTTCGCGCAACCGATCCGCGAGCAGGCCGCGCGAACGGTTGTGATCGAGCGCGGCAATTGCGCCGACGAGCGTGAGCACGACGGCGAGCGACGCCATCAAGCCGTAGCCGACGTTCTCCTGCGCGAGCGCGCGCCGCGTCATCTGTGCGTAAGCCGTGAAGAGCCTGCGCGTGAAGCCGAGCGGGTCGCGCCTGAACTCGGCGCGCGTCAAATGTGAGTCGCGCGCGACCTCTGCGACTTCGGCGGCGAGTCGGCGCGGCAGACTCTCGTGTTCGAGAATCGTCAGTCGGAAATCCCCGCCCGCGTAAGCGTACCCGGCGCCGAAACTCTCTTGCGGCATTCCGTAAGCTTTCATCGTCTCCTCCTCCTTCTGCTGTGTGAACTGTTGACGGTACGACTCGGAGAGACGCGCGCGCAGAGCCGCCGACGCTTCGCCGGACACGCGCCAGTGCGCGAGCAGTGGGCGCAGTAGCTCAAGCTCTTCCCCTCCGCCGAACTCTGTGTTCGACTGATCGTCGAACAGAGACTTCGCCGGCGTGGACGTGGCTGGAAGTTTTTCCGCGCGGTCTCTCATCCTCAGTCCTTCAACGTCAACGCTTCCACGCCGTAGGGAGACGAATGCGGGGCGAGCGTCTTGCGTAAAGTGCGGCGCGCGCGAAACAGGCGCGCCTTCACGGTGTTTATATCAACGCCGACGATCTCGGCGATCTCCGCGAGCGACAACTCTTCATACTCGAACAAGACCAGCGACTCTCTCTGGAGCGGCGGCAACGCTTGAATCGCGCGCCTCACAATCTCGCCCAACTCAGCGTCGAGCAGGTGCGCGAGCGGCGTCTGCGACTCGACGCGCGACTCGACTGCGCCCGCCTCTCCCGCCGCGTCGTCAAGCTCGCACTCGCGCGCGGTGCGGCGGAAAAATTTCAACGCGCGGTGGCGCGCCATGCCGTAGAGGTAGTTGCGCAAACTGCCGCGCGAGGCGTCGTAGTCGGCGGCGCCGTCCGCCGGACGGACGAGATCGAGAAAGCAGTCGTGCAGGACATCCTCGGCGGTCGCCGCGTCGCCGAGCAGACGGCAGGCGAAGCGGAAGACCGGCGCGTGATGGCGCTCGTAGAGCGAGAGGAACGCCGCCTCGTCGCCGCGCCGCGCCAGCCTTAGCAGGCGCTCGTCTATCTGTTCGTCAGGCAACCTGTTTGTTCGCTCGCGTCCGCTTCACCGAACTCTGTAGCCAACACGTATGACCGCGAAGAGGTGGAAAGGTTACGCGGCGTCGGGAAAGAAATTTACGTCGGGGAGACGTACGGACAGCCACGTGGTGCCCGTTTGTTGCTCGCACCGACCTGTGAGGTTGTTTCGCGTAAAAATTTTTCCGCCAACACAACTCCGTCACGCGCGGCGTGCATCACACGCGCCAGAGACGGAGGTGCCCATGAACCGTAGATTGCCCACGCTTCTACACTGCCTACTCGTGTGTCTCTGTGCCGCCCCGCTCGTCGTCGTCACGGCCACGACGAGCGCGCAGCCCGGCAGTTGGATCACAGTTGACGAAGCCGCGACGCGCTTTGCGCTCGCCGCAGACGCGGGCACAGTCTCGCTCGCCGTCGGGAACGCGGAGGCCCACGCCCTGAACGCGCACTTCGAGTTCGAGCTGCTCGATCCGACGGACAAGATCGTTTCAAGCGCACGCGCCGACGCCGTGTTGAAGCGCGGCGCGAATCGCGTCGAAGCCACGCTCGCGATTCCCACAGCCCTGCGCTCCGGCGCACAGCGGCGCGAGCTGATCTGGTATCGCCTGCGCTACCGCGTCGAGCCGGACGCGCACACGTCGGCGTTCAACCCCGTCTCCGGCGTCGTCTCGCTCTCCGCGGTGACGCGCGATCTCTTCGAGCTGCGGGTCGCCGCGTCGAAGCGCGTGCGCGAGGGACAGCTCCTGCGCGTGCGCGTGCGTGCCACCCACCCGCTCACCGAGCGCGCAGTGCGCGGCGTGAAGCTCGAAGGTGAAGTTGAGTTCGACGACGACGAGAAGGGAGACACGCAGAAGATCAACGCGCGCGGCGAGACGGATGCCGACGGCTACGCCTCGCTCGACTTCCAGCTCCCGCGCGCGATCCCGGACGACGATGTCGAGCTCTCTGTGACGGGCAAACTCGGCTCCGTCGAGCAAGAGGAATCGGACAGCCTCGATCTCGACCGGCGCATCCGCGTCCTCGTCAGCACAGACAAGCCGCTCTACCAGCCCGGCCAGACGATGCACCTGCGCGCGCTCGTCGTGACGAACGCCGACCGCGCGTTGGCCTCCGCGGAGGGCACGCTCAAGATCGAAGACCCCGAAGGCACGACCGTCTTCGACACGCCGATCAAAACGTCGCGCTTCGGCGTCGCGAGCTGCGACTGGAAGCTCGCGGACAACACGCGCCTCGGCGACTACGCGGTCACGGTCGAGCTGGACGAAGACAAGTACGGCGACGCGGGCAACACCGGACACGCGCGGGTCAAGATTAGTCGCTACGATCTGCCGAACTTCACCGTCGCCGCGAAGCCAGACCGCGACTACTACCTGCGCGGCGAGGGGGCGGCAGTCGAAGTCCGCGCCGACTACCTATTCGGCCAGCCGGTCAAGCGCGCCCGCGTCCGCGTCGTGCGCGAGAGCGAGCGCAGTTGGAACTACGCCGAGCAGAAGTACGATGTCGAGGAAGGTGATAAGTACGAGGGCGAGTTGGACGAGGCGGGGCGTTTCACGGCGCGCGTCGATCTCTCGAAGGCGCACACAGAGCTTACCGACAGCCCTTACCGGCGTTTCACGGATTTAACCTTCGCGGCTTATGTGACAGACCCGACGACGAACCGCACGGAGCAGCGCCGCTTCAGCCTGCGCGTGACCAGAGACCCCGTCCACATCTACGTCACGCAGGCGAACACGCGGCAGGCGCGCGGCCTCCCGCTCGAATTCTACGTCGCCACGTCTTACGCCGACGGGAGCCCCGCGCAGTGCGAGGTGAAGATCGAAGAGCGGCCTGCGGAGCAAGCGAGACAATCGAGCACCGTAGCCGCACCCGCGCGCGCGTGGAAGCCTATCGTCAAGACGGTGCGGACGAACCGCTTCGGCGTCGCGCGAGTTTCAGGCCCCGTCGTCGCGCGCGATGGCGACTCTGGCGAGGGCTCTCTCTCGCTGCGCTTCACGGCGCGCGACCGCGTGGGGCGTGAAGGTAGTCACGACGACACGTTCTGGATGAACAGTGATCCGGTCATCCGCGTGAAGACCGACAAGTCGATCTACCGCGAGGGCGAGTCGGTCGCGGCGGAGATCAGTTCGGACAAGCCCGACCTGAAAGTGATCGTCGAGGTGGTCGCCGACAACCGCACGCTCTACGCCGAGACGGTGCGCCTCTCGAACGGTCGCGCCTCGCTCTCCATCCCCTACCGACCGGAGTTTCAGAACCGCGTAACGGTCGCCGCCTACACCGCCGCGATCCCCGACAACACTTACGACGACGATTTCATCAAGGGCACGCGCACCATCATCTACCCGCGTGACCGCGAGCTGAATCTGGACGTGAAGTTCGGGAGCGCCAGCTACAAGCCGGGCGAGGAGGCTTCGGCGCGCTTTCAGGTGAAGGACGCTCGCGGTCGCACAGCCGAGAGCGCGCTCGGCGTCGTCGTCTTCGACAAGGCGGTCGAAGAGAGAGCGCGCACCGAGCAGGAGTTCGCATCGAGTTACGGCTTCTACGATCAGTTCCGCTCCTTCTGGTACGGCGATGACGCGGTCGGCGGCTACACCCTGCGCGACATCGAGCGGCTCGACGCCACGAAGCCCGTCAGTGCGGAACTCGATCTCGTCGCTGAGATGCTCCTGCAGCGCGAGGACGACTACGAGCCAAACTTTTTCGGCGGCGGCGACTACGAAACCGACCAGTCGCGCGTCTTCGCCAAGCTCGCAGAGGAACAGCTCAAGTCCGCGCGCCGCGCCGTCTCCTTACGCTACGAACGCACGGGCGACTACCCGCACGACGAGGCGAGCCTGCGGCGCGCGCTCGCCGACGCCGGTCTCGCGCCGGACGTGCGCGATCCCTGGGGCACGCCCTATCGCGGCGCGTTCTCGGTCGAACAGGCGAACGATGTCGTCGAGTTCGCGAGCGCGGGCGCGGACAAGCGCTTCGGCACGGCGGACGACTGGAAAGTGGGGCGGATGCAGTTCCCCTACTTCCGCCCGCAGGGCGAGGCGTTGAACCGCGCTGTCGAAGAGTATCAGCGGCGCACCGGCACGTTCCTGCGCGACGCCGCGACGCTGAAGCAAGTGCTACGCGAGCACACGGGGATCGACTTCGACGCGCTGCGCGACCGCTGGGGCAAGCCCTACGAGCTGCGCTTCGCGATCAACGGCACGAACTATTTCTTCACGGTCGAGAGCGCCGGCCCTGACGGACACTTCAACGTGCAGGAAAACCCGAGCGCGGACGACTTCCCTGTCTGGTCAATCTGGACGGACTATTTCGCCGAGCCGCGCACACAGATCGACTCGGCGCTGACGGCGTTCCTCAAAGAGACGAACGGCTTCCCCAAAGACGAAGCGACCCTACGCGCGGTACTGCGCCGCGTCGGGATGCGATTCGAGGAGTTGCGCGACCCTTGGGAGCACCCTTTCTACGTGACCTTCCGCACGGAGGGACGCTATGCCGACCGCACGCAGACCGAGCAGCAGGGTGGCGCGGGCGCACACACGCAGGTCACGCCCATCACGCGCCAACTCAGTTTCGTCGCCATCCGCAGCGCGGGCGCGGACGGGTACCAGGGCACCTATGACGACTTCACTGCCGCGGAGTTTTCGGCCATCGCTTCCGATCAATCCGCGCACGACGCCAAGCCCGTGCCCGCCGAGAAGATCACGGTCTTCGCCAGCGGCACGGGCGCGCTCAGCGGCACGGTGACAGACCCGCAGGGCGCTTCAGTGCCGAACGCGACGGTGACGGCGACGCATCAGTACCTATCTGACAAGACATTCAACGCGACGACCGACGCGGAGGGCGTCTATCTTTTGCGCAACCTGCCTCCGGGCATCTACACCGTGACCGTTGACGCGCCCGGCTTCAAGCGGGCGGTCGTCATGGGCATCACCGTCAGCTCAGAAAGTTTGGCGCGCGTCGATCTCAGAATGGAAGTGGGCGGCGTTATGGAGACGGTGACAGTCACGGCAGACAGTGCGGGGATGGTTGAACAAACGTCTTCGTCGATCTCGACGCGACAAATCTTGGAGCTACCTTTGAACGGTCGCCGCAGAGACAATCTGGCATTGCTTCAACCGGGGGTGGTTGAGCGCGGCAAGGTTCGCGTCGTGACACGCTCCGGGGCGGAAGAGATTGCCACGCCGAGGCTGCGCGATAAATTCTCCGAGACTCTTTTCTGGCAGCCCGAACTCGTCACGGATCGCCAGGGGCGCTCCGAAGTTAAGTTCAAGCTCGCCGACAACATCACGACGTGGAAGATGTCCGTCATCGGCTCGAACGAGCGCGGCGAGATCGGCACCGCCGAGCGAGAGTTTCGCGCCTTCCAACCCTTCTTCGTCGAACTCGATCCGCCGCCCGTCTTAACCGAAGGCGACGAGATCAACCTGCCCGTCGTCGTCCGCAACTACCTCGACACCCCGCAGCGCGTCGCGCTCGACCTCAAGCCCGAAAGCTGGTTCACTTTGCTCGCACCCGCGACGCGCGCAACGCAGGTCGCCGCCGGAGACTCCGCGCGCGAGACGTTCCCGCTGCGCGCCGTTGCCTCCGTCAAGGAAGGCAAGCAGCGTGTCACCGCGCGCGGCGAAACGGACGCCGACGCCATCGAGAAGACCACTTCCGTCCACCCCGACGGCGAAGAGGTCGCGCAGACGACGACGCAACTCGTCGGGAGCGTGGGCGCGCTCGACGTCAACGTGCCCGCGAGCGTCGTCCCGCATTCCCTCCACGCCGAGCTGAAAATCTACCCGAACCTGCTCTCGCACGTCATCGAGGGCGTCGAGGCGATCATGAAGCGCCCCTACGGCTGCGGCGAGCAGACGATCTCTTCGACCTACCCGAGCGTCTTCATCTTGCGCCATTACAAACAGCTCAAGACGGACGACGCGCAACTCCCGCCCGTCGCCGCGAAGGCGCGCGAGTACCTGCGCGCGGGCTACGAGCGCCTGCTCTCCTACCACGCGGCGGACGGCGGCTTCACCTACTGGGGCCGGGGCGATTCGGACGTGGCGCTCACGGCTTACGCCATCCGCTTCCTCGAAGACGCGCGCGACCTGACCGAGATCGACGACTCTGTGCTGGAGTCTGCGCGCGCATGGCTCCTGCGACAGCAGCGCGCCGACGGCTCCTGGGCGCCGCACACCTGGAACAATACGCCCGACCCGCGCGGCGAAGCGATGCTCACCGCCTACGTCGCGCGCGTGCTCGCACGCGGCGAGCGACGCGCGGGCGGCAAAACTGGTTCTCAGGCGACGAGCGACGCGAACAACTCAACCAATCCGATCAACGCGACCGCCGCGAATGGCGCGACCATTAGTCAGCCGCCTGCTCAAACTCCGTTGAAGCCGCCGTCGCCCTTCGCGCGCTCGCTCGACTACCTCGCGCGCCGCGCCATGGAGATCGACGAGCCTTATCTACTCGCCGCCTACGCCCTCGCGCTCGCCGACTCCAATGCTTCGCCCGACAAACTCGACGCCGCCACGCGCCGCCTGCGCTCGCTCGCGCGCGACGAAGGCGAAGGCTCTTACTTCGCGCTGGAAACCAACACGCCCTTCTACGGCTGGGGTCTCGCCGGTCGCGTCGAAACGACGGCTTTGGCGGTCAGCGCGCTCGCGCGCGCCGACGCGCCGGGGCCGGGGTTCGGGGGTCAGGGATCGGGTAAAGACCTCTCGGCCCACGCCGCCGCTCCTTCTCTGACACCCGACACCCAACACCCGGCACCCGCTGACGATCTCGTCAGCCGCGCCCTGCTCTTCCTCTTGAAGAACAAGGATCGATACGGCGTCTGGTATTCGACGCAGGCGACCGTCAACGTGCTCGACGCGCTGATGAACCTCTCCACAGACCGCGCCGCGGAGGCGAGCGCACAGACGACGGATACGCCCGGCGCGGAAGTCTTCGTCAACGGCCAGAGCGCAGGGGTCGTCTCTCTGCCGACGAGCGCGGGGCTGGCCGCGCCGGTCACGCTCGACATCTCGCGCTTCGTCGCGGCGGGCGCGAACCGCGTCGAGGTGCGGCGCACGGGCTCCGGCGCGCTGACGAAAGCCGCCGCGCAGGTCGTCGCCACTTACTACGTGCCGTGGGCTGACGCGGCAGCCGACGGCACACAAAGCTCCGAGCGTTCGTCGCGCGCGCTGCGACTCGCCGTCTCTTTCGACAAGACGCGCGCCGCCGTCGGCGAAGAGGTGACATGCCGCGTCGAAGCCGAGCGCATCGGTCACAGCGGTTACGGGATGCTGCTCGCGGAGATCGGGCTCCCGCCCGGCGCGGACGTTGATCGCTCCTCTCTGGAGCGCGCGATGAAAGCGACAGGCTGGGACTTCAGCCATTACGACGTGTTGCCCGATCGTCTCGTCGTCTATCTCTGGGCGCACGCGGGCGGCACACGTTTCGACTTCACCTTCCGTCCGCGCTTCGGACTCAATGCCAAGTCCGCCTCGTCGCAGGCTTACGACTACTACAACCCGGAAGCGCAGGCGCGGCTCGCGCCGGCAAGTTTCGTCGTCACTGAGCAGGCGAAGGCGGCGACGACGCAGGCCGGGCGGTGACGCGCGCGCCCGTTTCGGTTAGCATGGTCGCTCTGGCAGTAACTCGGAAGTCGTCAAAGGTGACGGCGAGGAAGGAGGGGCGACCATGCGTCTGACGGAGATGGTTTCTTGCGCGGGTTGAGCGGCGAAACTCGCGCCCGGCGATCTCGCTCAGGTCTTGAGCGGACTGAAAATTCCGAAGCACCCCAATCTGCTCGTCGGCATCGAGACGGCGGACGACGCGGGCGTGTATCTGCTGCGCGAAGACCTCGCCATCGTCCAGACTGTGGACTTCTTCACGCCCATCGTTGACGACCCGTACACTTACGGTCGCATCTCTGCGCTCAACTCGATCAACGACGTGTGGGCGATGGGCGCGACTCCGATCACAGCGCTCGCCGTCACCTGCTTCCCGAAAAAGGGGCTCGACTTTTCGATCTTGGGCGAGATCATGCGCGGCGGGCTCGACACGCTCACGGAATACGGCGTCGCACTCCTCGGCGGGCACAGCGTTGACGATCCGCAGATCATGTTCGGCTACGCCGTGACGGGCACGATTCACCCGGACGAGATCATCACGAACCGCGGCGCGCGAGCCGGCGACGCGATCATTCTGACGAAGCCCATCGGCACGGGGGTCGTCTCGACCGGCATCAAGTTCGGCAAGGCCGACGAGGCGACGGTCAAGGCGTCGCTCGACACGATGCTGCTCGCCGGGCGCGACGCGGCGCGGGCGATGCAGGAGTTTGGCGCGCACGCCGCGACGGACGTGACGGGCTTCTCGCTCCTCGGTCACACGTGGGAAGTCGCGCATGCGAGCAATGTGACCATCGAGATCGATGCCGAGAGCGTCCCCACGATCCCCGGCGCGCTCGAACTCGCCGCCGCGGGTCTCGTCACGAGCGGCGACAAGACGAACCGCGCCTACGTCGGCGCGGACGCGCTCGTCGGCGAGAACGTCAGCCTCGAACTCTCCCGGCTCCTCTTCGACCCGCAGACGGCGGGCGGCCTGCTCATTTGCGTCGAAGAGGCGCGCGCCGATTCCCTGCTCGCGCGTCTCAGTCAAACTTACACGCGCGCCACGCGCATCGGTCGCGTCCGCGAGCGCGGCGCGCACTCCATCGTCGTGAAATGATCATGCACGAACAGCAGGGCTCTCACACTCAATCGCAGCTGGAGACGCTGATCCGGTCGAAGCACGGCGCAGCGTCACTCTTCGTCAAGATCATCGTCTGCTTCGTCTCGACGCTGACGCTCCTGGGCGGCGCGCTGGCATTCCAGCAGACGAAGCGCGCGCCCGCCAAGGCGAGTCAGCCTTCGGCGGTTCAAGCTTCGCCCGCGAATGATGCCGACAAGCTCGACCGCCCGACGAGCAACCCTTACACGGGCACGCTCTCGATCTTCGAAGACCCGAAGCGCGAGGAGAAGTTGCAGATCGGTCGCGTGATGGACGTGCTGAAAATTAAGGAAGGCTCAAGCGTCGCAGACATCGGCGCGGGCTCAGGCTGGTTCACGGTGCGCGCTGCGCGTCGCGTCGGCACAAGCGGCACGGTTTACGCCGTGGACATCAACCGCGACTACCTCAAGTACATCGACGAGCGCGCGAAGAAAGAGAACTTGCCGAACGTCCATACGATCCTCGGCAAAGAAGATGACGCTCTTCTCCCCGCCAACAGCACGGACGCCGTGCTCATCCTCAAAACCTACCACGAGATCGCGAACCCCCTGCGCCTGATGCGGAGCCTTCGTGCTGCCCTCCGACCAAACGCCACAGTCGGCATCATCGACCGCAACGGGCGCGGCGACGATCATGGCCTCGAACAGCCCATCGTCGTCAAAGAGATGGAGCGCGCCGGTTACGCGCTCGTCGAGACTTACGACTTCGTCAAGCCCGACGGCATGGACTACTTCCTCGTCTTCCGCGTCAAGGGCTAGGCGCAGGCGCGACGACGCACGCGCCGGCGCACCGCGACCATTCACTTCACCGACCGCTTCGCCCTCAACCAACGCGCCGCCAGACGCCGACTTTCGCACCACACCAGAACGCCCCCATTGACAAGGGCGAGCGCCAGACCCTATATTCCTCTGCGTTGAAAACGGTTTTCATTTTCAACACGCTCTTTTAGTTCTTAACAAAGACGGAGCCCCCGGCGCGGCAACGCCAGAGGCTCCTTGCGTGCAACACCCGAACCGGCTTGTAAACGATTCTGAGTGGCGTGCGGCTGCTATCTTATCACGCCCCACTCCCCCAACTCCCGACCCACGGACGTGTGAAAGGATGCTCCGCCATGCTCAGCCCTAGGCTTGATTCCCGGCGCGTCGCCGGAACACGCAAACATAACTTAAAGTTTTTCTTCGCGGCTCTCGCCTTGCTCTTCACAACGGCGACTCCCCTTCTCGCTCAGACGAACGACAAAGGCGCGACGCCACAGACCGAAGTCGAGCAGTTGCGCGGCGAACTCCGGCAACTGCGCGGCGAGCTTGATCGCCTGCGCACACTCGTCGAAAAGACGCCCACGCAACCGACAGGCGCGGCGACAACAGAACAGGCGACGACTGAAGCGGGCGCGACACAGTCAACCGCCGCGCCGCAAGATTCGCGCGTCGCCGTCGCGACTAAGGCGCAGGGCGGCGACCTGTCGGGCGCAGGGAGTCTCCTCCACACGGATCGTCTGACCATCGGCGGCTACGGCGACGCGCAGTTCCGCGGCTCGGGCATCAACGAGAAGGCTGACGGTGGTGGCACGCCGACCTTCGCCAACCCGCGCCTCGTCCTCGGCATCGCCGCGACGCTCTCCGAGAAGCACAACATCATCTTCAACTCGGAGATCGAGTACGAGTTCGCGGGGCGTGAGGTCGAGGTCGAGCAGGCGTTTCTTGAGTGGAAGCTGCGACCGGAGTTCGCCTTCCGCGGCGGCGTCTTCGTCCCCTCGCTCGGTCGCTTCAACGTGTATCACGACTCGAACCTGAACCTGACCGCGATCCGTCCGCTGCTCAACCAGTTCGTCGTGCCGACCGCCTACTCCGACACAGGTCTCGGCGTGCGCGGCAGATTCAAACTCCCGCGTCGGATGAAGCTCTCTTACGAGTTCGACGTGGTGAACGGGATGAGCGCCGCGGGCGAAGAGGGCGAGGCTGGTGAGGAAGGCGGCGCGGGCACTTTCTCGCGCCTGCTCGGTCAGGCAGAGGCGGCGCACGTCGGCAACTCCGCGTTTCAGGATAACAACCGCGACAAGGCGCTCGTCGGGCGCGTCGGCTTCTCGCCCTTCGACGGCTTCGAGTTCGGCATCTCCGGCTACCGCGGTCGCGTGACGGACGACACGCACGACGACGCGCCGCGCGTCTTCGCGCACCTCTACTTCTTCGACGCCTCTTACCGGCGCGGGAATCTTTTGCTCAACGCCGAGTACGGTCGCTCACGGATCGTTGGTCAGGGGATCGCGCGCCGCAGCCCGCCCGCGCCCGTCTTCGATCCCGCAGACGAGGCGAGCGCCACGACGCTCGCAGAGTTTCTGGCGCAGCCCTCGCCCGGTCAGGACGGCTTCTACGTCGAAGGCTCTTACCAGTTCCGCCCGCGCTTCGTCGCGGAGCACTTCGACGAGGGCAGCTACATCGCGCCCGTCGTGCGTTACGAAGGCGTGCGACTCGACCGCACGCTGAAGGATTTTTACCTGAACCGTACGCGCCTCACCGTCGGCTTGAACTTCGCGCCGTCGGCGAGCGCCGTCTTCAAGTTCAACTACCTGTTCAACCACACCGCCGCGCCCGTTCCACGCCTCACGGGCGAGTTGGATGAAGAGTTCGGCTTGCGCCTGCTGCCGTTTCGCGGCTACGAGCGCAGCGGCTTCGGCGGCTCGTTCACTTACGTTTTCTAGGAAGCACGACTGAAGATGCGAGAGAGGATCAAACTATTCGTGCTGGCGGCGTTCGTGGCGCTCGTCGCGCTGGCGCGGGCGACGTTCTTCGTGCCGCCGGTCGAGGCGAAGCCCGCCTTCATGGATCGCTACGACCGCGACCCTTTCGCGCGCGCCGAGTTGAGTCGCAAATGCACGGTCTGCCACGTCGGGCGCGGCGGCGGCGAGCGCAACGACTTCGGCGAGGCGTTCGCGGACGTGGGCTTCCGCATCACGCCGCGCCTGCGCGAGAAGTTCCCAGACAGGTTCACGCGCAGACCGCGCTGAAGAGAAGCCTTCGCGCTATTCCTGTCTGATGACGACGACGCCCCCGCGCCGCCTGCTGACGACGCCCGGCGCGGCGTTCGGGCTGAGCACGCCGCGCGCGACGGCGAGGCGCGCGGGCAGTCGCGTTTCGAGCCGCTGGAGCCGCTCGGCGGTTGCGGCGGCGCGCTCGAAGTCCGTGCGCGCGAGCGCGGCGAGGGCTTCGCTGCATTGCGCGACGAGCGACGACCAGGCATAGCCGTTCTGCATTTTCAACTCGTCCTGCTCAAACGCCTCCTGCCCGAAGCCGTCGATGACCGACGCCGCCGCAACCAATTCGTTCACGCGCTCGACCGACGCCTCGACGATCTCGAAGGCGCGTCCGGGATCAGCCCGCGCGTACACCTTCGCCGCCTCCAACTGCGAGGCGAACTGCGACTGATTCTTCGCGCGCCCGCCGATCTGATTCCACAACTCGTCAAGCAGCCTCCGCGCGCCCTCCGTGTCGCCCCGGTCTGCGACGGCGCGCGCGAGATAGAGGAGCAGGCCCGACTGTTCCTCCGTTCGGGCTAAGCGCGCGAGCTGCGCGTGCGCCTGCTCGAAGTCGCCGCTGTTCGCCGCGCGCCAGAACAACTGCTGATCCAGCTCGTGCAGCGCCTGCGCGCGCACATCCGCGTTATCGAAGTGCTCGCCGATGATCTGCCGCGCGCGTTCCGTCGCGCCCTCGTTGAGTGCCCTGAACGCCGCCGTGCGGTAAATCTGCTGGCTCGCTTCGGGCGAAGCCTTCGACGCGAGGTCGAGCATGGCATCGACCGTCGCCGCCTGCGTCGCGCTCTGAAGTTCGCGCTGGCTCGTGTTTGCCGTGGGACGCGCCGCCGCACCAGCCCTCTGGCGCAGCGCCTGCGCCTGCATGGGCATGGACTTTTCAATTTCCGGCAGGTACGCCTGTAGCGAGTTGAGCAGGTACTGCCTGCCGCCCGACGCGGGCGCGCCGTTAGGCTGGGAGAGCGCCGCGTTGACCGCCGTGCCCAACAGATCGCGCCGCGCCTGGTCGTCGAGTGCGACGGGCTGGCGACCGACGACCGGCGCGTTGCGTGGCGCGGCGGTCGCGCGCGTCGCGCCGAGCAGATAGACCGTCAGGTTCGCGGCCTCGTAGTCCGTCGCAAAGTTTGCCGTGCGGAGTTTGCGCGCGATGTCGGCGGCGAGTCGCGTCGCGCCCTCCGGGTCGCTCGCGCGCATGCGCTCCACCACGCTCGACAGTTGCGACGAGATGCCGCGCGCGAGAATCTCTTCGGCGAGGCGCAACGCCTGATGCGGATCGCGCGCGGCGACCTGTTCGGCGATGCTCGCTTCGAGCGCGAGTTCCTGATTGCTCTGGTATGGGTCTCTTCCCGAAATATTCGGGGCTGATGGTGGGCGCGTGCTGCGCAGGAGATCGAGCGCGAGCTGCGGGTCGCGCTGCGCGACCGCCTGCACGATCTCGCGCCGCAGGTTGAGCGCCTGCTGCGTGCTCTGCTCGTGGCGCGGATCGTCCAAGGGGATCGAGGCGGTGGCGCTCGCCAGACTAGCGAAGGCTGCGTTGAGGATTTCCCGCGCGCGCTTCTCGTCGCGCGGCCAGAGCAAGTCCGCTGCGGCCACTTCCAGGCGCACGCGATTCTCGACCAGTTTCAGCCCCTGCGCCTCTTCGCCAACCTCGTCGAGCAGGCCGAGGGCTTTGCGCTCGAGCACGGCGCGCGCCGCGTCGGCATCCGAAGTTTTATTGTCGATGGCCGCAACAGTCTGCGCCCACGCCGCGTGCGCGAAGAGCAGGGGCGCGAGCAGAGAGAGCGGCGTCAAACGTTTGAGCTTCATAGCAGTCTCGCCGGGGCGGGAAATCGTGCGCCACAAAAAGCAGGTCGCAAGTAGGAAGGCGAAACGGTGAAAGAAGGTTGCTCAAGCCCGCCCATCATTCTTTCATCCTTCACCTGACTCTGCCGCGTTCCACTGCGATGCGCGTGAAGGTGTAGAGGATGCGCGCGCCCGCGAGGAGCGTTCCGCGCAGGGTGCCGGAGACTTTCGACTCGCCGCCCGCGCGTCGGCGGTGATCGACCGGCACTTCGAGGATGCGCAGCCCAGCGCGCGCCGCCTTCATCTGCATCTCAAGGTTCCAGCCGTACGTCTCCTCGCTCATCGCCAAACGTTCGAGCGCGTCGCGGCGGATGGCGCGGAACGGGCACATATCTGTGTAGCTAACGCCGTAGAGGGTGCGCATCAACAGCCCGGCGAGACGCCCTGCGAAGAGCTGCTGGAAGTTCATGCTCCCCTGCTCTCTCCGCCCGCGCGTGCGCGACCCGATGACGAAGTCGTAACGCCCCGCGACAATCGGATCGACGAGACAACTCAGCAACTCCGGGCAGTCGCTCCCGTCGCCGTCGAGGAAGGCGACGATCTCGCAATCGGCGGCGACGGCGGCGACGCCCGCACGGCACGCGCGCCCGTAGCCGCGACGCGGCTCGCCGACCACCCGTGCGCCCGCCGCCGCCGCGACCGCAGCCGTCGCGTCTGTGCTGCCGTTGTCGGCGACGACGACCTCGCTGGCGATCTCGCGTGGGATCGCGCGCACGACATCGCCAATCGGCTCTGCTTCATTCAGCGCGGGGATGACGACGGAGACTCTCACGCGCCGCGCGCTCCTTCGCCGCCTTGCTTCACCTGATGGACGATGCCCTTGGCGCGCAAGCCCTCTTCAGCGGCGGCGAAATAATCGCGCACGTCCATCTGACCCTTGATCCAGCCGATATAGCGCGCGATGCCCTCGGCGAGCGAGACCCGCGGCGCGTAGCCGGCTGAGCGCGCGAGCGTCGTGTCGGAGATGAGGTGTCGCATCTCGCCGGGGCGGAACTCGCCGCGCGCGATCGGCTCTATGCGAACATTCAAGGCGTCGGCGACGATCTCTGCGACGCGGCGCACGGTCGTCGCCTCCTGGCTCCCGACGTTGACGGCGAGACCGTCGAGCCGGTCGGTCATCGCGGCAAGTAAATTCGCGCGCGCGATATCTTCGACGAACGAGAAGTCGCGCGTCTGTTCGCCGTCCTCATAGAGCACGGGCGGCTGGTTGTTCAAGAGCCGCGTGCAGAAGATCGCGATGACGCCGGTGTACGGGTTGAAGATCGACTGGCGCGGCCCGTAGGTGCAGGAGTAGCGCAGGGCGACCACGGGGACGCCGACCTGCCGCCCCCACGTCAGGACGAGTCTCTCCTGATCGACCTTCGTGATCGCGTACACGGTCTCGCCGCCGATGGGCGCGCGCTCAGGCGTCGGGGCGGAGGCGGTCGGGCGATCACAGGCGGGGCAGTGGACGCTGAAGTCTCCGCGCCGCAACTGCTCGACGGCGCGCACGGGCGGGAAGACGAGCCCGTGCTCTTCACAAGTTCCGGCGCCCTCGCTATAGACGGCCTGCGAAGAGGCGACGACGATCTTTCTGACGGGTAAGTTCTCCTCGCGGATGATTTCGAGCATCTGCGCCGTGCCGAGGCTGTTGACATGGACGTACTTGGCGATCTCCGGCATGTAGCCGCCGTAAGCCGCCTCGTGAAAGACGACGTCAACGCCTTCGAGCGCGGCGCGCACGTCCGCGCGTTCGCGCACGTCGCCCTCGACAAACTCCGCCGCCTCGTTGATCCACGGCGGTCGCCCCTTGCGGTGCGTGTTCGGCTCAAGGTTGTCGAGCACGCGCACAGACCAGCCTTCGGCGACGAGCAAATCCGTGATGTGCGAGCCGATGAGCCCCGCGCCGCCCGTGACGAGCGCGCGCTTACCCTTGTTTGCGTTTGTGGACATACCAAGATATTACGCAGAGCGCGGCGAACGGCAAGTAGATGATCGTGTGGAAGACGAACATGCGTTCGGGCGCGTCGCCGAGCCACGAAAGATAGAGCAAGAAGTTTGCCGCCGTCAGGTACAGCACGGGCACGGCGAGCGCGGGCGGGACGAGGCTCAGAAAAGGCACGAGCCAGACGAAGTACCAGGAGTAGCGCGGCGAGAGCAGCACGGTGAAAGCCGTCGCGATGACCAGCGCACGCGCGACGAAACTTCTCTCCGCAGATTCACGCTTCCAGAGCGCCCACGCGGCGAGCACGCCGAGCACGACGAGCGCGAAGACGTCGAACGCGGCGTTCGGCACGCCCGCGCCAGCGGCTTTGCGCGCGAGCGTCAGAAGGTAGAAGCGCGTGCCGCTCTGCAATCCTTCTTCGTCCGCGTAGCCGGAGAGGAAGCCGAAGACGCGCGCGCCGACCCAGATGTAGGGTAGATAAGCGACGGCACAGGTCGCCAGAAACGCGGCGGGCATCCGCCAGCCCCAACGCCGGTAAAGCGCGGGCGCTAACACGATGGGGAAAAACTTGGTCAGCGCAGCGCACGCGAGCCAGACGCCCGTCAGCGTGTCGCCGCCGCGCCGCCGCGCGAGGAGCGCGAGACAGACGAAGCAGATCAAGATCGCGTCGAGGTGTCCGCCGCCCGCGATCTCCCAGACCGCGAGCGGGTGCCACGCGGCGACGAGCACGCGCTGGCGCGGCAGGTTGAACGACGCGAGCAGCATGGATATCGCCCACAGCGCGACGGCCTCGAACGCGACCATCACGCACTTCATCCACACGACCGCCTCGGACACGCGCGTCGCGGCGAAGAAGATCATCTGCGCGACGGGCGGGTAGATCGTCGGGGCGTAGTCGCGCCGGTTGATGTGCTCGTAGATCGCAGCGTCGCGCAAGGAGGCGAGCGCGGGGTCGGCTGGGACGTAGCGGTAAGGGTTGACGCCCGCCGCCTGCACGCGCCCGTCCCAGACGTAGCGGTAGATGTCGTCGGAGAGTCTGGGCGCGTCGAAGAGAAGCGCGAGACGAAAGAGTGCGGCGAAGACGACGACGAGAAGAAGCGTCGTCCGCGACGTGCGCCCGCGCCACGCGACGACGACGGCAGCGGCGTAGAGCGCACACTGGACGAGCGCGATGGTGACGAACGCGCTGATCGTCTCAGCGCCGGGCGCAAGATGCTCGGCGCGTCGGTAGAGGACGAAGGAGAGGACGCCGAAAGCGGCGAGCGCGAGATGCGTCGGGCTAAAGATTGAGCGCAACTGACGTGCGCGCGTCGTCCGGCGCGTCTCCGCCTGCGCCGCGGAAAGCTCGCGTGCCCGCATGTCGCCCGTTGGCACGGCTCGAGCCTCTCCGCTCACGAAGTCGCCCCCGCGCCACGCGCGCCGTCGGTGTCGGCTGCGTCGTCGTCGTTAGCTTCCGCGGCTCGGTCGCGTGGCGGCGGCTCGTTCCAGACGCGCCCGCGCCCTTCACGCTCGATGAGGCGTGCGAGGAAGTCGCGCGTGTGCGGCGCGTCGTAGCCTGCGGGCTCTGCGGGGCAGCTCGCGCCGGAGCCCTCGACGCCGCGCGGCTCCTTCGTTTCGCGCGCCGCGCCGAACAACTCCCGGCAGAGGCGCGAGAGCGTCGCGGCGTCGTCCACGTCGTACCAGGCGGGGAGCAGCGCGACGGGGAGGTTGATCTCTGCGGCGCGCTCGATGGTTTGCGCGGCGACGCGCTCGGTGCTCCAATCAATCCGCTCGAAGAGCCGGCGGTGCGCGCTCTTGATGCCGATGAGGTAGTAGCCACCGTCGTCAGCCGCGCCGAGGACGACGCGCTCGCCCGGCTTCGCGAGTTCTTCGACGGCGGCGGCGAGGGCGCGCGTCGGGAGCGTCGGGCTGTCGGAATCTATCAGGCAGAGCGAGTCGAAGCCCGCGCGGAGCAGATCGTCTGCGGCGTGAAAGAGTCTCTCGCCAAAGCCCGCGCCGCGCTGCGCGAGGAGCGCGAAATCAGCGGGCAGCAATCCGTCGAACGCAGACTCGGCGCCGACGGGCGTGTAAACGGCGACGCCCCGTGCCGCGCTCGCAGACGCCGCGCAGGCCGCCGCGATGTTCGCCGCCGTGTCGCGCAGAAAACAGACGCTCAGGGCGGCGGCTTCCTCGTGCGTCAAGGGCGGCACGAGCCGCGTCTTCGACGCGCCGGGGCGCGGGGCTTTGATCATCATCGCGAGGGCGCACGCGAGTCGCCGCGCGCGCGTGGGCGGTGAAGACGGATCGAGGATCGCGTAGGTTGAAGTCATGGATCAACTGACGATGGAGAAACTCTCTCAGGCCGAAGCGCGAACGCTCTGGCATCGGGCTCAAACTTTCATCAGGTGTCGTGGGATTGTAGCCGATGACGCGGCGGCTAAAAAGTTCGCGCTCTCGGGGCGGCTCGCCGTTTGTGCCGCGCGGCGTTCGGTGGTTACAATGGTGGCCACTTCCCCGTTCAAGGTGCGCGTCCATTAGCTCGACCAACTCTCTAGTCGCCAAGACTCCCGGAGGTCTTTCGTCATGAAGTCATCTGCTCGCCGCAGCCGTCGCCTCGCGCTCGCCGTGTCTTCGCTCGTCGCGCTCTCGCTCCTCTTGCTCTCTTCCTGCTCGAAGCTCTCGCAGCCGAACTCGGGCGGTGGTGGTGGCGGCGGCGGCACGCCGACCGTCGCCGAGGCGCAAACCTTCATGAACGACGCGGAGAAGCGTCTGTCGGACTTGAGCATCAAGGGGCAGCGCGCGTCCTGGGTGCAGAGCACGAACATCACCGACGACACGGAGGCGCTCGCGGCGGACGCGAACAACCAGTTGATCGCCGCGACGACCGAACTCGCCGAGCAGGCGCGCCGCTTCGACGGCGTCCAGATGCCCGACGATCTGGCGCGCAAGTTCAAGCTCCTGAAGCTGTCGCTGACACTGCCCGCGCCGAAGGACGCGGCGGAGCGCGACGAGCTGACGAAGAAGGCGGCGTTCCTCGAAGGCGCTTACGGCAAGGGCAAGTGGTGCCCCGACGGCGAGGGCGAGGGCAAGAAATGTATGACGCTCTCGGACATGGAGCCCGTCCTCGCCACGAGCCGCGACCCCGAAGAGTTGAAAAAGATTTGGCTCGGCTGGCACACGGTCTCGCCGAAGTACAAGAACGAGTACGTCCGCTACGTCGATCTCGCCAACAAGGGCGCCAAGGAGATGGGCTTCAAGGACGTGGGCGCGATGTGGCGCGCGAACTACGATATGACGCCGGAGGAGTTCTCCGCCGAGATGGAACGTCTCTGGCAGCAGGTCAAGCCGCTCTACGATTCCCTCTACGTTTACACGCGAACGAAGCTCAACGAAAAGTACGGCGACGCGGTTGTCCCGAAAGACGGCCCGATCCCGGCGCACCTGTTGGGTAACATGTGGAGTCAGGAGTGGACGAACATCTATCCGCTGCTCGCGCCGCAGGGCGGCGATCCCGGCTACGATCTGACGGCGATCCTCAAGCAGCGCAACACCGACTACAAGCAGATGGTGAAGTACGGCGAGGGCTTCTTCACGTCGCTCGGCTTCGAGAATTTGCCGCAGTCGTTCTGGGAGCGGTCGCTGTTTTTGAAGCCGCAGGATCGCGAAGTGGTCTGTCACGCCTCGGCTTGGGACGTTGACTATCAGAAGGACGTGCGCCTCAAGATGTGCATCCAGATCAACGACGAGGACTTCCGCACGATCCATCATGAGCTGGGGCACAACTTCTACCAGATGGCTTACGCGCAGCAGCCCTTCCTCTTTCAGGACAGCGCCAACGACGGCTTCCACGAAGCCATCGGCGACACGATTGCCCTGTCCGTCACGCCGGAATATTTGAAGCAGATCAACCTGATCGACCGCGTGCCCGACGCGAACGCAGACATCGGCTTGTTGCTGAAGAAGGCTTTGGAGAAGGTCGCGTTTCTGCCGTTCGGCTACCTGGTCGATCAGTGGCGCTGGAAAGTGTTTTCGGGCGAGGTCACGCCCCAGAACTACAATCAGGCCTGGTGGGACTTGCGCCTGAAGTATCAGGGCATCGCGCCGCCCGCGCCGCGCAGCGAGTCGGACTTCGACGCGGGCGCGAAGTACCACGTCGCGGCGAACGTCCCTTACGCGCGCTACTTCCTCGCAGACATCCTCCAGTTCCAGTTCCACCGCGCGATGTGCAAGCAGGCGGGCTACACAGGGCCGCTGCACCGCTGCTCGGTCTATAACAACAAGGAGGTCGGCGCGCGCCTCAAGCAGATGCTCTCGATGGGCAAGAGCAAGCCCTGGCCGGAGGCTTTGAAGGCGCTGACCGGCGAGGACAAGATGGACGCCACCGCGATCATCGACTACTTCGCCCCGTTAAAAGTTTGGCTCGACCAGCAGAACGCCGGGCGCACGCGCGAGGGCGGCGCGGCAGGGGCGAACACGCCGAACGCCAACTCGTCGAACGCGAACTCTGCGAACGCGAACGGCGCGAAGTAACCGCTTGGGCTGTCGAACGACGCGGGAGGCCGAGTCGTTTGACAGCCGCGAAGACGCTACGGTAACGTAACCTACTCGTCGCCCAAACGACTTCTTGCGTCCCGTTCGTCTAGTGGCCTAGGACACCGCCCTTTCACGGCGGCGACACGGGTTCGACTCCCGTACGGGACGCCAATTATGTCAACGCGATACAGCCGTCTGATGACGGCTGTTCGTGTTTATGGACACTTTCAAACCTGTATTGATGTGGCTCTGGTGCTCCATGACAGTTGGTGACGGATATCTTGGAAGAAATGGCAAAACCTTTATTCGTCGGTTCGATTCCAACCACAGCCTCGAGAGGTTCATGCGTTACGCTTAGGCCACGTGGCTCAGCGTAGTCGTTTGTGCCACTGTTGTCTCACGACTAGTTCCCGGTGATGAGGTTCATCCGCCGCAGCAGATCATTGAAGCGTGGGTCGGGGCGCAGATCATCCAGCTGCGGGTCGAGCTTGACCCAGATCAGTTGCGGGTCGTGCATGTCATAAGCCCGGTTCAGTTGCTCGATGGCTTTGTCCTTGTCGCCGAGCCCCGTGTAAAAGATCGCCAGCATGAAGGGCGAGACGTAGCGGCGGCGCTGCATCTCTTCCAGCTTGGCGCGCACGCCCTGAGCCTCGCCTCTCTTGCCGGCGCGCGCGTAAGCGTAGCCGAGCACTGAGAGCACCGCCGGGTCGTCGGGCCTCGACGCGAGCACCAGCTGACAGGCATTGATGGCATCGTCGTACTTCCCCTCGCGCTCGTAAGCCTGCGCCAAGTAGAACGGGAGGTTGACGAAGTCTGGATCGAAATTGTGCGCACGGTTGTACCACTCGATGGATTCGTCATAACGGCGCCGGTAGTAGGCGAGGTTACCAAGGTCCATCGTTTCCTCACTCATGAGCGGCGCGAGTTGCTGTCCCTTAGCTATCTCGACCTGAGCCTGATCCAACTGACCCATCGCCTCCCAGTAATAACCCAACAGCTCGTGGGGGTCCGCCAGATTGGGATCAAGCTCAATCGCCCGCTCCAATTCGCGCCTCGCCTTGGGCCAATCGCGTTCGTAGAGGAGGGAAAATCCCCCGACGCATTGATGCGCCTCGGGCAGCGAGTCGTCGAGCCTTAAGGCCGTCTCGGCGGCGCGCTGCGCCTGCGGCAGCGTCTCGACGGGGGACACGATCTCCATCGCCCCCTGCACGTTGTAGGCGTCCGCCAGACCCGCGTAAGCCAGCGCGTAATTGGGATCGAGCGCGATGGCCTGGTTGTAGTAGTCGATGCTTTTGGCGACGCCGTCGGGCGAGAACTTAGCCCAGTGGTAGCGACCCTTCAGGTAGAGCTGGTACGCCTGAATGTTGTCGGTGTAATGCTTGGCGACGCGCCGATCCTCTTCGCCCGAAAGGCGCGAGACGAGCGCGCGCGCCGCCCGCTCCGAGATCGAGTCCTGCACGGCGAAGACGTTGGTGAACTGATCGTCGAAGGTCTCCGCCCACAGCGACGCGCCGTCCGAGACGCGCAGGAGTTGCACCGTCGTGCGAATGCGGTCGCCGATCCTTTGCACCTTGCCGTCGATGATCGCGTCCACGCCCTGCTCGCGCCCCGCCGCCAGTAAATCCTGACCAGTGTCACTATATTTCAGGACGGTACTCGTCGGGCGCACGACGAGTTCGCGGACGTTGCTCAGTTTGGTGATGAGGGCATCGGCCATGCCGAGTTCGAGCGCCTCGTCGCGCCCCTCGGGCGAGAGCGGGCGGAAGGGTAGGACGGCTAACGTGTGAATGCTGTCGCCCGTCGGCGCGTTGCGCCGCGCGCGTAAAATGTAGCCGCCGACGAGACCCAGACAGATGACGAGACCGAGCGCGAGCGAGAGTGTGCGGCGATGTCTGTTCGGTGCGCGCGTCTGTGCGGGCAGAGCCAGCGGCGCGGGCGGCGGTCGCAACGGCTCGACGGCAGCGGTCGACGCCGACTCTTGAGTCTCTTCTTCGACGACGATGTGAGCCCGCGCATGTTCCTGCACGAGCAGTTCAAGCCCTTCCTCGCGCATCTCCGTGACCTTAGCCACAAAGCGATAGCCGCGACGCGGCACGGTCTCGATGTACGTCCGCCCGCCCTGCCCGTCGCCCAGAGCCTCGCGCAGTTTGTAGATGTTGTGCGAGAGGTTCGCCTCTTCGACGAACTGGTCAGGCCAGACGCGACGCAGCAACTCCTCCTTGCCGAGCAGGTGTCCGCCCTCCGCGACGAGCGCGAGCAGCAGGTCGAAGGCTTTAGCCTTGAGCGGCACGACCTCGCCGCCGCGCCATAACAGACGCTCGTCAGGCTCTAAGCGAAACCCGCCGAACTCGTAGAAGTGCTTTGTTTGCCTACTCATCAACGCGCTCAGAAATCGCTCAGAACTAAGCAAGAAATAAACGAGAACGCGCAAAGGACTTTTTTTGCGGTCGGGCGTAGCTTGCGCTTGGAAGAACGGTCATAGGGCAGTCTGTGGCAGCCGAACGGTGCTTGAGATTTTAACGCGAGGGGCGCGGGCGGGGCAATGAAGACGCTGGAACAAACTGAACGGCAGATCGCCATGAGCGCGCAAAAGGATGAAAAGACGCACAGAGATCACCATCGAGACGCACCGCCTTCTGCTC
>JBJMGS010000343.1:0-1893 GCA_045807785.1 Pyrinomonadaceae bacterium
ATTTGTGTGCTCATGTCGTATCACTAGCAAACACTTAGCTTTTTTGCTAAGATGCGAACCGAAATACAACACTGAAAAGAACATCGTTCGAGTTTAGTCCGTCATGGCAGCGCACGTCGCGCTGCCTTCGCGCAGAGACCGACAGCACGGCGCACGAGCCCGTTTCAGCAAATGATGCCGCAACAACAGCCCGCACCAGACGCCGAAGCCTTGCAGGAGCTGGGTCGCGCGTCGGTCGAGATCGTCCACGACATCAAAAACCAACTCAACGGTCTCAAACTCTATGCCACGTTTTTGCGCCGGCGCTTCGAGCGCGACGCGCGCCCCGCGGACGAGCTCGAAACCGTCAACAAGATCATCGCCGGGTTGGAGCGCGCCGCCGCCGACACGAACCTGCTCGTGCGCTTCGGTCGCACGCCGGAACTGAGCCGCGCCCCCGGCACAGACCTCGCCCGACTCGTCCGCGACGCCGCCAGCGACGCCGACACAATAACGACGGCGGGCGAGAATTTTCAAGGCGATTTCGACGCGCAGAAGCTCGGCGAGGCGCTCGCGGAGATCACGCGGGCCGCGCGCGAACGCGCCGCTGCCGACCGGCGCGTCTCGATCTCTATGGCGCGCGAAGAGACTGACGAGGGCGCGTTCGCCGTCGTCGAGTGGCTCGGCTTGAAGGAAGCGCCAGGCGGCAAAAGCATCTTCGGCGCGCTCGACGGCGTGGGCGCACTCAGAACCGCGCTCGCCGCCAAAATCATACAGGCACACGGCGGCACAGTCGCCCAACGCGGCGCGGCAGTCAGCGCGCGCATACCTTTGAGTAGTGATAAGTGATGAGTGGCGAGTGACAAACAAGACGAGTTCTCGGATTTACTTGTCACCTGTCACCGTATACCCGTCACGTGAATTATGAGGAGTATCAAGGTGGATCGTAAAGACATACGCATACTGGTGGTAGACGACGAGCCGTCGATGGCGGACTCGCTCAAGCAGAACCTCGCCGAAGAGGGCTACACGGTGGACACGGCGTCTTCGGGCGCGGAGGCGATTGAGCTGTTCGACCGCGGCGCGCACCACCTCGTCCTCTGCGACGTGAAGCTGCCCGACATGGACGGCATGGAGATCGTCAAGCACATCAAGGACACGAGCCCCGCCACCGAGGTCATCGTCATGACCGGCTACGGGACGGTCGAGCGCGCCATCGAGGCGACGAAGGCGGGCGCGTTCTGGTTCTTGCAAAAGCCTTTCGACTTCGAGGTCTTGCAGCCGCTCATCGAGAAGGCTTTGGAGCGGCGCGAGCTGATGGCGGAGACCGAGACGATGCGCCGCCAGCTCTCGACGCGCACCGAATACTTCAACATCATCGGCGCGTCCAAGCAGATGCAGACGATCTACGAGACCATCGAGTCGGTGGCGAAATCGGACGCCAACGTCCTCATCGTCGGCGAGTCGGGCACGGGCAAGGAACTGATCGCGAACGCGATCCACTACAACTCTCTGCGCGCCAAGAAGCCCTTCATCAAGGTCAACTGCGCCGCGCTCCCGAAAGAGCTGATCGAGTCGGAGCTGTTTGGTCACACGAAGGGCGCGTTCACCGGCGCGCACGCCGACAAGGACGGGCTCATCCAGCACGCGGCGGGCGGCTCGCTCCTCCTCGACGAGATCGCTGAGATGCCCGTCGAGTTGCAGCCGAAACTGCTGCGCGTCCTGCAGGAACGCAGCTACCGCAAGATCGGCTCGGAGAAAACTTACGCCGTCGATTTCCGTCTGATCACTTCGACGAACCGGCTGCCGGCGGACGCCATCCGCGACGGGCTCTTGCGCGACGATCTCTTCTACCGCATCTCGACGATCACGATCCACGTCCCGCCGCTGCGCGAGCGCACCGAGGATATCCAG
>JBJMGS010000344.1:0-5237 GCA_045807785.1 Pyrinomonadaceae bacterium
GAGGGCGAGCGTCGAGGTAGCCGCGCAGGCGACGACGATCGCGCCGGGCGGAAGACCGACGACGTGCGCGACGAGCACGCCCGCGGCGAACGAGGCGGCGAGCGCCGCGAGCGGTTGAGCGCAGAAAGGCGATCCGTGAGGGCTGACCGTTGGCATTGTGCGGCGGCGCGTTTACGTGTTGACGAGCGTGAGGCTCGCAGGCGACCGAGCGTGGGCACAGTGTGCGGCGCGGCGTTTAATTTGGCAACCGAATTTTTCGGCGCGAAGTCTGCCGCGCCGGACGGCTTCTTCGTCGAGCTGAATGTCGAGCGCGTCAGGCACGGCGGGCGTGAAGAACAAGCTTCGGGCACGGTTGAACTGTTCGCGCCCGTGCGCGACGCGGAGACTTACGCGCGCTACGACGCTTTGGAGCTGAGACGCGGCGCGCGCGTGGGCGTCTTGACGGCGTTCGAGCGCGCCGAGGAGTTTCGCAACCCCGGCGCGAACTCGCGCACGGAATTCCTCGAACGACAGGGCTTCGATGCGGCGGGCACGATCAAGAGTCCGCTCGTCGTCGAGCGACTCGACGACGAGCGCGTGTTCCTGCCGCTCGTCTGGCTCGACGAATGGCGCGCGGCGCTGCATGGGCGACTGACGGAAACTTTTTCGCTCGAAACAGCGGGCGTGCTTCAGGCGGCGATGCTCGGCAACCGCTACGGACTCTCGCGGGAGGCGGCGGAGCGCTTCCGCGAAGGCGGGACGTTCCACGTGCTCGTCATCAGCGGGTTGCACGTCAGCTTCCTCGGGGCGCTCGCGTTCTGGCTCGCGCGCAGGTTGACGCGCCGCACGCTCGTGCAACTCCTCCTGACCGTCGTGCCGCTCTGGGCTTTCGCCGTCGCTGTCGGCGCGCACGCCTCGGTCGTGCGCGCGGCGTTCATGTTCACGCTCGTCGCGCTCGCCCCACTCGTCCGTCGCCGCGCTGACAGCCTGAACGCGCTCGGCGCGGCGGCGCTCGCGCTGCTCGCGTATCGCCCCGGCGATCTCTTCGATCCGTCGTTCCAACTGACCTTCCTCTCCGTCGCGGCCATCGTCGCGCTCGGCTGGACGCTGCTCACGCGGCTCAAGGAGGTCGGCGCGTGGCGACCGACCCGCGCAACGCCTTACCCGCCCGCGTGCCCGCACTGGTTCCGCGCGCTCGGCGAGACACTCTTTTGGAGCGAGCGCGAGTGGGGGCGAGAGGTTGCGCGCAGCGTCTATGAGTATCGCCTATTCAAGGCGGGCGCGGCGACGCGGCTTGAGCGTTGGCACTTGCAGCGACCGCTGCGCTACGCCTTCGCAGCGGTCGTCGTCTCCGCGAGCGTGCAGGTCGTCATGCTGCCGCTACTTGTCATCTACTTCCACCGGCTGTCGCTCGCCTCCGCGCTGCTTAACATCTTCGTCGGTGCGCTGATGGCGTTCGCCTCGCTCGGCTCGCTCGCGGCGCTCGCGCTCGCGCACTTCAGCCACGCGCTGGCGGCGCCGGTCGTCTGGGCGATCGAGCGCGCCGTGTGGCTGATGGCGCACAGCGTCGATCCGCTGAGCCGCGCGCGCCTCGCCTCCGTGCGACTGCCGGACTATACGGGCTGGCGCTCGTCCGTCTATGCGCTGTATTACGCGCCGCTCGGCTGGCTCGTCCTCGCGCTCGCGGGCTGGCGACCACTCGAACTCGCAGACTCAAGGGACGAAGCGCGACGCAGGCGCGCGCGTCGGTCGGCTCGTCTTCGCCGCGTCGCGTGGGTGGCGTTCGCGTGCCTCGCCTTCGTCATCGTCGCGCACCCGTTCAGCGCGCCGCGCCCGGACGGTCGCCTGCGCGTTGACTTCCTCGACGTGGGGCAGGGCGACTCTGCGCTGCTCACTTTTCCAGACGGCACGACGCTGCTCGTTGACGGCGGCGGTCGCGCGCGCTTCCGCGACGAGCGAGCACGTCACGAGGAAGTGCCGGAGTCCGCGCGCTTCGAGCGCGACGCGCGCGGCATCGGCGACGCCGTCGTCTCGGAATTTTTGTGGTCGCGCGGGCTCGATAGAGTTTCTTACGTGCTCGCCACGCACGCGCACGCCGATCACATCGAAGGCTTGAAGGACGTGGCGCGAAACTTCCGCCCGCGCGCCGCGCTCGTCGCGCGCACGCCGTCGCGCGGGGGCGTGTACGCGGACTTCGCCGACGCGATGCGCCGCGCGGGCGTCCCCGTCCGCCTTGTCGCGCGCGGCGACGAGTTGCGCTTCGGCGGCGTCAACATCGACGTGCTCTACCCGCCGCCCGCCGCCAGCGCACAGGCGGAGGACGCGGGCACGGGCAATCTCACGTCGGGCAACGACGACTCGATCGTGCTGCGCGTTCGCTACGGCGAGCGCTGCTTCCTGCTGACGGGCGACATCGAGCACGGCGCCGAGTCGTCGCTCGTCGGCGCGCGCGACGATCTGCGCTGCGACGTGGTGAAGGCCGCGCACCACGGGAGCAAGACGTCTTCGACCGAAGCTTTCGTCAACGCGACGCACCCCGCTTACGCCGTCGTCTCCGTCGGGCTCGACTCGCCCTTCGGTCATCCGGCGGCGGAGGTCGTCAACCGCTGGCGCGCGGCGGGCGCGCAGGTCTTGCAGACGGGACGGCGCGGCACGATCACCTTCACGACCGACGGGTACGACCTTCGCGTCGAGACCTTCGTGCGCGACTGAAACGACGCGGCGTACTTTTCGACCAAGCACGCCAGAGCGCGTGAGTCGTCGCCGCGTGTGACAAGCGCACCGCGCCGCGTGTAGATTGTTCGTCCGAAGCGGCGGGCGCGGCGACGAGTTGCGGCGCGGCGCGGCACGCGTCGAAACTGAATCCGGGGTGCTTAAAGTATGGGTGATGTGAAAACTGCGGCGGACAATTCGCCGCGCTACGACGAAAGACCGTGGGGCACGTTCACCGTGCTCGACGAGGGCGAGAACTTCAAGGTCAAGCGCATCGAAGTGTTGCCCGGCAAGCGCCTGAGCTACCAGAAGCACGCGCAGCGCGCAGAGCATTGGGTGGTCGTCGCGGGCGAGGCGCGCGTCACGCTCGACGGCGAAGAGATTACGGTGCGCGCGGGCGAGGCGATTGACATCGCCGTCGGCGCGGCGCACCGCGTCGAGAACCCCGGCGCGGAAAAAATGGTCTTCATCGAAGTCCAGCGCGGCGGCTACCTCGGCGAGGACGACATCACACGCCTCAGCGACGACTACGGTCGCGCGGGCTGAAGCTATCTTGACAGCAGGACGCGCAGGTCGCGGACGTTCGTGCCGGTCGCGCCGGTCATAACAGTATCGCCGAGCGCGTTGAAGAAACTGTAAGTATCGCTCGCTTCCAGAAACTTCCGTGCGTCGAGACCCAGAGAGAGAGCGCGCGCGACTGTCGTCTCGTCGCAGAGCGCGCCCGCCGCGGCGCTGTTGCCGTCGATGCCGTCCGTCCCCGCGCTGAGCACGACCACACGCGGCGAAACTTCAAGTGACCCCAACTCGCGCGCGTCGAGTTCGAGCGCGCAGCGCAGCACGGTCTCGGAGTTGCGCCCGCCGACGCCCGACCCGCGCACGGGGCACGCGAACTCGCCGCCGGAGACGAGGCACACGCCGCCGCCGCTAGCGCCCACCTGCCCACGCACTTCCAACAGACGCGAGACGAGCAGACGCGCACCTTCTTCGACCGTTTGTTCGACGAGATCGCCCGCGGCCTCGACCGCGAAGCCGTGCGCGCGCGCGACTCTCGCGGCACGCTCGACGGCGCGCGCGTTGTCTAACAGGACGAAGTGACGACGCACAGCGCTCTTGTCCGCGCCCGTCTCTCCTGTTTCATTGTTGATCTCATCTTCTCTCGCGTTCGTCGCGCGCGTTCCTTCGACGGCGCGCAAGATCGAGGCGGGCAGACGACCGGCAAGGTCGTAGCGCGCGATCACACCGCTGGCCGCGCGCGCGTTCGCTTCATCGTCCGTGGGGAAAGTTGGCCCCGAAGCGACGGCGTGCGCGTCGCCGTCGTTCACGTCCGAGATGATGAGAGTGACCTGCGCGGCGCGACGTGCGGCGCGGCTCAGACCCCCGCCTTTCACGGCTGAGACGGCGCGGCGCACGGCGTTGACCTCCGCCACCCTTGCGCCGCACGCGACGAGCGTTCCGTTCAGGGCGCGCAAATCTTCGAGCGTCACACCAGTGTCGTGCGGCGACTCCAACATGGCCGAGCCGCCGCCGGAGACGAGAAAGACGACGAGCGGCTGACGCGCGCCACGCGCCGCCGCTTCGTCTGCGCGCCGCAGGAGATCGAATGCCGCACGCGCCGCCTGCAGGCTCGCTGCGTTCGGCAGCGGGTGCCCGCCCACGAAGACTTGCCAGCGCGACGAGAGGGGAGACGCGAGCGGCGGCGCGCTGACGACGCCTCCGCGCAGACGCTCGCCCAAGGTTTCGTCGAGCGCCGCCGCCATCGGCGCGGCAGCCTTGCCGAGCGCGACCGAATAAACGTCGAGGGGGCGCGCTCCGTCGTCAAACTCCGCGTCGCAGATTCTCAGTCGCCCGTCGTCGAAGCTAACGGCGCGGCGCACGGCGCGCGCGACGTCCATCTCTTCGACCGTCTCAGTGAAGATGCGGCGCGCGAGTCGGCGGAGGTCGCTGTGATCTGCGGGCACGGGGATGTTCTCTGAAAATTATTCAGTGGAGAAGGTGCTTGGTCGTCGCGGGGCGCACGCTATTCGACGGTGACGAGCGCGCGCAACTGCTCGAAGCGGCGTTCACTGATGCCGCGTACAGAGAGCAGATGCTCGGCGCGCCGGAACGTGCCGTAACGCTCGCGGTGCTCGACGATGCGCGCTGCTAGGCCTTCGCCGATGCCCGGCAGTCGCGCCAACTCTTCGCGCGAGGCGCGGTTGATGTTCAAGAGCGGCGCGTGCTTGAGTTCATCGCCCGCGCCTTGCGGCGGCGGCGCATTGATCGTCACCGCTTCAACTTTCGCCGTTTGCACGCGGCGCGGCAGCTTAACGCATGAAGTGTCGAGGACGACGGCGGGAGCGCAACCGAAAATGACGAAGAGCAGGAAGGCATGACGGCGGGAAAGACGCCGCTTCGTGAGAAGAAAGTCACCGTGCGTCAATGCTTCGACAAATTTTGCAGCGCGCGTGTGCAAAATGCTAGAAGTCTAAACTTGTCAGAAACTTGTAACGGGCAAACTCGGCTTTTCCACAGGCTTTTCCACAGAAACTGTGGAAAAGTTGTCGGAA
>JBJMGS010000345.1:0-6379 GCA_045807785.1 Pyrinomonadaceae bacterium
CGACGAACCACGAACCTCCCAAGGGGTCAGCCACGTGAGCCACGCCGGTTTCCTCGGCGATCATCTGTTGCGTCCGCAACGCCAGGCGCGCCGCCTTGTCGGTCGGCAGCGCCAGCGCCTCGTCGTAGGCATCGGTGTGAAGCGATTGGGTTCCGCCGAGCACGCCCGCGAGAGCCTGGATTGCGACGCGGACGATGTTGTTCAGGGGCTGTTGCACGGTGAGCGAGACGCCCGCCGTCTGCGTGTGGAAACGCAACTGCCACGTGCGCGGGTTCTTCGCGCCGAAACGTTCGACCATCGCGCGCGCCCAGATGCGGCGCGCGGCGCGATACTTGGCGATCTCTTCGAAGAAGTCGTTGTGCGCATTGAAGAAGAAAGAGATGCGTGGGACGAACTCGTCAACGTCGAGCCCCGCCTCGACGCCCCACTGCACGTACTCGATGCCGTCGCGCAGGGTGAAGGCCAACTCTTGCAGCGCGGTCGCGCCCGCCTCGCGGATGTGATAACCGCTCACAGAGATCGGGTTGTACTTCGGAACGTGCTTCGTGCAGAACTCGAAAGTGTCTACGACGAGTTTCATCGCCGGGCGGATCGGGTAAATCCACTCCTTCTGCGCGATGTACTCTTTGAGGATGTCGTTCTGGAGCGTGCCGGAGATTTTGCGCCAGTCCGCGCCCTGCTTCTCGGCGACGACCAGATACATCGCGAGCAGGACGGACGCGGGCGCGTTGATCGTCTGCGAGACCGTCACCTGTTCGAGCGGGATGCCGTCGAAGAGCACTTCCATGTCGGCGAGCGATGAGACGGCGACGCCGCACTTGCCGACTTCGCCCTCCGACAGTGTTGAGTCGGCGTCGTAGCCCATCAGGGTCGGCAGATCGTAAGCGACGGAGAGTCCGGTCTGCCCCTGCGACATCAAAAACTTGAAGCGCTGGTTCGTCTCTTCGGGCGTGCTGAAGCCCGCGAACTGGCGCATCGTCCAGAGCCTGCCGCGGTAGCCCGTCGGGTGTATGCCGCGCGTGTAGGGGAACTCGCCGGGGAAGGCGGTGTCGCGCTCGAAGTCGATCCCGGCGGAGTCGGCGGGCGTGTAGAGGCGGTTGACCGCGTCGAGCGACACGGTCTCGAATTTCTGCTTACACTCGGGCGACTTCTTGAGAGCGGGTTCGAGTGTCTTCTGCTCCCAACGCTCGACGGCCGCCTGTTCAGGCGTCGCGCTCTCTTTAACTTCGGGCATGGCTCTCTCGTCTCCCGCGAACTAACGCGCGTCAGAAAAAAATAATGACGTGATAAGCAGAAATCGATATTAGTTGACGCTCGCGCGGGGTGTCAACCGAACCATTCCGCATGGTGTCGCGCTGGGATGAGAAGGGGAAAAGCGCGGCTGCCATCGGTCAAAGGCAGCCGCGCTGGGTCAGGCAAGCGTGGTCAGAAGTAGCGGCAAGCTGGCGGCGACCGGCAGGTGACCGGAGGAGAAACGAACATGAACGGGGCAGGTTTAGCCTGCGATGAAGACATCTGTGTACCTCGGGTTCGGAGCACCATGACGGTTATTCCACCGGGATGACGATCTCGTTTGCGCGTACCATGTTCAGACGCGTGCGCGCCGCCGATTCGATGGCGCGCGGGTCATTATGCAGCCGCTCGACCTCGTGGCGCAGCGACTCGTTCGAGTTGCGCAAGGTCTTCACGTCGACATCCATCTGCGAATACCTCTGCCCGGCGGAACGCATCTGCGCGTGCGTGCGCATCGTCACGCTCAGGCAGAGCGCGAAAGTGGCGAGCACGATCATCGTGAAGATTGCCCATGACGGGATAATGCCACCGCGCCGGCGGACTTCCGCGCGCGTGCCGACCAACTCGCGCGACAAGTCGGCTGCCGTGGCAGGAAGCGAGAGAGAGCGCGCCGTCGGGCGCTGCGACGCGAGCCGTGTGTCAGCCCAGTAAGAATTTGCGACCTTGTTCAAGCAACACCTCCAAATCATCTACGGATTCTGATTCCGCGTAAATTCGCACCAACGGCTCGGTCCCCGAAGGGCGCAGCAGCAGCCACGAGCCGTCATCAAACAAAAACTTCACGCCGTCCGTCCGGTTGACGCTCGCGACGCGGCGTCCGCCAATCTCTTTCGGCTCGCGCGCCAGCCTCTTGGGCAGCGTCGCCACAATCTCAGGCGTCAGACGCACACCGACGCGCTTCGATTCCAGGCGACCCACACGCGCGTAGAGCGCTTCCAACTGCTCGTTCAAACTGACGCCGCGCGCGGCGACCGCCTCCGCAGCGAGCAGGCAGGCGAGGATGCCGTCCTTCTCAGGGTAGTGTCCGCGGATGGAAAGACCCGCCGACTCTTCGCCGCCCAAAATAATCTGATCCCGGTTGATCATCTCGCCGATAAACTTGAACCCGACCGGCGTCTCGTACACGGGCAGCCCGCGCGACTTCGCCACACGATCAACCAAGTGAGAGGTCGCGACCGAGCGCGCGACGCCCTGCTTCCAGCCGCGCGACTCCGCGAGGTAATCAAACAGCAGGGGGATCAGCTGGTTGGGCGAAATGAACGTGCCGTCGCGGTCGATGACGCCGAAGCGGTCGGCATCCCCGTCCGTCGAGAGCCCGAGCACGCAGCCGCGCCGAGTCATCGCCTCACGCAGTTCGTCCAAGTGCTCGTCGTCCGGTTCGGGAGAGCGCCCGCCGAAGAGAACGTCCCGCCAGTCGTGAACCGTCTCGACCGCAAGCCCGTGAGCCCTCAGCGCTTCGTCCAAGTAGCCGCGACCGGTGCCCCAGAGTGGGTCGTAAGCGTAGCTGCCGCCTGCGTTTGCGATAGTGTCGAAACGGATTTTGCTCTCAAGATCAGCGATGTAAGCCGGTCGCGGATCATAAATTTCGACACCGTCTGAGTTGTTCGCCTGACTTTGACCGAAATCTTCGGCTTCAATGCCGGGGATGATCTCCTCAATCTTTTTCGTCGCTTCGGGCAGCGCGGGCGCGCCGTCCGCGGTTGAGAACTTCATCCCATTGTATTCAGGCGGGTTATGCGAAGCAGTGAAGTTAATGCCCCCTGCTGCCTTGTGGGAGCGAATTGCGTGTGAGAGTGTGGGCGTCGGGGTTGGGCGATTACAGAAGAGAGCGCTAAAACCATGCGCTGTAATCTCTTTGACGCATTGCTCGGCAAATCGTTCCCCAAGAAACCTGGTATCGAAACTGACTACGATCTTTGACTCATGGCTCGCCTCGTTTGTTTGTAAGTACTTGCAAATAGATTGAGTTACGCGACGAACGTTGGTGAACGTGAATTCGTCGGCAATGATGGCTCGCCAGCCAGATGTTCCAAATTTAATTGCCATCGCTTGGGATATTTCGTGCGTTTTTGAAAATCCTACTCCGGTGGATGATATGAGCTAGTAAGAGCCTAGCTTTCAGTAAGTTAAAGACTTTGTCACGAGAGTCTAGCGACAAAGTGGCGGGAATTTAGCACGCAGGAGTTGCACTGTAAAGGCTTTTCTTTGTAACGATTTATGCATGTAACCTCAATATTTACTTGAGGTAACGCCCGATTAAGCGCTTAAGATGGCGAACAAGGAGCGAACGGAAATCCGCTTGTTGGGCAATGAGCTAAAACTGATTCTAAGAGCTAGAGATCGGTAATGACTTGCTCGGGCACAGGTGTGGAAATCTATGTTGCCGAGGAAAGCCTGAAGACTTCCCAGCGAGCAACTTGGTCTGATCGTGGCCGGTAACCTGTGATAAAGTGCACGAAACGTCAGAAATAAATTCAGGCAGAGGAGAGGAGTTGAATTATGGGACTTTTCGACAAAATGTTCGGGCGGGGTGCGACCGAGGCTGAAAAACAGCCTGAAGCTCAGCAGCGCTTCGAGGAACTCAAGCAGAAATACCAGTCGGTTCTGAACATCTCCGATCAGGAGCGTATACAGTTTCAGAACCTTCACGTGCAAGACGGCAAGCTGTTCATCAAAGGCACAGCTCCGTCCGAGGAGGCGAAAAACAAGTTCTGGGACCAGATTAAGCTCGTCAACCCGAACGGCGACGACATCACGGCTGACATCAGCGTGGCTGACCAGCAAGCACAGGCGGCGACTGCCGGTGGCGGAAGCCAGAGCGCCCAGACTTACACGGTCAAAAGCGGCGACACGCTCTCGAAGATCAGCAAACAGTTCTACGGCGACGCGAATGAGTACATGCGCATCTTTTACGCCAACCGCGATCACTTGAAAGATCCGGACAAGATTCAAGTCGGGCAGGAGTTGAAAATTCCCGCCGAAAACGCGTAGTTTGCTCTCCGCGCGGCTGACAAACTTCGCGGCGGGGACCGGCGTCAGGTATCCGGTTCCCGCCGCGAAGAAGACACTTTCCTTTCATCAGGCGGTTTTCTCAACCCTCTCCTAGTCTCAAAACGCGGCTCAATCCGGCTCGGATGAAAGGTCTATTGACAGGTCGTTGTGCGAGTGCATAGACTGTTTTCAGTCCGAGTCGAAGTGCCTCGCGGTTTCTTCGGCAGGCGAGCCGCCCCACTCAGATTTCTCACCGACATTTGCCCCAGACTCAGACGACGCGATCTCCGCGCGGGAGCCGTGCGCGCGTTTACGTTTCCATCCGATTTTCCTGAGCGAGCCTGTTGGGTGCGGTCTTTTTTATGTCAGGGTCAAAGCTTCCGTTGGCGACAGAGGGGACAAGCGTAGGAGGGGGCGGGTTCCAACTACCTCTTGCCTCGATGGTGCGCGCGCTGTGCCGGGCGGCGACGAACGGCTCGGACGTGCTCTACGAAGTCATGCTGAAGGTCGCGTTGATGATCGACGCGACGGCGCAGACCTACGGGCTCGCCACCTTCGCGCAGACTGCGGGCGAAGTGCCGCGACTGAAGTGGGTCGAAGGACTCGATCAGGAGGAGCTTGCCGAAGCCGAATCGCGGATCGGCTCGACCATGTCGGCGGCTACCGAGTTGCCCAGAGCTAAAGCCGGCGACCGCGCCGTCTGTCTCGTCTTGGCCGTCGCCGGCCCGCTGCGTGAGGGGGTCGCCATCTACGGTCGGTTCGTGCGACCTTTAAGCGAACAACAGGCGTGTGAGTTGCGGCTCATCTCCGAGGTCGCGCAACTCGCGCACGCTCACGCGCGCCTGCGCGAAGAGACGCAGCAGCCCGTGGCGAAAGAGAGCCCGGCGCCCTGCGTCGCTTCGTCCACACTGCCCGGCATGGTCTTCGTCAGCCGGCGGATGTCGGAGTTGGCGCGCGCCGTCGAGCGCATCAAGGATTCTGACTCGACCGTGCTCATCACCGGCGAGTCCGGCACCGGCAAAGAACTGATCGCGCGCGCGATCCACCGCCGGAGCCGACGCGCGCACGCGCCGTTCATCCCGTTCAACTGCACCGCCGCGCCCGCCGATCTGATCGAGAGCCTGCTCTTCGGTCACCGCAAGGGCGCGTTCACCGGTGCGCACGCCGACCAAGCAGGGCTTGTGCGCGCGGCGGAGGGCGGCACGCTGTTCCTCGACGAGATCGGCGACCTGCCGCTCACGCTTCAGCCCAAGCTGTTGCGCTTTTTGCAGGAGGGCGAGGTGCACACGCTCGGCGAGAAGTCGCCGCGCAAGGTGAACGTCCGCGTCGTCGCGGCGACGCACAAGGACTTGGAGCAAGGCGCGCGCGACGGCCAGTTCCGCGAAGACTTGTACTACCGCGTCGCCGCGCTCACCCTCGAAGTGCCCCCTCTGCGCGACCGACCCGAAGACACCGCCGCGCTCATCTCGCACTACCTGACTTACTACGCGCGCCGCAACGACCGCGCCGTCGCAGGAATCACGGCAGAGGCGATCCGCGTGCTGCAAAGCCACGTCTGGCACGGCAACGTCCGTGAACTCGCCGCGGAGATCGAACGGCTCGTGCTCTATGCCGACGAGGGCAAGACGATCACCGCCGCCGAGATCAGCCCGCGCATCAACCCGCCGCAGCGACAGGCGGGGGAGGCAACGGAGGCGAGCCAGCAGCCCGTGCCGCTCGAAAACCTGCTCGACGATTTTGAGCGCCGTGTCATCACCGAGACGCTGAAGCTGCATGACTACAACGTCGCACGCGCCGCCACCGCGCTCGGTCTCGGCTCGCGGCAGACGCTCTACAAAAAACTGAAGCGCCTCACCATCAACATCGGTGATTTTCTTCAAGACGACAGTCAGCCCGGCCTCCAACTGCGCTCATAGCACGCGCGCCGCCCCACGCCGAACGTCCGGCCCCGCCCGCGTTCAAGCTCGCCGTCGCCTGAGAAACGATCACACACGGGATGGAACTGCCAGCGAGAATCGCCGCCGCTCCTGAAGCGGAGCGCACACGCCACGAGCGGCGACGCGCGCCGGAGAGCCTGGCTGTCGCGCTGTCGTCG
>JBJMGS010000346.1:0-3326 GCA_045807785.1 Pyrinomonadaceae bacterium
CAGCGATGCCGATCTCGCGCAAACTCTCGGCCATCGCCCGGCGTATGAAGGCGACGGTTTGACGCTTTCGCTCGTCCTCGTCGTCTCCCAGAGCCTCGAACTCTCGCCCCTCCTCAAACGAGAGAACGTAGTGCAGAACGTCCCTTTTTTCGAGCGCGCCGCCGGTAATGCTCAGCCATTCCCACGCCGCCAAATAGGTAAGATTATCCTCCGTCCGGGTGAACAGTTCGCGGGGCTTACGGCCCTCTCGCGCCGCGTCAAGCTTGCTCTTGGAGACGTAGCGCGTCAGGTCGCTCGTCCCCGCACCGCGCACGTGAATTTGCTTCAAAACGAACCGGGCTTTGCTCATCTTGAAGCCCCTTGCTCATCTTCCGCGCGGTAGCCGGCCAGCAGGTTTTTCCAGTCCTCTTGGGTGATTAAATTCGACTCGAACAGCAGTCTTTTGCCCGTCCGGGCGATGACTTTGCGGGTTGTCTCACACCACTCGTCCCGCCCCATTATTGCCGCCCGCAGATGCCTCTCCACTTCGCCGCCGGCGCGCGCCTCGCTCGCGCTCAACACGGGTTCGACGAGGTAGTTGACGTGCAGCCGAAGGGCGAGCATCACGGCCATAAACGTCCGCTCAAGTAGCCGCTTTTGTTCTGACAGAATGTGCGCGTAAGGCGGCGCGACCGAGACTTCATCAAGTGGCAGCGACGCGCCTCCTCCGCCGTCTTTCATGTGTCCGTCGGGCGGATTCCGACCCCGTTCGACCACGAGGTTGACGAGATCGCTGAGCATCACCATCACCTCCTCCGCGCGCTGCTGGACGGGCGCGATCTGTTCGGCCACGACCTGCTCAAGCGACTCGCGCAAAGGGTCTTTTTTTGTGCGGATCATCTGCTGCCGGAGGGCGAACAGGTGCAGGCCCTGCCTGACGGCTTCGGCGCGGTCGAGCTTGTTGGCTTTGGCGTAGTCGTCAATGATACGCGCGTCCTCGTAAGGGAGACGCGCGCCGTAAATTTCTACGGTAAAGTTCCTGCGTCTGCGTCTCGTCACTCCCGCCGACGACGGCGCACGACCGCCACTCTTTCCACCTTCACTGTTCAAGCAGGCAACTCCTTATTTGATATCCCGAGAGAACCGAAGGGACGCCGTGATATCGGGCAAGTGGTGTGCCGGAAGGGTTTGAGTCAATCGGTATCCTAAGAGTCGAGATACGTTATCCGATAAGATTTCGGAAGTGCTTCACTCAGCAGGCTTTATCTCTTATCGGATAACCGATAAGCGCCCTTACCTGTAGGCCGTGAAAATGACGGGTTCGGAGGCGGTGATTCGAGTCCGGCATCAGTGGCAATGCCGGACTCTGGCGAAGCGGAAACGGCGCTGAAACTCGAAGGGCGCAAAGGCGCGTTCGAGGCGGGCGCGCGTCCTCGTTTCGATGCGTTCGCGTGTGTGAGCAATGCTGTCTTGCAGTTCGGGGAAAGCGTCGGAGTAGCGTTCTATCGTAGCCGTTTCGGAGGCTAACTGTGGGTGCGTGAGGACGAGACGAAGGACTTGATCGGCGTTGCGGTCGCACGTCGTTTGTGTGGTCAATCTTTCGACGAGCGCGTCAACGAGTTGAGAGGTTTTAGCCTCGATGGAGCGTAGCGCGGCGCTGACGGTCGTGTGTGCGATCTGACGGAGCTTGCGGTCTTCGGCTGTGAGCATACCTTCGGTGTAGAGCATGTGTCTTTCTCCTGAAATTTAATGTCGAGAACACTGCTCTACAGTCCTTCTAAAATTTACTGGTTACGTTCGTCGGCCCGTTAAAGAAAAACGTGTAAGCTCTGTCGTTTGCGAAGCGAGTGAGGCAGGTTGGCAGTTGGCACGGCGGTTGATATGTGGGCTAAGGAAGCACGGCGAAATCCGTTTCAAGTTATCCGTCTTACACGGGTGCAAGACTCGGATACGAGCGCCGACAAAAGAACCTGATCGGAGACGAAAATTCGAGAACGGGGTGACAGCACATAATGGCGAGAGATGAAGCGAAAGGCAGGCGAGCGAGCAAGACAGAGACGCCGGAGAACGTCCCGCTGGTGAGCGCCAAACGCGGCAAGTTCGAGTCGCTCAAGGACGCCAAGGTCGAGGCCGTAATCTTCGCACGGCTCGGCGAGTACAAGGCGTTCGTGCAAGAGATGGAGGGCGAAGAACCGGAGGAAGGGGCGATCATCAGCGCCGGGTTGGAGATGTTGTTTGCAGCAGACAAAGGCTTCGAGCGGTGGCAGGGCGAGCAGCGTAAAAGAGAGCGGCAGGCGGGAGAGCGCGGGGCTGCCGCCAGCTCTTTGCGAACCCCTGCTTCCAGCCCTTCGGCAGCAGGCGGCGCGACATAAGCCGTCCCGTGCTTTGGTAGAAAACCGACGAACGCCGGAGACTAGAAATGCAACTCTAGTCTCCGGCGTTCGCCGTTTCAACAACGACACCGCAGCCCATCAGAACGGGATGTCGTCATCCTCAATGCCAACTTCATCAGCTTCCTGCGCGCCGCTTTCCTGACCCGTCGGCAGCGGCGAAGGGGCGCGCTGGCCGTTGCGGTTCGAGCCGCCCGTGAAGTTGAAATTTGCGACCTGAATCCCGAACGTCATGCGCTGGCGGCCCTCGCGGTCAGTCCACTCTTCGGGTCTGAATCTGCCTTCGATGTAAATCTCCGAGCCGCGCTCGAAGTGCTTGGCGATGATCTCTGCCTTCGCGCCCCAGGCGGTCGCCCGGAAGAAGGTGGCACGGTCAACGTACTCCTTGGTCTTGGGGTCGCGCTCGCGCTCGTTGCTGGCGACGTTCAGCGTGCAGACGGGCGTGCCTTGCGGCGTGTAGCGGAGTTCGGGATTGCGCGTCAGGTTGCCGAGCACGGTGATCTTGTTGAACGACATGGCGTGTTAGTTTCCTTTCTCGTGTGGTAGTCAAGATGTCTCCTCAGCCGGACAACCTCTCGGTCGCCGGTGCTTAAGAGTCAATGCATCGCTCACAGCTTCTTTTTGTGGCGCGCGCGCAGGTGATGAACTCCGTGTGTGGGTTTCATCAGCCGCGGCTGCGTCAATTCTTTGCCGGCTCGGGGTCAGGCGGTTTGAGCAAAAACTTCAGCCTTTCCATCTGTCGATTCGGCGATGACTAAGAGGGGCGGCGTGGGTTTTGACTTGTCCCGATGTGATAGTGATTTGAGCAACTCCCACGCGGCTACTCTGTCGTCGCGCGTCAACGTATGGACGGGATGATCGGGTTTGTTGCCCGCGTAGAAGGCCCAGCGGAAGTAGCGCAGTTTTCCTTCGGACGCCTGCGACAGTTGGGCGCGCAGGCCGTCGCGCACACGCCCG
>JBJMGS010000347.1:0-5078 GCA_045807785.1 Pyrinomonadaceae bacterium
CGCTTCTTAATTCGCGCGGTCGCGCGGCGGGCTGCGGACTTGCCCTGCCCCTACGCATCCGGATCACGTCCCGCGTAATGTTGTGAGTTGATTTATGCGCGGCGTTCGAGCGTGAGCTGCGCGAGGGCGCGCAACAGCGTGGTCGGACGCTCGACGGCGTCGAGCGCGGCGCAGGCTTCGGCGTAAACGTCTTGCGCGCGCCGCAGCGCGGCTTCGAGACCGTGGAGCGCTGGGTAGGTGGCTTTGCTGGCGCGCGCGTCCTTGCCCGGCGTCTTGCCGAGGTCTTCGGCGGAGGCGGTCACGTCGAGCAGGTCGTCCGTAATCTGGAAGAGCAGACCGAGCCGCGCGGCGTACCGCGTGACGGCGGCGAGTTCGTCCTCGCGCGCGCCCGCGACGATCGCGCCGCACCGCGCTGCCGCCGTGATCATCGCGCCCGTCTTGCGCTCGTGGATGAGATCGAGTTCCGCCGCCGTCACCCCCGCGCGCGACTCGGCAGAAAGATCGAGACACTGACCCGCAACCATCCCCGCGGGCGTCCCCGCCGCGCGTGCCAGCTCCGCCAGAACGCGCACGCGCAACGCCGGATCGAGTTCTTCGTCTTCGGCGATAGTTTGAAACGCGAGCGACTGCAAGGCGTCGCCGGCGAGAATCGCCGTCGCCTCGCCGAAGCGGACGTGACAGGTGGCGCGACCGCGCCGCAGATCGTCGTCGTCCATCGAGGGCAGATCGTCATGGATGAGTGAGTAGGTGTGGACGAGCTCGAAGGCGCAGGCCGTCGCGAGCAAGACCTCAGAGAGCGCGCCGAACGTCTCGCCCGCCGCGAGCACGAGCGCGGGGCGCAGGCGCTTGCCGCCCGCGAACAGGCTCCAGCGCATCGCCGCGTGTACCGACGTGGGCTCGACCGTCTCGGCGGGCACGACGCGGTGCAGCCTTTCGTCAACCGCGGCGCGCGCGCGCGTCAGAAACGCGCGCGCCGCTGCGACGCCCGACTCGACGCCCGGCTCTTCGCGTGGCGCGGCGGTCTCAGAAGACGCTCTCATCATCGTCTGCGTCCGCCGCCTCCGCAAAATTCGCGCGACCCAGTTCGCCGTCGCCGAGCGCCGACGCGAACGTGCGACCGTCGTTGTCCTGCAAGAGCACTTCGATACGCCGTTCAGCCTCGCCCAGACGCTCCTGACACTCGCGCGAGAGCTTAACGCCCTCTTCGAACAGCTCCAGACTTTTCTCCAGCGGCAGCTCGCCGCGCTCAAGCTCCCTCACGATCCGCTCCAACGCCGTCAGGGACGACTCGAACGTCTGCGCTTGCGCCACTGTTTTTTTCATCTTCACCCTTAAATTTAGCTGATGATCTGGGACTGGAGCATCAGCCAATAGCTGCTGTTAACGTTCGTGGCGTCACCCACTTCTTTAATCAGCGCATACGCCTTATGCGGAATAGGACACGCAAACTCATGCAGATTGGAGCACAAGTTTTCTAGGGCGACGCCACACTCATTAGCTTCGATTAACTCATACGTCATTTCCACGCGCTCCGCATGACCGGCGTCTTGAAGCGACTCGGCAACGAGCGAAGTCGCTTCGGAGAGTTTTTGTGGGATGGAATGGTGATTGGACATCTTCCGAATTCACCCCAGCCAAGCAGCCGAATGGATTCTCACCGCCCCAGCGCCGGAAGACCGCGCGACAAATTGTCGGCGATGCGCTGGGCTAACTCGTCGCTCTGCACGGAGACGACGCGCCAGCGTTCGCCCGCGCCGCTGCGCTGCATCGTGAGTACGACGGGCTGATTATTCGACTTGAACGTGACCCGCCCCACATCGCCGTCCACCTTGATCTCGTCCGCCGCCAGGCGCGCGCCGAGCGCGGTGACGAAGAACGGGTAGCCGTCGGCGCGGCTCGCGACGCCGCTCTTCACCTGTTGAATCAGCGCGGCGCGCACCGCCTCGCGCGCGCCGGGAATGAGCACGCCCGCGTTAGCCTCCACGTAGCGCCGCACCGCCGCGGGCACTTGCGCGTTTTGCGGCGTCTGCGCCCGCCCGGAGATTTTCGCCACCACCTGCGGCACGAGACTCTGCGTCACTTGATCTATGTCCACGAGTTGATCGACCGCCTGCCGGTCGTTGCGCCCCGCGGCATCGACGAGCAGCGCGAGCGAGTAAGCCGGAGACTTCTGGTAAGACTGGTACCAGACGTAAGCGCCCGCGAGCGCGGCGACGATGACGACGAGCGAGACGACAAACGTGCCGAGCGCGACCCTGCGCCGCCCACGCTTCGACCCTCGACGTCCGCCGCGCGGCGTGCGCGCGGTGCGGTCTGGGTTGCCACGCCCGCCACGCCCCGCGTCGTCCACGTCCACGACGATGCGGCTGCGCTTGCGCTCCTTGGCGCGCCTCCCGCGCTCGGTCGAAGACATCAGCGCGCGCCCTCCACTTCCTCGACCAGACAGCGCAACGCGCCTTCCGCGAGACGCACGCGCACGCGATCCTTCGCGCTTACCTGTCGCGCGGCGCGCACGGTCTTTCCCGACGCGTCTTCGGCGACCGCGTAGCCGCGCGCGAGCACGGCGAGCGGCGAGAGCGCGTCGAGCGAGGCGGCGGCGACGCCGAAGCGCGCCCGCTCCACGTCCAGACGCGAGACGGCAGCCGCGTCGAGCGACGTGCGCGCGAGCGCGAGCCGCGTCCGCGCACGCTCGGCGCGTGCGAGGTTACGTTCGGGCGAGAGACGGCACGCCGCGTCGTCCAGACGCTTGCGCGCACGCTCGCGCACGCGTGCGATCAACTTTTCGAGCCGGTGCGACAACTGCGTAGTCTCGCGCGCGGCGGCGCTGAGGCGCGCGCGCACTTCGTCGAAGGCAGGCGACATCTCGACATCCTGCAAGCGCGCGCGTTCGTGGACGAGCCGGTAACTAATGTTGCGGACGAGTTCGCGCGTGAGCGCGTCCACGGTCGCCGCCACCTCGTCCTCGCGCGCGGCGACGAGTTCGGCGGCTGCCGAGGGTGTGGCGGCGCGCACGTCCGCCGCGAAGTCCGCAATGGTGAAGTCCGTCTCGTGCCCGACCGCAGAGATGACGGGAATCGCGGAGGCGCGAATGGCGCGCGCGACTTCCTCCTCGTTGAACGCCCAGAGGTCTTCCGCCGAGCCGCCGCCGCGCCCGACGATGATCGCGTCAATGAGATCGTCCATGCGCCCCGAAGCGAGCGCCGCGCGGTGGTGCGCGTTGAGCCGCGCGATGGCGCGCACGATCTCTCCGGCGGCGCCCTCGCCCTGCACGCGCGTGGGGGCGAAGAGCACGTTGACGGTGCGCGTGCGCCGACCGATGACGCGCAGGATGTCGTGCACCGCCGCGCCCGTGGGCGACGTGACGACGCCGACGCGACGCGGCAGGAGCGGGAGCGGGCGCTTCAGCGATTCGTCGAAGAGACCTTCGCGCGCGAGGCGTTCGCGCATCTGCTCGAAGGCAACGCGCAGCGCGCCCGCGCCCACTGGGTCGAGCCCTTCGACGACGAGTTCGTAGTCGCCGCGCGGCGCGTAAACCGTCATGCGCCCGCGCGCGCGCACCTGCAAGCCGTCCGCGGGCCGAAAGCGTATGCGCGAGTTCGCGCCGCGGAAACAGGAGGCGCGAAGCTGCGCCGTCTCGTCCTTGATCGTGAAGTACCAGTGGCCGGAAGCGGGCGCGCGGAAGTTCGAGATTTCGCCCTCGACCCACACGGTGGCGAAGCGGTTCTCAATCGCTCCGCGCACCTGCGAGGTCAGCTCCGAGACCGACAGCGGTCGGCGCTCCGTCTCGTCGAACAGCGACATGAGCAGGGGGCTTTTCATTCAGTCTCTCATGAACCCAGACACTTTTCGAGGGCGGGGATGAGCTGCGGCAGCTCCGCGGTCGCGGTCTTCCACACGATGTCCAAATCAATACTGAAATAGCCGTGGATGAGGCGGTTGCGCATCCCGACGATGTTCGCCCACGGAATCACTGCGCAGGCGGCGCGACCGCCTGCGGAAACTCTGCCCGCCGCCTCACCGATGATTTCGATTTCTTTGAGGAGAGTCAGCGCGAGCATCCGGTCGCGATCAAGATCGGCGCGCCCCCTGCGATGAACGATACTGCCTCGCGCGCGGCGTCGAGCATGTGGTGCAGACGCTCGACGTCAGTTTTGTCCATACTGCACTTCGGCTGAGGCGACTACTTCGTCGCGAAAATAGGGGCTCAAATCTTGCGGCGTGCGTAGGTCGACTTTGCGATTACCGAGCAGAGACGACAATTCGCGCTCCATGCCCGCCAGCGCGAAGAGTCCTGGCACGTGTTCCGGCTCGAACTCGACGAGCACATCAACGTCGCTGTCCGGTCGGAAGTCTTCGCGCAGGACAGAGCCGAAGAATGAGAGCTTGCGAATGTGATACCGGCGGCAGAAGTCGGCGATCTCACCGCTCGTTGCTCTGAGATGTTGATTCTTTCTCATTGCCGCCGTCCCGTTCGTCGCACGCGATTTCTCCGTCGATGGTAACACCGGTCAACGGTCAGCGTCCAAATCCGTCTCTAGTCGTCAGAGTGAAGCGGGAGAGCGGTTTCACGGCGCGGCGACGTTGACGGCGGGGCTGAGTCGGACGGTCGCGCCCTCGCGGTTGACGCGCACGCGCACGCGTTGCGCCGAGGCTGCGTCGGGCGCGGCGGACTGGTAGCTGACGGTGTAGGAAGTGCGCAGTTGCGCCACCACATCGTCGTAGGCGCGCTGCAACTCGTCGATGCGCGTGAGTGGGTAATAGACGCCGCCCGAAACTTCGGCGAGCTTGCGCCCTTCGGCGTCGGCGCGCGAGGTCAGGCTGAGAAAGCGGTTGCGCACGGGATCGGCGGTCTGCGCTGCTTCGGTCGCGCCCGAAGCCGGGATGAGACCCGAAGGGATGTAGAGCGGGTAGATGAGCGCGCCGGACTCGACCGTGGCTTCGAGCACGTTGTTGAAGGGGATGAAGGAGCGGTTGTCGTCGCCGTCGGAGAGGACGACGATGGCCGTGCGTTCGCCGCGCAAAGGGCGGAGCGTGTTGACGAGCGTGTAGGCGAGCGAGTCGTAGAGCGCGGTCGCGCC
>JBJMGS010000348.1:0-46563 GCA_045807785.1 Pyrinomonadaceae bacterium
CCCGGAAACGCCCTGCCGATCCGCAACATCCCGCTGGGGACGCAGATTCACAACATCGAACTGCGCCCCGGCAAGGGCGGGCAGCTCGCGCGCTCTGCCGGATCGTTCGCGCAGCTCGTCGCCAAAGAGGGCGATTACGCGCAGGTGCGCATGCCTTCGGGCGAAGTGCGGCGCGTGCCGGTCGTCTGCTACGCGACCATCGGGCAGGTCGGTAACACCGAGCACGAGAACGTCTCTTACGGCAAGGCGGGGCGCTCGCGCTGGAAGGGCCTTCGGCCCAAGGTGCGCGGCGTGGCGATGAACCCGGTCGATCACCCGCACGGCGGCGGCGAGGGCAAGACTTCGGGCGGCCGTCACCCGGTCACGCCCTGGGGTCAGCCGACGCGCGGCTACAAGACGCGCAACAACAAGCGCACGCAGAAGATGATCGTGCGCGACCGCAGAGTCAAGTAGATGTTGGATGTGAGATACCAGATGCTGGTCTTAACAAACATCTAGCATCCAGCATCTGACATCTTTTTCGAGCGAAGCGAGAAAACCATGGCACGTTCAGTTAAAAAAGGACCGTTCATCGACGAGTATCTGGCGAAGGCGGTCGAGCGCATTCGCCTCAGCGGGAACCGCCCGCAGGCGATCAAGACCTGGTCGCGCCGCTCGCCGATCTCGCCGGACTTCGTCGGCCTGACCTTCGCCGTCCACAACGGCAAGCGGCACATTCCCGTGTACGTCACCGAGAACATGGTCGGGCACAAGCTCGGCGAATTCTCCCCGACGCGCACCTTCAAGGGTCACTCCGGCACGAAGGCGGAGAAGACGGCGAGACCGGCGAAATAGCCGTCAATCGTCAATCGAGAATAGTTAAAAGCTATTCCTGCGATTCACGATTCACGATTTACGATTCACGAGGTCGAGAGATGGAAGCGAGAGCAAGTGCGAAATACCTGCGCGGGTCGGCGCAAAAGGCGCGGCTGGTGATCGACATGATCCGCGGCAAGAACGTCAACGAGGCGCTCGCCGTGCTGCGCTACACGAACAAGCGCGCGGCGAGCGGCATCGAGAAGTGCGTGCGCTCGGCCATCGCTAACGCCACCGAGCTGGCGGAGAAGGCGAACGTCGCGGTTGACCCGGACGATCTGTGGGTCAAGGCGTGCTTCGTCGATATGGGGCCGCACAAGAACCGCCGCCGCGTGCGCCCCGCGCCGCAGGGTCGCGCCTACCGCGAGCAGCGCCACTTCTGCCACGTCACCGTGCTCCTCTCGAACGACGAGCAGGCGAACGGCGTGAAGGCATCGAAGGCAGGTAAGCCCTCGACGGGCGGCAAGTCGAAGCCGGCTCCAGCGGGCGCGACGAAGACTGCGACGAAGCGCGCGACAAAGAAGGCTGCGGGCGAGACGGCGAACGCCTAAGTTTAGAGCGGCACAACGGTCGAAACTGAGAACGGAGTAAAGAGAGTGGGTCAGAAAGTTCATCCTTACGGCTTCCGCCTCGGGTACAACAAGGACTGGCATTCGCACTGGTTCACCAAGAAGCAGTACGGCGACTTCCTCCACGAGGATTTGAAGCTCAAGCGCGAGATCAAGGGTCGTTTCAACGGCGCGGGCGTCTCGCACGTTGACGTGGAGCGCGCCGCGAACCGCGTCAAGATCATCATCTACACCTCGCGCCCCGGCATCATCATCGGTCGCAAGGGCTCCGAGATCGACAAGCTGAAGAACGAGATCAGCTCGCGCACGGGCCGCGAGGTGCTCGTCTCGATTCAGGAGATCACGAAGCCGGAGTTGAACGCGCAGCTCCAGGCCGAGAAGATCGCCGTGCAGTTGGAGAAGCGCATCGCCTTCCGCCGCGCCATGCGGAAGACCGTCGAAGAGACCTTGCGCTTCGGCGGGCAGGGCATCAAGGTGCGCGTCTCGGGTCGCCTGAACGGCGCCGAGATCGCCCGCAGCGAGTGGTATCTGCAAGGGCGTCTGCCGCTGCACACCTTGCGCGCCGACATTGATTACGGCTTCGCCGAGGCGCACACGACGTTCGGCGTGATCGGCGTCAAGACCTGGATTTACCGCGGCGAGATTTTGGACGCGAAGGCGGCGATGGCGCGCGGCACGACGACCGACCCGATGCAGGACGTGCGCGGCGACGGCCAGCAGCGGCGTGCGCGCACGCGGCGCGAGCGCGAAGGCGGCGACGACCGCCCGCGCGGTGACCGCGGCGACCGCCGTCCGCGTGGCGATAGATAGTAGGGAAGCGGTTAGCTGTGAGCTATTAGCTTTCAGCCAGAAGGTTCAACGCGATTTCGTTTTAGCTAACGGCTAATAGCTAATCGCTCACAGCTAGAGGGTATTCATCATGTTGATGCCGAAGAAAGTTAAGCACCGGAAGATGATGAAGGGGCGCATGACGGGTCTGGCGATCCGCGGCGCGGCGATCAGCTTCGGCGAGTACGGGTTGAAGGCGCTCGAGCCGGCGTGGATCACCGACCGGCAGATCGAAGCCGCGCGTATCGCGATGACGCGCCACATCAAGCGCGGCGGCAAAATCTGGATCAGGATGTTTCCTGACAAGCCGATCACGAAGAAGCCCGCCGAGACGCGCATGGGCAAAGGCAAGGGCGCGCCGGAATACTGGGTGGCGGTCGTCAAGCCGGGCCGCATCCTCTACGAGATCGAGGGCGTGCCCGAGGACATCGCGCGCGAGGCAATGCGCCTCGCGGCGCAGAAGCTGCCGATCAAGGTTAAGTTCGTCACGCGCGCCGAGCAGGAAGGGGGCGCGGTCTAAGAGTCATGAAAAGACGCGAAGAGTTGAGCAAACTGCACGACATGTCCGACGCCGAGCTGCGCGCAGAGGCGGCGCGGCTCAAAGAGTCGCTGTTCCGCCTGAACTTCAAGCTCGCGCTCGGAGAGATGGACGCGGTCAAGACGATCCGCCGCGAGAAGAAGTCGCTGGCGCGCATCCAGACGATGGTGCGCGAGCGCGGAGCGCAGGAGCCGGCGGCAGGCAAGTAGAAGGCGTAAATCGTCAATCGTGAATCGTCAATCGAGACTGAAGTCAGTCGCTTTCGATTCACGACTTGAGCCGAGAAACCGTCGGCAGCGATTAACGATTAACGATTGAAGGTTCACGAGGTTTTGTAATGGCAGAGAACACTCAAGAGCAGGACGCGCCGAAGGCTGAGACGGCGGCGGCGACCGACGCGGCGCGCGTCGAAGAGACGACCGATTCGGGGCAGACGCTCGCGCAGGACTTGTCCACGGGCGTGGACGCGCAGGCGGGCAACGCGCAGGGCACGGAAGTCGAGCGCCGCACGCGCCGTGCCGAGAAGATCGGCGTCGTCGCCTCCGACAAGATGACGAAGACCGTGGTCGTGCGCGTGGATCGTCTGGTCAAGCACCCGAAGTATCGCCGCTACGTGCGCCGCACGTCGAAGTTCATGGCGCACAACGAGCTTGAGGCGACGACCGGCGACAAGGTGCGCATCGTCGAAACCCGACCGCTTTCGGCGCGCAAGCGCTGGCGCGTCGTCGAGATCGTGCAGAAGGCGGAGAAATAGCTGTTAGCTGTTAGCTGTTAGCTAAAAGGCGTCAGAGAGTTTTAGGTTTGGCTGAAAGCTAATAGCTAACAGCTAAAAGCTGCGAACGGAGTGAGCAATGGCGATTCAGATGCAGACGTCTTTGGACGTGGCGGACAATTCGGGCGCGCGGCGCGCGGTGATGATCAAAGCCATCGGCGGCTCGACCGGCACGAAGGCTTCTCTAGGCGACCGCATTAAGATCACGGTCAAGGAAGCCGCGCCGGACGGGACGGTCAAGAAGGGCACGGTGCATAACGCCGTTATCGTGCGCACGCGCAAAGAAGTGCGCCGCAAGGACGGCACCTACATCCGCTTCGATCAGAACGCGTGCGTGCTGATTAAGCCGGACGACACGCCCATCGGCACGCGCGTCTTCGGGCCGGTCGCGCGTGAGTTGCGCGACAAGAATTTCATGAAGATCGTCTCGCTCGCGCCGGAGGTGATTTAAGCGATGGCAAGTACGGGAACCAAACGCTCGAAGGTCAGGAAGGGCGATCAAGTGATCGTCATCGCCGGGCGCGACAAGGGTAAGCGCGGGCGCGTGCTCGAAGTGAAGCCCGTCGAGGGCAAGATCAAGGTGGAGGGCGCCGGCGTGATCAAGAAGCACCAGCGCGCCAACACGGCGAACAACCGCGGCGGCGGCATCATCGAGCGTGAGGCGTTCATCAACATCTCGAACGTCGCACTGCTCGATCCGGGGACGGGCAAGCCGACCCGCGTGCGCTACGACATCGGCGGCGACGGCACGAAGACGCGCGTCGCGGCGGCGAGCGGTCAGGCGATTGAAGGTAAGCGTTAGTTTCAGGTGAGTCTGGAAACGCCGCGCGACAGAGCTTAGAAGGGCGCGCGGGCGAGACCCAGACGCGAAGGGTAAAGAGATGGCTGCAAGACTGAAAGATCGATACGCGAAAGAGATCGCGCCGGCGCTCGCCAAGGAGTTCGACATCAAGAACCCGATGGCGGTGCCGAAGCTCGAAAAGATCGTCATCAACATGGGGCTCGGCGAGGCTATCGCCAATTCGAAGATCGTGGACACGGCGGCGGAAGAGCTGACCTCGATTGCGGGTCAGAAGCCGGTCGTGACGAAGGCGAAGAAAGCCATCGCGGCGTTCAAGCTGCGCCAGGGCATGGCGATCGGCTCGATGGTCACGCTCCGGGGCGACCGGATGTACGAGTTCCTCGACCGTCTCGTGTCGGTGGCGCTGCCGCGCGTGCGCGACTTCCGCGGCGTCTCGCCGAAAGCGTTCGACGGGCGCGGCAACTACACGCTCGGCGTCCGCGAGCAGCTCATCTTCCCCGAAATTGATTTCAACCGGGTGGACAAGACGCGCGGGATGAACATCTCGATCGTCACCACTGCCCGCAACGACGAGCAGGCGCGCGCGCTCCTGCGTGCGCTGGGGATGCCGTTCAGGCAGTAACAGCGATTAGCCGTTAGCTTTTAGCTAAAGCGAAAAGCAAAGGGCTAAAAGCTAATCGCTAACCGCTTCTTAGGAAACACACATGGCGAAGAAATCTTTGATCGCGAAGGCGAACCGGAAGCCGAAGTTCTCGGTGCGCACCTACACGCGCTGCAAGCGCTGCGGCAGACCGCGCGGCTATCTGCGCAAGTTCCAGTTGTGCCGCATCTGCTTCCGCGAGCTGGCGTTGCAGGGGCAGATTCCCGGCGTCATCAAATCGAGTTGGTGAGGTGGAGCGATTAGCTGTTAGCTTTTAGCTGTTAGCTTTATCCGAGGCTATAGCTGAAAGACGAGAGCCGCGCAGTCGATGCCGGCTAACAGCTAAGGGCTAATAGCTAACAGCTTTTTGGAGTGAGTAATGACCGATCCTATTGCCGATATGCTGACGCGGATGCGTAACGCGATTGCCTCGAAGCACTCGCGCGTGGACATTCCGGCGTCGAAACTGAAACTTGAGATCGCCCGCATCATGAAGGAAGAGGGCTACATCAATAACTTCGTCATCAAGGGCGAGGGCGTCAAGCGCACGCTGCGCATCTTCCTGCGCTACGACGCGCGCGGCACCTCGTCGATCTCGCACCTCTCGCGCGTCTCGCGACCGGGCAGGCGCGTGTACATGGGCTCGACCGACATCCCGAAAGTTCTGGGCGGCTACGGCGTCAACATCGTCTCCACCTCGCGCGGGCTCATGTCGGGCAAGCGCGCCCGCCGCGAGAACGTCGGCGGCGAGGTGCTGGCACAAATTTACTAGCAGATGCTAGATGCTAGATGCTAGATGCTAGTAGTTCTTACTGACATCCGATATCTAACATCCAGCATCTCTTTAACCAAAGGTTAAAGTTATGTCCCGCATTGGTAAGAAAGTAATCACGGTTCCGAAGGGCGTCACGGTGACGGTCGGGGAGCGCGAGCTGGAAGTGAAGGGTCCGAAGGGGACGCTGCGCACGCCCGTCCCCGAAGGCATCTCCTTCAAACTCGATGGCGATCAGTTGCAGGCCGAGCGCACGACGGACGAACTCGCCGCGTCGCACGGGCTGGCGCGCGCGCTGGCGAACAACGCCATCGTTGGCGTGACCGAGGGGTTCACGAAGCGCATGGACGTGGTCGGCGTCGGCTACAAGGCCGACGTGCAGGCGCGCAAGATCGTCTTCAGCCTTGGCTACTCGCACCCGATCGAGTTCCCGCTGCCCGAAGGCATCGACGTCAAGTCGGAGCGCATCGCGACGAAGGGCACGATCCCGCAGTACCAGGTGACGCTCACGATCTCAGGCATCGACAAGCAGAGGCTCGGTCAGGTCGCCGCCGAGATGCACAATCTGCGCAAGCCCGACCCCTACAAAGGCAAGGGCGTGCGCTACGCCGACGTGGCGTTGAAACTGCGACCGGGCAAGACTGGGAAATAGCTGTTAGCCGTTAGCTATCAGCTGTCAGCCAGGCATTGAAAAGTTTAGGGCTAACAGCTAACAGCTAATAGCTCTCACGGAGTGAGTCATGGCACAGAGAGACAGGGCAGAAGTACGAAGGGCGGTTCACCGACGCATCCGCCGGAAGGTGCGCGGGAGCGAGGCGCGACCGCGCCTCGCGATCTACCGCAGCCTGAACCACATCTCCGCGCAAGTCATCGACGACGAGCGGGGGCACACCATCGCCTCTGCCTCGACGACCGAGAAAGACTTGCGCGGCTCTTCGGGTGGCAACATCGACGCGGCGCGCCGGGTCGGTCAGGCGATTGCCGAGCGGGCTCTGGCGCAGGGCGTCTCGCTCGTCGTCTTCGACCGCGGCGGCTACGTCTATCATGGTCGCGTCAAGGCGCTGACGGACGCGGCGCGCGAGGCCGGGCTCAACAAGGACGAGGCTTCGCAGGGCGAGGCGGCTGCCGCGGAAGAGGCGGCGGCATAATGAAGCGGTTAGCTGTTAGCTGTCAGCCGAACATAAAAGCTAATAGCTACAGCTAGTGGCTCTTAGCTACACGTTGAACGATTAAAGTAATGGCGACAAAACAAAAAATTAGAATCTCGGCGGCGGGTCTCGACCTGCGGGACAACGTGATCTCGATCAACCGCGTGACGAAGGTCGTCAAGGGCGGCAAGAACTTGTCGTTCGCGGCGCTCGTCATCGTCGGCGACGAGGCGGGTCACGTCGGCTTCGGCACGGGCAAGGCGCGCGAAGTGCCGCTCGCGATCAAGAAGGGCATCGAGGCGGCGAAGAAGAACCTGATCCGCGTGCCGCTCATCGAAAACACTCTGCCGCACCCGTTCATCGGCGAGTACGGCGCGGGGCGCGTGCTGATGAAGCCGGCTTCGCCGGGGACGGGCGTCATCGCGGGCGGCGCGGTGCGCGCCATCATGCAGGCGGCGGGCGTGCGCGACGTGCGCACGAAGTCTCTGGGCTCGGCGAACCCGCACAACGTCGTGCGCGCGACCTTCGAGGGCTTGAAGAGCATGAAAGACCCGGTCGAGGTGGCGCGCCTGCGCGGCAAGCAGATCGAAGAATTGTAAAAGCCGTAAATCGTAAATCGCGAATCGTGAATTGTTAGGGCGTGTTTTCTCTCTCTCTTCACGATTGACGATTGGCGATTGACGATTCACGAGGTTGTTATGGCTGAGCAGAACACAGAACAGGCGACGGGCGGCGGGACGATCCGCATCCAGTATTACCGCAGCGTCATCGCCGCGACGAACAAGCACAAAGAGATCGTGCGCAGCCTCGGCTTGCGCAAGCTGAACCAGATCGTCGAGCGCCCCGACACGCCCTCGATGCGCGGGTTCGTCCTGAAAGTCCCGCACCTGCTGCGGCTTGTTGAATAAGCTATTAGCTTTTAGCGGTTAGCTGTTAGCAAGAGAAATCACGCGGCTCTGGTTTGGCTAATAGCTAAAAGCTAATGGCTGATGGCTGCGAACGGAGTGAGCAATGGCAATCGGTCTAAATAATCTGCGCAAGCCCGAGGGCTCGACGCACAAGAAGAAGCGCGTGGGGCGCGGCCCCGGATCGGGTCTGGGCAAGACCGCCGGGCGCGGCAACAAGGGGCAGAAGTCTCGCTCCGGCTACTCCGGCAAGATCGGCTTCGAGGGCGGTCAGATGCCTTTGCAGCGGCGTTTGCCGAAGCGCGGCTTCACCAACATCTTCAAGAAGCAGTGGACGGAGATCACGCTGACGGCGCTTGAGAATGGCTTCGAGGCGAACGAGAGCGCGACGCCGGAAGTGATGCACGAGCGCGGCGTCATCGCTAAGGGCAAGCGCGACGTGGTCGTGCTCGGCACGGGCGAGATCACGAAAGCGATCACGGTCTCGGCGCACCGCTTCACCAAGAGCGCGCGCCAGAAGATCGAGGCGGCGGGCGGCACGGCGAATGTCATCTCGGCGCAGCACAAGTCGGACGCGCTCGTGCCCGTCGAACCGCCGCCGCAGTCCTAAGCGTCGGTTGGAATTTTTGAAGTAGGTAGAAAGCCCGCCAAAAGACGCCTTCGGAGCGCACGCGCTCCGCGAGCGTCTTTAGCGTTATTGACAGGAAGGCTGTTAGCTCTTAGCCATTAGCTTTTAGCCAGAGAAAAGAGCCGCCACCAGTTTGGCTAACAGCTAACTGCTAATCGCTCACAGCTCGAAGAGGCATCCATGGAAAAGTTCTTTGCCGCCGTCCGCAACATGTTTCAGGTGCCCGACCTGCGCCGGCGCATCGGGTTCACGCTCGGCCTGCTCGCGGTCTATCGCCTCGGCGCGCACATCACCGCGCCGGGCGTCAACAAGGATCAGTTGGCGCGCGTCTGGGCTGACGTGGGCAACACCCTGCTCGGCGTGCTCGATCTCTTTTCGGGCGGGAACTTCCAGACCATCTCGGTCTTCGCGCTCGGCGTCACGCCCTACATCACCGCGTCGATCATCATCCAGTTGATGACGACCGTCTTCGCCAGCCTGAAGAAGTTGCAGGAGGAGGGCGAGGCTGGGCGGCAGAAGCTCAACCAGTGGACGCGCTACCTGACGGTGGCGCTCGCCTCGTTCCAGACCTTCATCGTGGCGCGCTGGCTCTCGGCCAACGGCGTCATCCCCGGCACCGGCGCGATCTTTGACCGCCACATCCTGCTCATCGTCGTCACGCTCACGACCGGCACGATCTTCGTCATGTGGCTCGGCGAGCAGATCACGGAGCGCGGCATCGGCAACGGCGTCTCGCTCCTGATCTTCGCGGGCATCGTCATCGGCCTGCCGCGCGGCATCGCACAGGTAATGACGAAGGTGCGGGGCGGCGACACGCTCGAAATCCTCGGCGTCATCGCGCTCGTCGCGGCGCTCATCGCGCTCATCGCCTTCATCGTCTTCGTCGAGCAGGGGCGGCGCAAGGTGCCGATCAGTTACGCCAAGCGGCACGTCGGGCGGCAGCAGGTCGGCGGGCAGCAGACGCACATGCCGATCAAGCTCAACATGTCGGGCGTCATCCCCGTCATCTTCGCGTCGTCGATGCTCGCCTTCCCACAGACGATCATGCAGTTCATTCGCTACGACGCGAACGACCCGACCTCTCTGAAGAGCAAGATTCACCTCTTCTTCCAGCAGTTCCACGGCGGTGATCCGTACTACGAGCTGTTCTTCCTCGGCCTGATCGTCATCTTCACGTTCTTCTACATCACGATCATCTTCAACGTGGATGAGGTGGCGGACAACCTACGCAAGCACGGCGGCTTCGTCCCCGGCATCCGACCGGGTCGTAACACGGCGGAATTTTTGAACACGATCCTGACGCGGCTAACGACCGTCGGCGCGCTCTACCTTGCCTTCGTCGCCTTCGTCCCGCAGTTGATGCTGAGCGGCTTCAACGTCGGGCACCTGCCGTTCGTTGGCGCGCGGCTGGAAGACTTCTTCAGCACGACGCCGGGCCTGGGCTGGATTCCGCGCGGCATGGGCTACCGCTTCTACTTCGGCGGAACGTCCCTGCTGATTCTCGTCGGCGTCGCGATGGACACCGTCTCGCAGATCGAGGCGCAGCTCGTCATGCGCAACTACGAAGGCTTCCTAGGTTCGGGCGGTCGGCTGCGCGGACGGAGAAGTTAAAAGAAGATGTTAGATGGCAGATGCTAGATATCAGTAAAGGCTTTAACTAGCATCTAGCATCTAGCATCCGGCATCTTCTCTATGGCAAAAATTGTCGTCTTGATGGGAGCGCCGGGGGCGGGCAAGGGGACGCAGGCGCGTCTGCTGGAAGAGCGCCTGGGCTTGCCGCAAATCTCGACGGGCGACATACTGCGCGCGCTGGCGAAGGCCGAGACCCCGCTCGCCGCAGAGGTGCGCGCTGTGCAAGCGTCGGGCAAACTCGTCTCGGACGATCTGGTGATCCGCGTCGTCGAGGAGCGCACGAACCGCGAGGACTGTCGCAAGGGATACACCCTCGATGGCTTCCCGCGCACGACGGCGCAGGCGGCGATGCTCGAAAAATTGGCGGTCGAGCAGGGCAACAGGATTCAGGCGATCCTCGTCGAAACTCCGACAGAGTTGCTTGAACAAAGGATGACTGGCCGGCGCAGTTGTCCCGTCTGCGGCGAGATTTACAACATCTATTTCAAGCCGCCGAAGTCGGACGAGGTTTGCGACCTGCACCCTGGAGAGCGACTCATCCGCCGCGCTGACGACAGCCGGGAGAAGGTGCAGACGCGGCTCGCGACTTTCGCGCAGGAGACGCGACCGCTCTTGGATTACTACGAACAATCGCACCGCCTCGCCCGCGTTGACGGCACGCGCGACGTCGAGGCGATCTACGCGGACATCGAGAAGATAGTGACAAGTGACAGGTAGATCGGTTTTGCCTTACTCGTCACTCGTCACGGTTTACTGGTCACGGCTTTCAAATGATTATCGGCAAGTCGAAAAGAGAGTTGGAGAAGATGCGCGCCGCCGGTCGGCTCGCGGGGCAGGTGCGCGAGGCGCTGCGCGCGCGGGCGCGCCCCGGCGTCACGACGCTCGAACTCGACGCCGCTGCCGAGAAGATGATCCGCGACGGGGGCGCGCTCCCCACCTTCAAGGGTTACCGCGGCTTCCCCTATTCGATCTGCGCTTCGGTCAACGAGCAGATCGTCCACGGCTTCCCGTCGAAGTACGAGTTGAAGGACGGCGACATCATCTCGATTGACGTCGGCGCGACGCTCGGCGGCTTCGTCGGCGACACGGCGACGACCGTGCCCGTCGGAAACGTCAGCGCAGAGGCTTTGGAGTTGATCCGCGTCACGGAAGAGTGCCTTGAGCGCGCTATCAACCAGTGTCATCCGGGGAGGCGGCTCGGCGACATCGGCTGGGCGGTGCAAGGGCTGGCGGAGTCGCGCGGCTACTCGATCGTGCGCGAGTACGTCGGGCACGGCATCGGGCGGCAGATGCACGAAGACCCGCAAATCCCGAACTACGGTAAGCCGGGCACAGGTGTGAAGCTCAAGGCGGGCTACGTCTTCGCCATCGAGCCGATGCTCAACCTGGGCACGCACCTGACGAAGACGCTGGCCGACGGCTGGACGGTGGTGACCCTCGACGGTCGCCCCAGCGCGCACGTCGAGCACACCGTCGCCATCACGGAAGAGGGGCCTGAGGTGCTAACGCAGGTTAACCGTGCGGGCGAGCCGGCTCAGGTGGAAGCGGCTGCGTTATCTGGGGTTTAGCCACGCCCGCCGCTTGGTGGATGGGGAGGGCTGTGTTACTATCCATAATTTGCCGACGGGGGAATTTTTGTCTCCGTAGTAAGTGGTATGGCAAAGGAAGAGGCGATTGAGGTCATGGCGAAGGTCCTCGAGACGTTGCCGAACGCGACGTTTCGGGTCGAGCTGGAAGAAAGCCAGCACCAGGTTCTGGCTCACGTCTCCGGCAAGATGCGAAAAAACTTTATCCGCATCCTCCCCGGCGACCGCGTGCTGGTCGAGCTTTCGCCCTACGATCTCAACCGCGGTCGGATCACTTATCGCTACAAATAAAGCGCGCGGCACGCGCGCCGGCGGCACGTAAAGGCAGGAACGCGATGAAAGTCAGGGCTTCAGTTAAGAAGATGTGCGACAACTGCAAGGTCATCCACCGCAAGGGCGTGGTGCGGGTGATTTGCACGAACCCGAAACACAAACAGCGTCAAGGGTAGTAGGCCGACGATCTCGAATCCCGGATTTGAGATTTCAAATTTAGGAGTTAATAAGAAATGGCTCGTGTGGTTGGCGTCGATCTCCCGGTGAACAAGCGCGTCGAGGTCGGACTCACATACATCTACGGCATCGGGCGCTCGCGCTCGAAGTCGATCCTTAAGGCGGCGGGCGTCGAAGTTGATACCCGCGTGCGTGATCTCAACGAGGATGAGCTCGGTCGCATCCGCTCGGTCATCGAGGGGCAGGGTGATGTCGAGGGCGATCTCCGCAAGCGCACGCAGATGGACATTAAGCGTTTGATGGACATCGGCAGTTACCGCGGCCTGCGTCACCGCCGCGGACTTCCCGTGCGCGGTCAGCGCACGCACACCAACGCTCGCACGCGCAAAGGCCCACGTCGCGCGACCATCGCCAAGAAGAAGGCGCCGGGCAAGAAGTAACGGGAGCCGTGAGCTATTAGCTGTGAGCTATTAGCTTGGGTTCAGCGGCGGCAAGATTTCACATTCAAGACGATTGGCTGGGCACGGTTTTGCTAACAGCTAATCGCTAAGAGCTAATAGCTAAGTCATGGCAAAAGCGACAACGGCGGGGAAGAAGAAAGTCTTCCGCAAAAAAGAGAAGAAGAACATCCCGAACGGGATCGTCTTCATCCAGGCGACCTTCAACAACACGATGATCTCGATCACCGACCTTGAGGGGAATCTGATCGCGCAGTCTTCGTCGGGCGCACGCGGCTTCCGCGGCTCGCGCAAGGGCACGCCCTTCGCCGCGCAGCAGGCGGCGTTCGAGGCGGCGCGCAAGGCGCAGGAGGCCGGGATGCACCAGTGCGAGGTGCGCGTCAAAGGGCCGGGCGGCGGGCGCGAATCCGCCATCCGCGCGATCAACAACGCGGGCATCCGCGTCGTCATGATCCGCGACACAACGCCCATCCCGCACAACGGCTGCCGCCCGCCAAAGCGGCGCAGAGTGTAAGCAAGCTATTAGATATTAGCTGTTAGCCAAGCGGATGATTTTCTCTCTTCTGGCTAACAGCTAACAGCTAATCGCTAACGGCTAGTAACAACCTAAAGGATGAAGGGTCGCTTCTGCGACTTGTAAACTTTTCCGTCTGAAGTTTTAGACCGGAGGCAAAAATAAGTGGCTAGGTATCGTGGTGCGGTGTGCCGTCTGTGCCGCCGCGAAGGCGCGAAGTTATTTCTGAAGGGCGACCGCTGTTACAAGCCGTCGTGCCCGATCGAGAAGCGCGGCACGCAGCCGCCGGGTCAGCACGGCAACGCCCCACGGCGCGGCAAGGCGCTCGTCGGCTACGGTCAGCAGTTGCGCGAGAAGCAGAAGGTCAAGCGCATCTATTTCATTCTCGAAGGTCAGTTCCGCAATTACTTTGAGAAGGCGGCCCGCATGAAGGGCATCACGGGCGAAAACCTGCTCGCCCTACTCGAACGCCGTCTCGACAACGCCGTGTATCGCGCCGGCTTCGCCACCTCGCGGCGGCAGGCGCGACAACTCGTCAACCACGGGCACGTCGAGGTCAACGGCCGCAAGGTTGATATCCCTTCGTTCCAGGTCAAGATCGGCGACGTCGTCGGCGTGCGCGAAGGTAGCCGCAAGAACCCGCACGTTGAGGGCGCCTGGTCAACCGCCGCTGGACGCGGTCGTCCGTCGTGGCTCGCCCCCGCCGAGGGCGCGGAGATGGGCGCGCGCGTGGCGAGTCTGCCGACGCGCGAGGACGTTGACCGTTCGATCAACGAGCAACTGATCGTCGAACTTTACAGCAAGTAGTTTGACTACGCCCGGCTGACGCGTTCGGCGCGCTGCGCGATTCTTTACGGGGAAACGCGCCGCGCCGCCGCAGGCGGGCGCTAACCTGTTTTTAAGAGGCGGGTGGGTAAAAAAAATATGGCAATGGAGCAGAACACACTCTGGACGGGATTTCAGATGCCGCGCCGTCTCGCGGTTGACGCGGAGACCTTGACCGACCGCTACGGTCGCTTCTCCGCGCAGCCTTTCGAGCGCGGCTTTGGCACGACCATCGGCAACTCTCTTCGCCGCGCGCTGCTCTCTTCGATTGAGGGCGCGGCGATCACGGCGGTCAAGATCGAGGGCGTCGAGCACGAGTTCTCATCGATCCGCGGCGTGGTCGAGGACGCGACCGACGTGATCCTCAACCTCAAGCAGATTCCGATCAAGCTGCACGGTAACTCTGCCAAGACGCTGACCATCACGAAGACCGGCGCGGGCGAAGTCACCTCCGCCGACATCGAGACGGACGGCGACGTCGAGATTCTCGATCAGAACGTTTACCTCGCGACCGTCAGCGAGGGCGGCTCGCTCAACGTCGAGATGCGTCTCAAGCGCGGTCGTGGCTACGTGCCCGCTGATCGCAACTTCGACGAAGACCTCTCTTTGGGTTACATCCCGATTGATTCGGTGCACACGCCGGTCAAGAAGGTGAACTACACGGTCGAGGCGGCGCGACTCGGGCAGAACACCGAGTTTGACAAGCTGACGATTGAAGTCTGGACGGACGGCTCGGTCAAGCCGGACGACGCCATCGGTCTCGCCGCGAAGTTGATCAAGGATCACATGTCGATCTTCATCAACTTCGAGGAGGATTTGGACGAGGTCTCGTACCCGTCGATGGAGCGCCCGCCGCTGCCGCGCAACGACGTGCTCGACCGCTCGGTCGATGAGCTTGAGCTGTCCGTGCGCTCGTACAACTGCCTGAAGAACGCCAACATCCGCACCATCCGCGACCTCGTGCAGCGGAGCGAGCGCGAGATGCTGGCGACGAAGAACTTCGGCAAGAAGTCTCTGAACGAGATCAAGGACATCCTGCACGGGATGGGTCTCGACTTCGGCATGGCGTTCGACGAGCAGGGCAACCCGATCCCCGGCTCCGGCGACAGCAGCAACGGCGAATCCGCCTTCGACGACCTGGGCGACGACGAAGAGGACGACGAGTAAGAGAGCTGTTAGCGATTAGCTTTTAGCTATTAGCTTCATCTGATTTTTTGAATTGAATGGTTCAAGCCGCATAGCGCGGTCTGGCTAAAAGCTAACGGCTAAAAGCTAACAGCTAAAAGCTAACAGCTTCCGAAGGATTTCTCATGCGACACCAGAGGGCACACCGTAAACTGGGGCGGACGACCGAGCACCGCCTCTCCATGCTTCGCAATCTCGCGACCTCGCTCATCAACGCGCGCGACGAGCGGCTCGTAACGACGCTCCCCAAGGCGAAAGAGCTGCGCCCGTTCGTCGAGCGCGTCATCACGCTCTCGCGCCACGCTCAGGGGCTCGAAGGCGACGACGGCGCGGCGCGGGCCGTCCACCTGCGCCGGCAGGCGGCGACCTTCTTCCACGCAGGCAACCGTCAGCAAGCCGCTTCGACGGGTCGGCGCAACGCGCCACGCGCCGAACGCACGGCGGGCGTGGCGGCGGTCAAGCGCCTGTTCGACGAGTTGGGCGAGCGCTACAAGGATCGTCCGGGCGGCTACACGCGCATCATCAAGTTGGGACGCCGCGTCGGCGACAACGCCGAACTCGCCATCATCGAGCTGGTCGATAACCCGCGCGAGCGCGACGCCGCCGCGACGCCGAAGAAGAGCGCAAAGACGAAGGCTTCGGGCAAGAAGTCTGCGCGCGCGTCGAAGTCGGGCGAAGCCGAGGCGGGTCGTCGCGGCGGTCGCAAGGCCGACAAGACTTTCGAGAAGGATGAGACGACGCGCGCGCGCGGCAAGGGCGCCGCGGCGGAAGCGAAGGATTCGGACAAGGCGGGCAAGGGCGGTCGCCGCTCGAAGAAGACCGAATCGACTGCAGCCGAGAAGGATGCGGAGTAGGAGCGAGCTGTTACCTGTTAGCTCTTAGCTTGTTCCGAGAGCGAGCGATCAAGGTTCGGTCCAAGTCGGTCGGCTGAGTGTGGTCTTGCTAACGGCTAATCGCTAATCGCTAACGGCTGACAAGCACGAGCCCCAATCCCCCGCGCCCGGCGCGCAAACGGCGGGTTGGGGCTTTGCTCTTGCGCCGCCTTCGGGTGGAAAGACGAGTTCGAGTTCTGGCGTAAACACTTCAGGCGGAGACGCGAAGACGATGAACGATCAAAACAGACCCGAACCGACCGGCGCGGCACCCGCGCGCGACACGCAACGCGACAGCCGCGAGCCGCAGCCGCGCGAGAACGCAGGTGTGCAGCCCGATACGCGCGGCGGCGCTGCCGACTTCGGCGGGCGGCGCAACCCGCGCCGTCGCCACGGCGGGCGAGAGGATCAGCCACGGCAGCAGCAGTCGCCGTCGCGCTCGCGCACCGAGCAGTCGATCAACATGGACGAGCTGCGCGAGCTGTTCGGCCTGATCAGCGCGCAGGGTTTCACCGAGTTTGAGCTGGAGAAGGAAGGCTTCCGCGTGCGCATGCGCCGCGACGTTCTGGGCAGCGCCGCACAGCACAATTCGCCTTCTGCTTCGCAGCCAGTCCAATCGATTCCATTCGCCCCGACTCAGAATCCGCCGCCCGTCACCCCCCAGCCGACGCCGCCTCCGGCGACGAAAGACGCGGGGGGCGCCGCCGCCGAGAAGGTCGAAGAGTCCGCGGACGCAGACCTCTTCATGCTCACGTCGCCCATCGTCGGCACGTTCTACCGCTCACCGTCGCCGACCGCCGACGCCTTCGTGCGCGCCGGGAGCCACGTCGAGCCAGACACGGTCGTCTGCATCGTCGAGGCGATGAAGCTGATGAACGAGATTCAGGCAGAGACGACCGGCACGATCGAAAAAATCTACGTCGAGAATGGTCAGGCGGTCGAGTACGGTCAGCCGCTGTTCGGGATTAGAAAATAGCAGTTAGCACTTAGCCGTTAGCAATCAGCCAAACCATGAGCCGATTTGCTAAATGCTAAGCGCTAACGGCTGAAAGCTCGCTCATGCAGATATTCGGCCCGCGCAAATTCCGTAAAGTGCTGATCGCCAACCGCGGCGAGATCGCTTGTCGGATCATCTGGGCGTGCAAGGAGATGGGCATTAAGACCGTCGCCGTGCACAGCCAGGCTGATCGCGATTCGCTGCACGTGCGCTTCGCCGACGAGGCGATCTGCATCGGCCCCGCGCCGTCGGCGCAGAGTTATTTGAATATCCCCTCGATCATCTCGGCGGCGGAAATCTCGAACGTGGACGCGATCCACCCCGGCTACGGCTTCCTCGCCGAGTCCTCGCACTTCGCCGAAATCTGCGAGGCGTGCAACATCAAGTTCATCGGGCCGAAGCCTGCGGTCATCAAGCTGATGGGTGACAAGGTCGAAGCGCGGCGTGCGATGACGGAAGCGGGCGTTCCCATCCTGCCGGGCAGTCCGGGCCCAGTCGAATCTTCGGACGAGGGGCTGAGGATCGCGCGCGAGATCGGCTACCCCGTCATCGTCAAAGCTTCGGCGGGCGGCGGCGGGCGCGGCATGCGCATCGTCCGCTCCGAGGGTGAACTCGAACACGCGCTCGAAACAGCGTCGAACGAGGCGACCGCCGCGTTCAAGAACGGCGACGTGTACATCGAGCGCTACGTCGAGCGACCGCGCCACATTGAGATTCAGGTGATGGCGGACGAGCACGGCCACTGCGTCCATCTGGGCGAGCGCGACTGCTCGATCCAGCGCCGCCACCAAAAACTGTTAGAAGAAGCCCCTTCGCCCGCTTTGACGCCGGAGCTGCGCGCCGAGATGGGCCGGGTCGCCGTCGAGGCCTGCAAGCGAGTCGGCTACTCGAACGCGGGGACGATTGAGTTTCTGCTCGACGAGGACGGTCGCTTTTACTTCATGGAGATGAACACGCGCGTGCAGGTCGAGCACCCCGTCACCGAGATGGTCACGCTCGCCGACATCGTGCGCAACCAGATTCGCGTCGCCGAGGGCGAGGAGTTGGCTTACGCGCAGGAAGACGTGATCATCGTCGGCCACGCCATCGAGTGCCGCATCAACGCCGAAGACCCGCTGACGGGCGTTCCTTCGCCGGGCTTGATCACCGCCTGCAACCTGCCGGGCGGCCCCGGCGTGCGCGTGGACACGGCCGTCTATCCCGGCTACTTCGTGCCGCCCTACTACGACGCGATGATCGCGAAACTGATCGTCCACGCGCGCACGCGCGAGCTGGCGATCCTGCGGATGCGGCGCGCGCTCGAAGCGATGGTCATCGAGGGTATCAAGACGACCGTGCCGCTGCACCGGCGCATCATGGAAGACGACGAGTTCATCTCCGGCAACTACTCGACGAAGTTCATGGAAGGATTTCTTGAACGCGTGAAGGGCGGCGCAAGGGTCGCCAGCGCCTGAGCGTGTGGCGGCGCGGCAGCGTTTGACGGGCGCGGCTAAGCGCCTTTATAATGAACGACTTTCCCGCAGGGGATTTTGGCGTCTGAGGAGAGTGAAGTGATGGCTTACGCAATTATCAGGTCGGGCGGCAAGCAGTTTCGCGTCGAAGAGGGCGGGACCGTGCGCGTGCCCTCCATCGGCAAGGACGCGGGCGAGACGGTCGAGTTCGAGACGCTCGTCCTCGGCGGCGGTGACGAGACCAAGATCGGCAGCCCGGCGGTCGAAGGCGCGCGCGTGACGGGCACGGTCGTCGAGCATGGTCGTGACACGAAGATCGTCGTCTTCAAGAAGAAGCGCCGCAAGCAATACAAGCGCAAGCAGGGTCACCGCCAGGGCTTCACGGCGGTGAAGATTGATTCAATCGGATAAAGCAGAGGATAGAGATCAGAGGTTAGAAAAGCGAACTGCTTCGCTGCTAACCTCCAACCTCTTGGAGTTAAGACAATGGCACATAAAAAAGGCGTCGGCTCGTCGCGTAACGGGCGTGATTCTAATTCGCAGCGGCTGGGTCTGAAAAAGTTCGGCGGCGAGGCAGTGCTCGGCGGCAACATCCTCGCGCGCCAGCGCGGCACGAAGTGGAAGCCGGGCAAGAACGTCGGGCGCGGCAAGGACGACACGCTGTTCGCGCTCATCGACGGCTTCGTCACCTTCGAGGACAAGGGGCGGCAGGGCAAGTTCATCAGCGTCTATCCGACGAACCCGGCGAGCGCACAAGCCGAGGCGACGGCTGCCGCTTAACGCTTCGTCCGACAAGTCCGACATCGACGCCCGCGCCCGCCCTCCACACGGACGAGCGAGGGCGTCTTTCTCTTTTGTAGCTATTAGCGTTTAGCTATTAGCCGGAAAGAGATTTGTTTTGCTAACAGCTAACAGCTAATCGCTAACAGCTCTTGCTATGTTCATTGATCGCGTCAAAATTCGGATCAAGGCGGGCGACGGCGGGAACGGCGTGACGGCATTCCGCCGCGAGAAGTTCGTGCCGCGCGGGGGACCCGCGGGCGGCGACGGCGCGAAGGGCGGCGACGTGTGGCTCGTCGCCGATTCGGGCGTCAACACGCTCCTGCACCTGCGCTACAACCCCGAACACACGGCTGGGCGCGGCGGTCATGGCGAGGGCTCGAACTGTTCGGGCCGCGCCGGCGAGGACGTCGTCGTGCGCGTCCCGCCCGGCACGCAGGTCTTTGATCCGTCGACGAACGATCTGCTCTGCGATCTGACGCACGAGGGCGAGCGCTGGCTCGCCGCGCGCGGAGGGCGGGGCGGCTTCGGCAACTCGCATTTCGCCACCTCGACGAACCGCGCGCCGCGCTACCATCAGGAGGGCGGCATCGGCGAAGAGGCCGAGTTGCAACTCGAACTGAAGCTGCTCGCCGATGTCGGTTTGGTCGGCTATCCGAACGCGGGCAAGTCAACCCTGATCTCGACCGTCTCAGCCGCCAAGCCGAAGATCGCCGACTACCCGTTCACGACGCTGGAGCCGCATCTCGGCGTCGTCGATCTCGGCGACTTCAAGACCTTCGTCATCGCCGACATCCCCGGCCTCATCGAAGGCGCGCACGAGGGCGCGGGGCTCGGCGACCGCTTCCTGCGACACGTCGAGCGCACCTCGCTGCTGCTGCACCTGGTTGATGTCTCCTCCGCGTCGGGGCGCGACGCTGTCGCCGACTACGAGACGATCAACCGCGAGCTGGCGGCTTACGACGAACGCCTCGCGTCGCGACCGCAGATCGTCGTCGCCACGAAGCTCGACGCGCTCGACGAGCCGGAGCGACTGGAAGCGTTGCGTCGTCGCGTGCGAGCAGACGGGCGCGAGTTTTACGAAATCTCGTCGGTCACGAACCGGGGCGTGCGCGAGCTAGTTCACGCCGTCGCGCGACGGCTCGACGAGTTGAAGGAAGCCGAGGGCGTGAAGATCGAGGTGGCGTCGAACTGACGTCGCCCTGGTGGCACAGATGGCGCGCGCGCGCAGAATCGCGGCATACGGCGGCACGTTCGATCCCATCCACGACGGCCACCTAGCGGTCGCGCGCAGCCTGCTCGGCCTGTTCGATCTCGACGAAGTTCTTTTCATCCCCGCGCACGCCGCGCCGCACAAGCGCTCGCTTCAGACCGCCCGTGCATGGCACCGTCACGCGATGCTCGCGCTGGCGACCAATGACGAACCGCGCTTCCGCGTCTCGACCGTCGAGCTGGACGCGCCGGAGCGGCCTTACACGGTTGAGACGGTTGAGCGGCTGCGGAGTGAACTCGGCGGCGGCAACGATGGGGGCGTGCGACTCTTCTTCGTCATGGGCGCGGACTCTTGGGCGGAGATCACGACGTGGCGCGAATGGGAGCGGCTGCTCTCTCTGTGCGACACCGTCGTGGCCACGCGCCCCGGCTACGAGTTGAGCTTTGGGCACGTGCCCGCTAATATTCGCGCGCGCGTGCGCGACCTGCGCGGGCTGGATCGTGAAAGCGCCTCAAGCGCGGTTGACGAAGGCGGCGAGCCGAAGATTTTTCTGAGCGACGCGGTGAACGCAGATGTCTCCGCGACGAACGTCCGCCGCGACGTGGCGCTCAGGCGGCGCGGCGTGGATGTGAAACTACCTGTGCCGCGCGCGGTGGCGGCTTACATTGAGAAGTACGGGCTCTACGAAGATCAGGCATGAAACAGAACGAACCGAAGAGGGAACAGGCGACGGCGCGCGTGGGCAAGAAGCGCGCGGCGGACGACGACGCGACGACGCAGGCGACGGGCGACGGGACGACTCCGCGCGCGAACGGAGACGGCACGCCCGCCGAGCCTCTCGACGCTCTCATCGTCACGGCGCTGCGCGCGGCGGACGACAAGAAGGCGCTCGACCTGGTCGTGCTCGACGTGCGCGAGGTGGCGAGCTTCACCGACTATTTTCTGATCGCAAGCGGCGCGAACGCGCGGCAGGTGCAGGCGATCTCGGACGAGATCGTCGAGCGTTTGAAGGGCGAGGGTCGCCGCGCCGCGCGCGTCGAGGGATATCGCAACGCCGAGTGGGTGCTCCTCGACTACGGCGATTTCGTCTGCCACATCTTCGAGGACAAGGCGCGCCGCTTCTACGATCTCGAACGCCTATGGCGGGACGCGGTGCGAGTCGCGCTGCCACCCGGTTTGTCGGGCGCGGCGGGCACGGGCGAGAGGGCGTGACGGAACTCGTCGCGACATCCGAGGCGATGCGCGAAGCCGTCAGGCTCGCGACGCGCGTCGCGACGACGGACGCCAATGTGCTTGTCACCGGCGAGTCGGGCGCGGGCAAAGAGGCGCTGGCGCGATTCATCCACGAACGTTCGCCGCGCGCGGGCGCGCCCTTCGTCAAAATTGACTGTGCCGCGCTGCCCGCGGAACTGCTCGAAGCCGAGCTGTTCGGCTACGAGCGCGGCGCGTTCACGGGCGCGAGCGCGGCGCGCCCCGGCAGGCTCGAAGCCGCGGATCGCGGCACGCTCGTCCTCGACGAGATCGCGCATCTGACGACCGACGCGCAGGCGAAACTGCTGCGCGTCATCGAGCGCAAGGAGTTCGAGCGCCTCGGTGGTCGCCGCACCGTCCGCGTCGATGCGCGGGTCGTCGCGCTGACTAACGTCGATCTCGAAGACGCCGTCAACCGCCGCGCCTTCCGGCCAGACCTCTTCTATCGCCTGAACGTCGTCCACATTCGCGTCCCGGCGCTCAGGGAGCGGCGCGGCGATGTAGGTCGGCTCGCGCGCCACTTCCTCAAAACTTTCGCACGCAAGCACGGGCGTCGTGCCGAGCGCCTCGACGCGAGCGCGCTCGTGATGCTCGAAGAATATGACTTCCCCGGCAACGTCCGCGAGCTAATGCACGTCTTAGAGCGAGCCGTAATTGTTGCCGACGGCGAACAGATCGGCGCGGAGCATCTGCCAGAGTCCGTCCGCTCAGCCGCCGCGATCAGACTGCGGCGTGGTCGGCGCCTGACGCTCGCCGAGGTGGAGGCGCAGCACATCGCCGAGACAGTCGCCTTCGCCCGCGGCAACAAGTCTGAGGCGGCGCGGCTGCTGGGCATCAGCCGGAAGAACCTGTATGAGAAGCTGGCGCGCTACGGAACGGCAGAGGTCGGAGGTCAGAGGTCAGAGGTTAGTAAAAAATCTGATGTTGACCTCTAACCTCTGACCTCTGTTCTCATGCGACTGCGTCTCATCTGGGTCGGCAAGACGAAGAACGAGCACGTGCGCGGGCTCGTCGAGGATTACTTGCGGCGGCTATCGCGCTTCAGCCGCGTCGATGTGACGGAGCTGCGCGAGTCTTCCGCCGTGGACGACCGCGCCGTGCTCGAAGAGGAAGGGCGACGACTGGCGTCCGCGCTCGCGCCGGGTTCTTTGATCGTGCTGCTCGACGTCGAGGGGCGGCAGTGGAGTTCGCCGGAGCTGGCCGGGCAGTTCGAGGCGTGGCAGAACGCGGGCGTCAAAGAGGTCGCCTTCGTCGTCGGCGGGCACCTCGGCGTGACGGAAGAGATCAAACGGCGCGCGGACATACGCTGGTCGCTCGCGCGCCTGACGCTGACGCACGAGATGGCGCGCGTCGTCCTCGTCGAACAGCTCTACCGCGCGCACACGATCATGCGCGGGATGCCTTATCAGAAGTGAGGGCTTTTCGATTTCTGTTTTTGGGCGGCGGGGGGTATTATTTGCGGCTTGCTGTGAAGCAAATCTTGAGCGCGAGAAGAAAGGTAGGTGGCGAGCATGGGGGTTTTGGAGAGGGAGAAGATGGATAAACGTAAAATGAAATCATACCGCGACCGTCTCCTGGAGCGGCGCGAGGGGCTGTTCAGGCAGGTGAACGAGGCGGAGCTGTCGAGCCGCGAGCGCGACGCCGAGGCGACGCAAGACCCGGCGGACATGGCGGCCAACGCCTACACGAAAGAGCTGCTCATCTCGATGTCGGCCAACGACCGGCGGCTGTTGGATTTGATCGACGAGGCTCTGGGGCGCACCGAGGCGGGCGACTACGGCGAGTGCATCAACTGCGGCGAGCCCGTCTCCGAGAAGCGGCTCGAAGCCGTCCCGTGGACGCGCTACTGCCTCAAGTGCCAGGATTTGCAGGAGCGCGGTCTGCTCAACACGGAAGAAGAGTAGCGCACATGCGTCGACCGGCGGCGCGCGTCGTCGTCGTGAATCGTCCAGCCGCACAGGAATTGTCAGAAGCGCCCGCCGATCCGTTTCGTTCGGATCGGCGGGCGCTTTTCGTGTATGCTCACCCGCGCCGAGTGATTGACGAAGACGGCAGGTCTCCTCGTGGATCACCCGGATGAAGTCGTCACGTCTCTAACTCGTCGGTTTCAACCGTGCGCCTCACGCGAACACTCAATCTAGTTTACGACGCGACGCTCTCGCTCGTTTACCCGCTGCGCTGCGCGGCGTGCGAGACGGCGTGCGTTGAGCGACGCGCCGACGCGCCAGCCTGCGACTCCTGCTGGGAGGCGACGATGATCTTCGACGGCGCGGAGACCCTGTGCTGGAAGTGCGGCGTGCGCGCCCACGCTGCCGTCGCGGCGCAAGCGTGGGAGGGCGTGCGCTGCCGTCGCTGCGACGCGGAGCACTTCGACGCCGCGCGCTCGGTCGGCATCTACGAAGGCGCGCTGCGCGCGTCGGTGCTGACGTTGAAGCGCGAGCCGCACCTCAGTCCGCGACTCGCGCGACTGCTCTGCGAGGCGCAGCGCCGACCGCCGCTCGACGCCGCGACGCGCATCGTACCCGTGCCGCTCCACCGCGAGCGCGAGCGTGAGCGCGGCTTCAATCAGGCGACGGTGCTCGCGCGCACGCTCTCGGAACGCACGCGCCTGCCGCTCGACGAGTGGAGCGTCGTCCGCACCGAGCACACCGCGCGCCACCGCGCCGGGATGGACGCACGCGCCCGGCGCGAGACCGTCGAAAGCGCGTTCAAGGTCGTCCGCCCACGCCTCGTCGAAGGCGAGCGCGTCCTCCTCGTCGATGACGTGCTCACGACCGGCGCGACCGTCTCCTCATGCGCCCGCGCACTCAAAGAGGCGGGCGCGCTCGAAGTCTTCGTGCTGACCGTCGCGCGGGCGTGAGGGGGCTAATAGCTGTTAGCTGTTAGCTGTTAGCCGGATGAGTTTCAGCGATTCACCCGCAGGGCTGTGGTGAAGTACGAAATAGCAATCAGATTTTGTCTTGAGCTAAGGGCTAATAGCTAACAGCTAAACGCTAACAGCTCTCCACCCCTCTAGCCGCCATTCTGCAATCCCTGTATCATGGCGCGCATGAAAGACCTCTACCCGCCGATAGAGCCTTACGACGCAGGGATGCTCTCAGTCTCGCCTATCCACACGATCTACTACGAGCAGTCCGGCAATCCGAAGGGCACGCCCGTCGTCTTTTTGCATGGCGGGCCGGGCGGCGGCACTGTCCCAGACTACCGACGCTTCTTCGACCCGAAGGCCTACCGCATCGTCCTCTTCGATCAACGCGGATCGGGCAAGAGCATGCCGCACGCCTCGCTCGAAGAGAACACGACGTGGCACCTCGTCGCAGACATCGAGAAGCTTCGCGAGCACCTGCGGATCGAGTCGTGGGTCGTCTTCGGCGGCTCGTGGGGGAGCACCTTGGCGCTCGCCTACGCACAGACGCACCCCGAACGGGCGCGGGCGCTCGTCCTGCGCGGCATCTTCCTGTGCCGGCCCTCAGAGATTCGCTGGTTCTATCAGGAGGGCGCGTCGAACATCTACGCCGACGTGTGGGAGCAGTACGTAAACGTCATCCCGCCGGAAGAGCGCGGCGACATGCTCGCGGCATACTACCGGCGTCTGACGAGCGACGATGAGGCGACGCGCCTCGAAGCCGCGCGCGCGTGGAGCGTATGGGAGGGCAGCACGTCGAAGCTCTACCCCGATCCAGACCTCATCGATCACTTCGGCGACCCGCGCTTCGCCCTCGCCTTCGCGCGCATCGAGTGTCACTACTTCACGCACAACGCGTTCTTCGAGACTGACAACTATCTGATCGAGCAGGTTGAGAAGATTCGCCACATCCCGACCGTCATCGTGCAGGGCCGCTACGACGTGGTCTGCCCGATGACGAGCGCGTGGGACTTGTACCGCGCCTTCCCCGAAGCAGACCTGCAACTCATCCCCGACGCCGGTCACTCGGCGCTCGAGCCCGGCACGCGCTCGGCGCTCGTCGAAGCCACGGACAGATTCAAACGTGCGTAAATCGGTAATCGTCAATCGTCAATCGCAAACAGCAAAGCCATGTGCCTCTCACGATTACCGATTCACGATTGACGATTGACGATTACCGATTCACGAACCCGCTTGTCACGGTTTACTTGTCACTGTAATCTAATCGTGGTATGACCGGACGTGTTTTAGTCCTGAACGCCTCCTACGAGCCGATCAACGTGTGCAGCGAGCGGCGCGCGGTGGTGATGATCTTCAAGGGCGTGGCGCGCATGGAGGAGCACAACGGGCACATGCTCCACTCGTCGAAGATCACCATGCACGCGCCCTCCGTCATCCGTCTGACCGAATACATCCACATCCCTTACAAGAACCGTTCGCTCTCGCGCAAGAACATTTTGCTGCGCGACCACTCGTCATGCCAGTACTGCGGCAAGCACCTGCCGCCGTCGGAGTTGACGCTCGATCACGTCCACCCGCGCTCGCGCGGCGGCGAGTCAACGTGGGACAATCTCGTCGCCTGCTGCAAGCGCTGCAACCACCGCAAGGGCAGCCGCACGCCCGAAGAGGCGGGGATGCACCTCGTGCGCCGACCGCGCGGCTTCTCGCTCCACGTCAGCCGCCAGATCATGCGCTACCTCGGTCGCGCCGACGAGGCCTGGCGCAAGTACCTGTTCTACGAGTCGAACCGCGACGAGGGAAATTAAAATTGGCGCACGCGCGAGGGCTCAAGCGTCTTAACAGATCGGAGAAACTTTTACGATGAACCCAACGACACTTGCCCTCGGCATCGGCGGCCTGGGCGGAACCGAACTGCTCGTCATTCTCGCCATCGTCTTTCTGCTCTTCGGCGCGAGCCGCCTGCCGCAACTCGCCAAGTCTCTGGGGCAGAGCAAGCGCGCCTTCCGCGAAGGCATCGAAGAGAGCGAAGCCGAGGATGAACGCGCGCGACTGAAGTCGGGCGGCACTTCGACGGCGAGCCTGTCGGCGGTTGACGACGAGGCTCTGTTCGAGGAGGCGCGACGCCGCGCCGCGCAGAAGCGCGTGGAGAGCGGCGAGCCGACCCCGCGCGCCTAAACCCGCAACTGCCGCATCACCCCCACACGGGCGATTAAATCAGACTAAAACGGAGTCGGCGTCCTGCACTACAGCACAGGACGCCGACTCCACTTATTTTCTCCTAGGAACGGTGAGGCGCTAACGCGGTTTCTGCCCGACGACGAGCGTCGCCTTGATCGAGAGCATGAAATCCGCCTCGTGCCGATCCTCGTCGATGAGTCTGGCGACGGCGTCGAGCACTACTGGCTGCGCCGATTCGTCTTCGAGCGGCTCCAGCCAGCTGGGCAAGAGGAAGTCGCGCACAAGCGGCGAGTTGAGAAAGTCCTCGCCGGTCGGGTAGTTGAACTCCTCGATGTTGCTCCAAGACTTCACGTCGTCGAGCCCCTCGCGCGCCGCGAGCTGCTCGACATCCGCGATGGTCGGGAGTTTGGTGATCAACCCTTCGACGAGCGGGGCTTCGTCTTCGAGCCCGGAGCTTGAGAGCGCCTCCCAGTAGATCGAGAAGAATTCGCCGAAGCTCGACGCGGTGGCGAGGTTGAAGGTGACCGTCGCGCCGGGCGCAGCGACGCGAACCAACTCGGCGAGCATTTCGGGCAAGCGTTCGGGCGCGACCAGAGACGCGTCGCCGATGACGAGATCGAACTGCTCGTCCTCGAAGTCCAGCGCTTCGAGCTGCGTCGTGCGAAACTCCGCCTGCTCTTGGAGCTTCGCGGCTTTCGTCTTCAGGCGCGCCAACTTCAACTGCTCGTCGCTCTCGTCCACGCCGATCAGGGTCGCGCCCTCGCCGAGCCGCTCGGCCAGTTTCAACGCGTGCCCGCCCGTGCCCGCCGCGACGTAGAGCGAGCGCGCCTGACGAGGCAGCGCGACGTGCTCGTCAATCATCCCCGCGAAACGCTCGCCCCAGTCCGGCGCGACGTAGAGGTCGTGCAGGAAAGCCAGTTCTTTGTCGGTCTTAGGCATCTATCAAAGTATGAAGTAGGAACGGTGAACGATGAAGTGAAGGCGGAGAGTTTTTCATTCATCGTTCATCGTTCCTACTTCATCATTCTCCTTATCGTTCTCCTTGAAGTACTCCTTGCCGCGCAACTGCTCCGGCAGACACGCCATCTCTTCGCGGGCGCGCGGGTCGCTGTGGGCGTAGCGGTAGCCCGAGCCGTAGCCGGCGCGCTTCATCAGGGGCGTGACGGCATTTCTGAGATGCATCGGCACTGGCTCGCGCGCCGTCTCCTGCGCGTCTTCGGACGCGGCGAAGTAGGCGCGCTTGACCGAGTTCGACTTGGGCGCGCGCGCCAGATAAATCGTCGCCTGCGTGAGCGGGTAGAGTGCTTCCGGCAGGCCGATGAGATCGGTTATTTGCGCGGCGGCGTTAGCCTGCACCATCGCCTGCGGGTCTGCGAGCCCGACGTCTTCGGAGGCGAGGATGCAGAGGCGGCGCGCGATGAAGAGCGGGTCGGCTCCGCCCTCGATGAGCCGCGCGAGCCAGTAGAGCGCGGCGTTCACGTCCGAGTTGCGCAGGGATTTGATGAGCGCCGAAGCGAGGTTGTAGTGCTCTTCGCCGCCCTTGTCGTAGGCGTAGCGCGCGCGCCCCATCGACTCGGCGACGGTCTCTTCCGTCACGCGGCGCACGCCTTCCGCGTCCGGCGCGGTTGACTCGACGGCGGCTTCGAGTGTCGAGAGCGCGACTCGCGCGTCGCCGCCGGAGGCACGCGCCAAGCGCGCGAGCGTTTCGTCGTCGAACTGGGGGTGGAGATTGGCGAGCCCGCGCTCTTCGTCAGCGAGCGCGCGGCGCAAGAGCGTCTCGATCTCCGACTCGCCGAGCGGCTGAAGCATGAGCACGCGCGAGCGGGAGAGCAGTGCGCCGATGACCTCGAAGGAGGGGTTCTCGGTCGTCGCGCCGACGAGCGTGACCGTGCCGTCTTCGACCGCGGGGAGCAGCGCGTCCTGCTGCGCCTTGTTGAAGCGGTGAATCTCGTCAACGAAGAGGACGGTGCGCCGGCCCGTCTTTCGCGCGTCGCGGGCGCGCGCAATCGCCTCGCGCAAATCCTTGACGCCGGAGAAGACCGCCGAGAGCGCGACGAAACTCGCATCGGAGTGACGCGCGAGCAGGCGCGCGAGCGTCGTCTTGCCCGTGCCCGGCGCGCCCCACAGGATGAGCGAGGGCAGCGCGCCGCGCCCTTCGAGAATGCGGCGCAGCACGCGCCCCTCGCCGACGAGCTGCTGCTGCCCGACGAACTCGGCGAGCGTGCGCGGTCGCATCCGCTCGGCGAGCGGCGCGGAGGGCGCGCTCGTGTCAGTCGCGCCAACCGCCTCTGCGGCTTCGGGGTCGGGGAACATCTCTTCGGTCTTGGGTCGCGGCATGGGCGAAACCTTCGATTCTCTTTGACTCCGAACGCTCGCGCGTGGCAGCATTCCGGCAGCCGCCAATCATGGGACAGAGTTCAGGGCTTTCGGGATGAGATTAGCACGTCCGCGCGCGCGTGCCGCAAGGCGCGGCAGGGGCTTTTCGTGCGGCGGCGACGGAACGTAAACGGCGCACAGTTCGTATAGGATGACGACGCGGCGGAAGAGAACCTCTCCGGGCGCGAACGAGAAAGACGCGAGGTGAGATATGAGAAACCTTCTAAGAATCATCGGAATTGTTTTCCTGGTCGTTTTCGTGCTGGTGGTTGTGTTGCCGCTGGCGCTGGCGGTCGTCGGCGTCGCGGTGGGCGGCATCATCACGCTCGCCGTGTTGCTCATCAAACTCGCCGTGGTCGTCGCCATCGGCTACCTGGTGCTGGTCGGCATCCGCGCCGTGATGCGCTAAATCTGACAATCACATCGGAGGAGAGCCCATGTACTGTCAGGCGTGCGGCACGGAAATCCAGCCGGGACTCAACTACTGTAGCCGCTGCGGCTCGTCCGCGAGCGTCCCGGCGACGAAGGAAGTGCTCGTGCCCGTCGATCTGACGAGCCCGGTGCGCTGGGTGAGCGTGACCGTGGGTCTGACGTTCCTCGCCGGTCTCGTCATCATCTTCACCGCCATCGCGGGTCTCAGCATGCGCGGCTTGAACAGCGACAACGTGATGGCTATCGCCTTCGCCGGCATGGTGACACTAGGATGCATTGAGCTTTCACTCATCCGCCTGCTCTCGCGCCTGCTCGGCGTCTCGAAGGAGCGCGGCACGCTCGCCAACGTCTTCCACCGCTCGAAGCAGTTAAAGACGCCCCAGCCGCAGCAGTACATTCAGCCCGCGCCCACTTACACAGACCCGCTGCCGAGCGTCACAGAGCACACGACGCGCACCTTCGCCGCCGCCTACCGCGAGCCGCGCGCGAAGAAGTGATCTCATCGCCAAAGTAGTCAGCTCCCATTGGGCGACCGCACTGTCAGGTGCGGTCGCCTTTTTGCGTTGCGCTCTAAATGATTCGGCGCGTTAACTAACGACTCTGAGTTCCGCACAGCGAGAAGTCTAAGAAAAGCGCGGTGCGGACGGCGCGAATGATAAATCCCTCGCGTTTTTGACATCCGACCTGGCAGTCTGTACAGTTCTTCACACCACATCGTTTAACCTGATCGCAGGATAACGCCATTCTTTGTCACCAAGTCCTTGTCAGGCGAGAGCCGAAAACTTCCTAGCATGTAGGCAGGCTTTCCCACGCCGGGGTTTATCCTATGCCCCGCCGCAAGGAGTCTCTACTTAGCGTCCACCCGTCCTTTCCTAACCCTCACTGCCAATCAGTTGTGCGCCGTTCGGGCCATCATTTGTGCCCGCTTGTGCGTACCCTCGCCTGATCTGGACATCAGGTCGAATGTCGCCATTGATGGCTTTTCTGTAACGAATTCTTCGGAGGGTTAATGAAACGAGGGTTCTCTTTCTTCGCCGTACTCTGCCTGTGTCTCCGGTCGGCGTACGCCGCGAGCGCGCAGTCGGTAGTCGTCAATAAATACTTTAACTCCGGCACGCCCGCCGATCACGGAGGTTCGATGAAGCAACTGTTACTCACCTCGGCGGCGCTCGTGTGCCTGCTGTGCATGAGCGCCGCCGCCTGGGGGCAGTCGCCCGTCCCGATGGCTTCGACCGGCACTTACACCGAAGACTTCAGCACCGTCTCCACCTGGACGAACGGCTTCGCGAGTCCGACCGAAGCCACGCGCTTCGGGGGCGTCGCTGTCAACGCCACGGGCACGATCCCCGACGGCAAGCGGGTCACGACCGCGACCACGACCTTCACCACGGGCACTTCGGGCGGCGTGCAGAAGGGCACGGGGGCACTCGTCCTGCTCTCGACGGGGACGACCGACAACACCAGTTCGGCGGCCGTCGACCTCTTCCTCGACTTCACCGGCGTCAACGCCGGCACGCTCAGCTTCGACTGGGCGTCCGTGAACAATTCGACCGGCGACCGCAAAGGCTCGATGCGCGTCTATACCAGCATGGACGGGACGACCTTCACCGAGTTGACGGGCGCCGCCGTGCTCAACTTCACCAACAACTCTTTGACGAGCGGCTCGGTCGTCAACGTGACGCTCCCCGCTTCGTTCAATAACAGCGCGACGGCGAGGATCAGGTTCTACTACTACAACGGCACGGGCGGCACCACGGGATCGCGCCCGAAGCTCAGCCTCGACAACCTGAAGGTTACGTCGGCGTCCGCGGGTCCCGCCGTGGAGCCGACCGTGCAGGCGTCAAACGTCACCTTCAGTAACGTCGGCTCGAACTCACTCACCGTGGGCTGGACGAACGGTAACGGCGCGTCGCGCCTCGTCCTCGCCAAGCAGGGGAGTCCAGTGGACGCCGCTCCCGCCGACGGCACCGCTTACACGGCGAACAACGCCTTCGGCTCGGGCACACAGATCGGCGCGGGGAACTTCGTCGTCTTCGCGGGCGCGGGCAGCTCCGTCAATGTCACCAACCTCTCGCCCTCGACCACCTACTACTTCGCTGTCTTCGAGTTCAACGGCTCGGGGAGTTCGACCAACTACCTCGTGACCTCGCCCGCGACGGGGAGTCAGACGACCGCCGCGGCGTACGCGATTAGCGGCACCGTGCGCAACCGCGCGGGCGCGCCGATGAACGGCGTCTCGCTCACGCTCTCAAGTGGCGATACGCCGCTCGCCAACACCACGACGAACGCATCAGGGAACTACAGCTTCCCCACAGTCACAGCGGGGGGCGACTACCAGGTGACGCCTTCGGCGGCGGGCTTCACCTTCTCGCCCGCCTCGCGCTCGTTCGACGCACTTGGCGCGAACCAGACGGCGGACTTTACCGCGCTCGCGAGCGTCATCATCAGCGAGTTCCGCACGCAGGGGACGACGACCGGCGACGAGTTCATCGAGCTTTACAACAGCTCCGAGCAGGCGATTAACCTGTCCGGCTTCACCCTCGGCTTCGAGCTGTCTGAGGCCGCCAGCACCTCCGGGAGCGTCGTCTTGAGCGGCACCATCCCGGCGCACGGCCACTTCCTGCTCGCGACCGCGGGCTACACGCTCGGCGCGGCGGCGGCGGATCAGACCATCTCCAGCCTGGCGCTGACCAGCGGGATCACACTGGTTAGTTCATCCGGCCCCGCGCTCGACGCGGCGGGGTTCAACACCTCGTCCACTTTCTACAAGGAAGGGGCGGGGCTGACGCCCGCGAGCGGATTCGGCCAGTACAGCTTCGTGCGCAAGCTCGCGTCGGGCTCGCCGCAGGACACCGACGACAACGCGGCGGACTTCGTCTTCATCTCGACCGACGGCGGCACCTACGGCGGCGTCTCGGTGCTCGGCGCGCCGGGGCCGGAGAACACCGGGAGCCCCCTCGTGCGCTCGTCGGCGACGGAGATACTCTCGCGCCTCATCGACCCGGCGATGAGTTCGACCGTCTCGCCCAACCGCGTGCGCGACACGAGCGACACGGGCACGAACAAGACGCTCGGCACGCTCATCATCCGCCGCACGTGGGTCAACAACACCGGGCTCAACGTGACGCGCCTGCGCTTCCGCATCGTGGACGTGACGACGCTCCACAGCCCGAACGCCTTCGGTGGGGCGGCGCAGTCCGACCTGCGCGCGCTCACCTCGTCGGACGTCACGGTCACACGCACGGACGGCTCGACCATCCCCGTGCAGGGCACGACGGTCGAAGAGCCGCCGACGCAGACGTTGGGCGGCGGGCTCAACTCGACCTTCACGGTGGCGCTCGGCTCGCCCATCCCGCAGGGCTCGGCCGTCTCCACGCAGTTCGTGCTCGGCGTCATGCAGTCGGGCAAGTTCAACTTCTTCGTCAACGTCGAAGCCGTCACGCAGGCGCCCCCCTCGTCGAGCGAGCACCTCGTGATGGGGAACCCTTCGAACGCCACGGCGGACGTCAACCAGCCGACCAACTACCTGATGGTCAAGAATGACTACGCGCTGGCGTACCACCGCGACCGGGGCACGCCCATCTGGACGAGCTGGCACCTCGACAGTTCGTGGCTGGGGAGCGCGCCGCGCCAGAACGACTTCCGCAATGACACGACCCTGCCCGCCGGTTGGTACCAGGTGCTGGGGACGGACTACTCCGGCTCGGGCTTCGACCGCGGGCACATGACGCCTTCGGGTGATCGCACCTCCTCGGTGCCGGTCAACTCGGAGACGTTCCTGATGACGAACATGATCCCGCAGGCGCCCGACAACAATCAGGGCCCGTGGGAGCAGTTGGAGAGCTACTGCCGCACGCTCGTCAGTCAGGGCAACGAGGTGTACATCATCTCGGGCGGGTCGGGCATCGGCGGGACGGGCTCGAACGGCGGGACGACCTCAACCATCGCCGGGGGACACGTCACCGTGCCGTCGCAGACGTGGAAGGTCATCATCGTGCTGCCGCAGGGGGCGGGCGACGACGCGGCGCGCGTGACGACCTCGACGCGCACCATCGCCGTCATCATGCCGAACACGCAGGGCATCAGGACGAACACGTGGCAGCAGTACCGCGTGAGCGTCGATCAGGTCGAGGCGCTCACCGGCTTCGACTTCTTCTCGAACGTGCCGACTAACATCCAGGCGGTCATCGAGGCCTCGGTCGATAACCAGTAACGGACAGTGCAGAGGGTTTACACGCAGCCCGCCCGACGCGCGTCGGGCGGGCTGCTCTCTTGGAAGGGGGAAGTATGGACGCGGTGGCGGCAGACGAGATCGAGCGGGAGTTGCGTGAGGCGTCGCGGGGCCTGCTCTTCATGAGCGAGGCGGACTATCCCGTGGAGGTCGTGCGCTGGCGCGACCCGCAGGAAGTGACGCCAGAGTTTTTGCGAGGGCTCTCAGGCGAGAGCCCGACAGCCCCGGTTGAGGTGATCAGCCCGGAGGAATTCTTCCGAGCCGCGACCTCAGAGCCAGACTGGAAGGTGGGAACGGAGCTGGCGACGGCGCAGAGGTTTCAAGTCTTGCTCGGACTGCTCGGCACGCGCCTCACGGATTTGAAGGCGTACCGCGTGGGTCGCGTCAACATGACGGTGTACGTCGTCGGTCGCGCGCCCTCGGGCGAGATGATGGGCGTCTCGACGCGAGTCGTCGAGACGTAGCAGAGCGAGGCCGCCCTTAGACGTTGAAGCGGAAGTGAACCACGTCGCCCTCGCGCATGACGTATTCTTTGCCTTCGAGGCGCAGCAAGCCCTGTTCGCGCGCGGCGGCGTACGAGCCGGCACGCAGCAGTTCGTCGTAGGAGACGATCTCGGCGCGGATGAAGCCGCGCTCGATGTCTGTGTGGATCGTGCCAGCCGCCTGCGGCGCGCGCGTACCCTGCGGGATCGTCCACGCGCGCACCTCTTTCTCGCCCGCCGTCAGAAACGACATCAGGCCGAGCAGCCGGTACGCGCTGCGGATCATGAGATCGACGCCGGAGGATTCGACGCCGTGCGCCTGCAAATACTCGCGCCGGTCTTCGGGCGTGAGCTCGACCAACTCCGACTCGATCTGCGCCGAGATGACGACGCACTCCGCCGCCTCGCCTTCAGCCAACTCGCGCACGGCGCGGACGTGTGGGTTCTCGTCGGCGTGCGCGAGCGTCGCTTCATCCACGTTCGCGGCGTAGATGGTCGGCTTCGTCGTGAGCAGGAAGAAAGAACGCGCGACGGCGCGCTCGTCGTCCGTCAGCTCAACCGTGCGCGCGGGCTGGCCCTCAGAAAGCGCGGGCAACAGCTTGTCGAGCACTTCGATTTCGGCGCGCGCCTGTTTGTCGCCGCCCTTCGCCGACTTTTGCGCGCGGTCGCGCCGCCGCTCGACGGTCGCGAGGTCTGCCAGGGCGAGTTCGATCTGGATCGTCTCGATGTCGCGGCGCGGATCGACCGAGCCCTCGACGTGGATGACCTGCTCGTCCTCGAAGCAGCGGACGACGTGGACGACGGCGTCGGTCTCGCGGATGTTGGCGAGAAACTGGTTGCCGAGCCCCTCGCCCTTGGACGCGCCGCGCACGAGCCCGGCGATGTCCACGAACTCGACTGTCGCCGGGACAATCGTCGTCGTCTTGACGAGCTTGGCGAGCGGCCCGAGGCGCGCGTCGGGGACGGCGACGACGCCGACGTTCGGCTCGATGGTGGCGAACGGGTAGTTGGCGGCGAGCGCCGATGACTGCGCCGTGAGCGCGTTAAATAGAGTGGACTTGCCGACGTTCGGCAGCCCGACGATCCCAGCCCGGAGCATGTGACACCTCTTCGGTCAAGTATTAGGCGCGGACGAACAGATGACTTTAAGAAGGCTGGAGCGGGCTGTCAAAGGCGGGCGGCGGCGGGGCGTCGTGGAAGAGAGGCGGAGAGAGGCCAGCGCGCCGCCGCACGGGCAGCACCGGCCTCCTCATTGCCGTTAGTCCGGACGCTACGGCGCCGGCGTGCCGTCGATCAGCGGGCGCATCTCGCCGACGAACTTGTCGAGCGGGGCGATGCTATAGAGGACGACCTCGATGGCCTTGTCGGGGAAGCCGGATTCGAGCGTGAAGGTGTAGCCCGCGAAGACATCACCCGTGTCGTCGGCGCCCCAGTAGAGGAAGTTGTGATCGCTCAGGTTGAGCAGCTTGCGCATCAGTCCCGCGCCGTTGCGCGCCTTGTCCACGTTAACGTAGGCGCCCTTGTAATGAGGGTAGATGCGGAAGCCGATGGTCTCGTCGGTCGAGACGCCGACGACGATCTCGTAGCTCTCGGCGTTGGTGACGCCGGTGCTCTTGACGGCGACGAAGTTGTAAGGGTTCTTGTCGCTCTGACGGAAGCTGATTTCGATGCCCTTCTTCGGCCCCGAAGTGGTGAGCAGGGCGCGCAGCTTCTCGCGCGTGGCGTCGCGCGAGGCTTGCTTCTCCTGCGGGGTTTGCGGCGGGGCAGCGGGCGTGGCGGCGAATGCCGGGAGCGAGGCGAGAAGGGAGAGCGCGGCGATGCAGAGAATTCTCTTCACGGTAAGAGGCACACCTCCAAAAGTTTTTCCGAGCGTGCGAGGGAAGAACTGGCGCACGCTTTTACGTCAAACCGCGCGTGATGTCAATTGTCCGATCTCACACGGCGGTCGCGCCCGCGGGATCATCTCGCCCACGCGGAAAATTCCTGACCGCCGGACGCCGCGGCTTTTGCGCCGGGGCACAGGAGTTCGCGTATAATCTGGCGCGGAAAATTTAACGCCTGCCGAACCCGGAAGCCGCCTGATGATCTTCGCCATTCTTCTCGCCGCCGTCGCCGTCTGCGGCGGCACGCTCGCGACCTATCTCTACGAAGAGGACGCGCATGTTGCCGCGCGCCTCGCGTCGGGCACGCCCATCGGTCTCACCGTGCTCGGTCTCTCCGGTTTCGTCTTCGCCTCTTTTCTCGGACTCAACATCGCCTCGCTCGCCGCCTCGACAGTAATCGCTGCCGCGCCCCTGGCTCTGCTCGCGCGCCGTGACTTGCGCGCGCGCTTGCGTTTCGATCTCGCCGGGCTGTGGCGCGACCTGCGCGCGGCTGTGGCGCGACCCTCTCTGCGCGCGACCGCGCCGCTCGTGCTCGTGGCCTGCGCGCTCGGGCTCTTCTGGCTCGTCTTCGGGCGGACGATGTTCACGCGCGCGGGCGCGATCTACACGGGCGTCGATAACAACTTGGGCGATCTGCCCTTCCACGTCTCGATCATCGAGGGCTTCGTGCGCGGCGCCAACTTCCCGCCGACGCACCCGGAGTACGCGGGCGCGCGGCTCACTTACCCGTTCGTCGTGGATTTCGTCGCGGCGATGTTCGTGCGCGCGGGTGCGAGTTTAGAAGGCGCGCTGTTTCTGGAGAACGTCGTGCTCGCCGTCTCGCTCGTCGGGCTTTTGTACCGCTTCGCGCTCGTGTGGACGCGCGACCGGCTCGCCGCCACGCTCGCGCCCGCGCTCGTCCTATTCAGCGGCGGGCTCGGTTTCCTCAGATTCTACCGAGAGGCTTCGGCGAGCCCGCTCGGCTTCACAGATCTTCTCTGGCAGTTGCCGCACGACTACACGATCACCTTCGACGGCGCGTACCGCTGGGGCAACGCCGTCACGACGCTCCTCGTGCCGCAGCGTGGTCTGTTGCTCGGACTCCCGCTCGCGCTCGTCGTCATCATGCAGTGGTGGCTGGCTGTCGGCGACGACCGCAGCGACGCGGAGACGCGGGGGCGCGGGGACGCGGGAGAGGAAGGGGTAAAAGAGAAGAAGGGAAAGAAGGCGAAAGGGGGGAAAGATGTTGGGCGCGCGAACGTCTCTCAACCTCCGCCTTACGCGCCGCTGGAGTTCCCGCTCATCCCGGCGCACGACCGTGCGGGGCGGCGAATGCTCTACGCGGGACTGATCGCGTGCCTGCTGCCGCTCGTCCACGCGCACACGTTCGTCGTGCTGATGCTCGTCGGCGGGTGCCTCGCGCTACTGTTTCCGCGTTGGCGCGCGTGGATCGTCTTCTTCGTCGCGGCGCTCGTGGGCGCGACGCCCGCCATGCTCTGGGCGACGCGCGGGACGGCGGCGCACGCCGGGAGCTTCTTCGCGTGGCAACTCGGCTGGGATCGCGGCACGCAGAACCCGGTGTGGTTCTGGATCAAGAACACAGGGCTCTTCATCCCGCTGCTCGTCGCGGCATTGGCGTGGCGCGGGCGCGACCCGGTCGTGCCAAAGCGCGTGCTGCTCTTTTACCTGCCGTTCACCTTGCTCTTCGTCATTTGCAACGCGGCGAAAATCTCGCCGTGGGTGTGGGACAACATCAAGGTGCTCTTCTACTGGTACGTCGCCTCGGTCCCGCTCGTCGCGCTCCTGCTCGCGCGCCTCTGGCGAAAAAACTTCTGGACGTGGACGCTCGCGACTGTGCTCGTCGTCTCGCTGACCGTCACCGGCGCGCTCGACGTGTGGCGCGTCGTCTCGCAAGCGTCGGAGCAGCGCGAGTTCGACCGCGACGGCGTGGCGTTCGCCTCCGTCGTCGAGCGCGAGACCGCGCCGCGCTCGCTCATTCTGCACGCGCCGACTTATAATCACCCGGTCTATCTGTCGGGTCGCCAGTCGCTGATGGGCTACGGCGGACACCTCTGGTCGCAGGGAATTGACTACGCCGCGCGCGAGGCGGAAGTGAGCCGCATCTACGCGGGCGCGCCCGACGCCGCGCAGTTGCTCGCAAAGTACGGCGTCGAGTACGTCGTCGTCAGCCCGCTCGAACGGACGAGTCTGAAAGTCAACGAACAGTTCTTCACACGCTACAAGAAGGTTGGGGAAACGGGTGCCTACCGGCTCTACAAAGTCACGCAGGAATAAGCAGCAGCCACGCGCCGAAGCCGCGACCGCAGCGGAGACGGGCGCATCGAAGAGGGCCGAACGCGACGCGCCGCCCGCCCGCGGCGTCACGTCCGACGCGCTCACGCAAATCTCTGATCGCGCGTGGCTCATCTCTTCGGCGGTCATACTCTTCGTCGCGGCGCTCTTCCGCGTCGTCGAGCTTGAGCTGAAGCCGCTGCACCACGACGAGGGCGTCAACGGCTTCTTCTTGCTCGGCCTGCTGCGCCATGGCAACTACGTCTATAACCCGACCAACTACCACGGGCCGACGCTCTACTACTTCACGCTCCCGCTCGCCTACATCGCCGACTCGCAGCACTTCCTGAGCGCGTGGGTCTTGCGCGCGGTGACGGTCGCCTTCGGCGTGGCGACCGTGTGGCTCGCGCTCTCGCTGCGGCGGTACATCGGCGCGGTCGGGACGCTCGCGTGCGCCGCCCTGCTTGCCGTCTCGCCCGGCATGGTCTTCTTCTCGCGCTACTACATCCACGAGATGCTCTTCGTCTTCTTCACGCTCGGCATCATCGTCGGCGCGCTGCGCTTCTACGACTACGAGGCCGTGGGCGAAGGGCGCGCTGACAAGTTCGGTACGGGCACGCTCGGTCTCGGCATCGCGGCGGCGGCGGGCGCGCTGGTCGCCGTCTCATTCGAGACCGCCAAGTATTACGCCACACTCACGCGCGGGTGGACGACCGTGTTTCTGTTCATTATCCTCGTCTGCCTCGCCGCGCTCGTCACGCTACTCTGGCTCTACGACGGCGCGCGCTCGTTCTATCTCGCGCTCGCCTCGGCTTGCGCCGCGCTGATGTTCGCGACGAAGGAGACGGCGTTCATCTCGGCGGGAGTGCTGCTGATTGCATGGGTAATGTCGTCGGTGTGGGTGCGGAGAGAGTATTACTGGCTCAAAGTTCGCGCTGAGTTTCGCAAGAGGTTCGGCATGCCTTCGCCGCCAGAGTTAAGGGAAAAGAAAGGACGCGACAAACGAAAGTCGAAATCCAGAACTGTTAGCTCGAACATGAGTGAGCAGCCGCTCAACCTCGTCGAGCGTTTCGGCGGCTGGACGCACATTCTCTTCCTGCTCGTCGCCGCGCTCGGCATCTTCTGCTTCGTCAACATCATTTACTACTCCTCGTTCTTCACGAACCCAAAGGGCGTCAAAGACTCTCTTGAGGCGCTAAACGTCTGGGGCAAGACGGGCGAGAGCGGCTTCCACGGCTACCCGCTCTACAAGTATGTCGAGTGGCTCGTCGGCTCCACGCCGCAGCCGCCCGCAGGCGCGACTCACGGAATCTTCGAGTATGTTCAGTGGGTCTATGATAATTGGCATTGGGAGTTCGGCGAGGAAGCCCCGCTCATACTCCTCGCTGCCGTGGGTGCCGTGCTCTCGGTCTGGAAGGCGCGGCGCCGCTTTCCCCTCTTCGCCGCGCTCTGGGGCTTCGGGCTCTTCGCCGCTTACTCGATCATTAAGTACAAGACGCCTTGGCTCGCGCTCAGTTGGCTGCTCCCGCTCGCCATCGCAGGGGGCTACGCGATTGATCGTCTCTACCGCGCGCGCGGCTGGCGCGCTCCCGCGCTCGCACTGCTCGGCGCGTGTCTCGCCGTCGCGGCTTATCAAGCTTACGAGATCAACTTCGTCCACTACGACGACGACGCTTACGCCTACGTCTATGCCCACACCAAGCGCAGCTTCCACGAGTTGATCGGGCGGATGGAGGAGATCGCCGCGCGCACGGGCGACAAGTACAACGCAGGGATCGCCGTGGACGTGGAGAATCAGGAATACTGGCCGCTGCCTTGGTACGTGCGCGATTACAAGCACATCGGCTACAACGGGAAAGTCGTGGAGACGAACGACGCCGTTATCCTCGTCAAGACCTCGCAGGTCGGCGAAGTCGAGTCACTCCTCGGCAGCCGTTACGTCAGAGTCGGCGATGTCTATGCGCTGCGTCCCGGCGTCGATCTCGCGCTCTTCGGGCGGCGCGATCTCGTCAACCGTTGAGCGCGCCCGCCCGCCCCGGCGGCTAAACCTCACAGCCGCAAGCAGTAAAACTCTCCCGGCTAAGGCGTTTGTTGACATTCCTTTCTCAACAACATATAGTGGGCACTCCCACGCCGCGCTCTATTGGCTGTGCTTTGTCGACAAGGACGAGTCGCAGCTAAAGAGCCGCCATCAACGAAAGTCGCAGCACGCATGTTCAAACTACAGAGACTAGAAATCACGGGCTTCAAGTCGTTCGCCGATTACACGGAGCTGTTATTCACGGGCGAGGGCATCACCGCCATCGTCGGACCCAACGGCTGCGGCAAGTCGAACGTCTCGGACGCCATCTCGTGGGTCCTGGGCGAGCAGCGCGTCAAGCACCTGCGCGGCTCGGACATGAAGGACGTGATCTTTCAGGGCTCGCGCAACCGCCCGCCGAGTGGCATGGCTGAGGTCGTCCTCCACCTCGTCCACGACGAGACGTCCGACGCGGAGCCGGACATTGACGACATCGATTCGACGCTCGAAGAGATCGACGAGCGCGACGAGCGGATCGAAGAGCGGCTCGCGCCGGAAATGGTTGGCGAAATAGCGCCGGAAGTCGTCGCGGCGAGCGCTGAGTTGCAAACTCCAGGCGAGACAGCGCCGCTCGTCTCAAACGTCACTGACTTAGTCCCCGCCGAGGTCGCGGACGCCGCTGCTCTGACCGAGAAAGCTCGCCAACACAGCAAGCGTCACTGGCGACCGCGACGGCTCGCGCTCGGCTTCGCGCCGGGCGAAACCGTCTCGGTCGCGCGCCGGCTCTACCGCGACGGCGAGAGCGAATACCTCTTAAACGGTCGTGCCTGCCGCCTGCGCGACATACAGGATTTGTTCTCCGGCACCGGACTCTCCGGCGCGCACTACGCTATCGTCGAGCAGGGGCGCATCGGGCAGATACTCTCCGCCAAGCCGATGGATCGGCGCACCCTCATCGAAGAGGCCGCCGGGATCACGAAGTTCCGCGTGCGCCAGCGTGCGGCGGAGGCGCGGCTCGAAGGCGCGCGCCTGAATCTGCGTCGCGTCTCGGACATCGTCTCCGAGATCGAACGTCAGGTCGGCAGTCTCCGCCGTCAGGCGGCGAAAGCCCGCCGCTTCCGCACGCTGCGCGAGGAGCTGCGCGAGCTGCTGCGCCGCGTCTATGCGGCTGACGAGCGCGCGCTGACGCTTTCGCTCGAAACCTTGCGCGCTCAGCTCGACGCCGCGGGCGAGCAGGAACGTGCCCTCGCCGAAGAGTTGGAAACACGCGAAGAAGAGACGCGCAGCGCCACGGCCATCGCGCGTGAGCGCGAAGGCGAACTCGCGACGGCGCGCGCGGCGGTCGCCGACGCGGCACTGCAACGCGACCGCAGAGAGCGCGAGCGCGCGTACCGCGAGGAGCAGGCCGAGTCGCTTGAGCAGCGCATCACGGACATCGAGGCGCAGATGGAATCGCTGCGCGCGCGGCTCGCGAGCGTCGCCGCCGAGGGCGAGGGCTTGCGCGCCGGCGAGGCGAGGCTGCGCGAAGAGAGCGAGCAGAGCGCGGAAGCACTGCGCTCAGCCGAGTCTGACTACGCGCGTCTCCTGAACGAAGTGCTCGCCGCCGAAGGCGAGATCGAATCGGCGCGCACGGAACTGCTGACGCACACGGCGGTCGCCGAACGCCTGTCGGAGATCGGTCGCCAGCTCGAATCGACGCTCGAACGGCTCGCCTCGCAGGCGGAAGGTTTGGAGCGCGAGGGCGAGCGCGCCAACGCGGCGCACGCCGAGTTCGAGGCGAAAGCTGTCGTGCTGCAAACCGAGATTGACTCGGCGCGCGCGCGACTCGAACAGTTGTTGAACGAGCGCGCGGCTGCGTCCGAAGGCGTGGCGGCGGCGCGCGCTCTGGTCTCGACGACGCTCGCAGAGTATGCGCGAATGCGCGAAGAGGCGGCGCGCGTGCGCAACCGGCTCGAAACGCTCTCCGAGTTGGACGAGAAACGCTCGCTCTACTCGCAGGCCGTCCAGCGCATCTTCTCCGCCGAGCTGATGGACGAGGCGGAGCGCGATCCCTCGAAAGACTTTCACACCGTCGGCACGCTCGCCGATATGATGCGCGTCGAGCCGCAGTGGGAGCGCGCGGTCGAGAGCATCTTCGGTAGCTACCTCCAGACCGTCATCGTGCCGACGCCGGACGACGCCGCGCGCGCCGCCGCGTGGCTCGCCGCTTCGGGCGCGGGTCGCGCCACCTTCCTCGTCGCCGGGCTGCACGGCGCGGGTGTGGACGACGCGGGCGAACTCTACGCGCGCGTGACGGTTGACGACATCGGCGTGCGCGACGTGCGACTCGCCGACGTGCTCGGCGCGCCGCGCGAGTTGTTGACGGTCTTGAACCGCACGCTCAGGCGCGAGATGAACGCGCGCATCGTGGCGAGTCTGGAAGAGGCGACCGCCGGGTCATACGAGACGGGCGAGCTATATGTGACGGTTGACGGCGAGTGGGTGTCGGGCGGACAGCTCGTCGCCGCGGGCGGCACGACGCAGGTCGAGGACGGCGCGGGGCTGCTCGCCTTCAAGCGCGAGATGAGGGAACTCGAAACGCGCGCCGCCGAACTCGCCAGCGAAGTCGTCTCGGCGGAAGACTCTCTGAGCGCGGCGCGCGCGCGGCTCGTCGAGCTGGAAGAGACGCTGCTCCTACTGAACGAACAGATCGGGCGCGAGGAGCGCGAACAGGTGGCGCGCGAACTCTCAGCCGCGCAGCTCACGCAGGAGATCGAGCGCGCCGCGCGGCACGTCCGCGTCGTCGCGGAAGACGCGGCGCGGCTCGCCGAAGAGCGCCGCGAGGTCGAAGAGCGGCGCGCGCGACAGGCGTCGGAGTTCGATGCTGCCGAATCTTCGCGCATCGCGGCGACGCTGGCGGTCGCGGCGGCAGCGGAAGTTTTAGCCGAGGCGCGGCGCAAGAGCGAGGTCGAGAGCGAACGTCTAGGCGGACAGCGCGCGGCGGCGGCGGCGGCGGCGGAGCGTCGGCGCGCGACCGCAGCGGAACTGAGGCGCATCGAAGCCGAGTCGGCGGATTTGGAGGCGCGGCTAGAACGGCACGCGGCGGAGACGCAGGAGATGCGCGCGCGGCTCGCGGAACTCAGAAGCGCGCTCGAAGAGATGGAGCAGAGCGCCGGGACGGTCGAGAGCGAGGCGGCGGAGTTGGAGTCGGAAGTCGCGCGCGCTTCGGGCAGACTGAGCGCGGCACGGGCGCGCTCCGACGAGTTGGCGGAAGAGTTGAGCGAGCTGAACCACCGCGCCGCTGAGGCGCGCGAGGCGCGCACGCAGTTAGAGATTAACCGCGCGGAGGCGACGGCGCGTCTGAACTACCTGCACGAGTCGTGCGTCTCCGATCTGTCGCAGACTTTGGAAGAGATCGCGGCGGCTTACGAGCCCGACGTGGAGTTTGATCTGGAAGCGGGGCGCGCCCGCGTCGAGGAGATGCGCGCGCGGCTCGAAGGCTTCGGCGCGGTGAACTTGATGGCGCTCGAAGAGCTGGGCGAGTCGGAAGAGCGGCTCGAATTTTTGACGACGCAGCGCAAGGACATCGAGGACGGCATCGGCTCGACCGAAGAAGCCCTGCGCGAGATCAAGAAGCGTTCGCGCGAGCGTTTCCGCCACGCCTTCGAGGAGATCAACCGCAACTTCGGCCAACTCTTCCTCGAACTCTTCGGCGGCGGTCGCGGCGAGATGAGCATGATCGACGCCGACGACGTGCTGGAATCCGGCATCGACATCGTCGCGCAGCCGCCGGGCAAGCGTCTGCAAAACGTGCTACTGCTCTCGGGCGGCGAAAAGGCGATGGCGGCGCTCGCGCTGGTGCTCGCCATCTTCCGCTACCGCCCGTCGCCGTTCTGTCTCCTGGACGAAGTGGACGCGCCGCTCGACGAGGCGAACATCGGGCGCTTCACGGCGAAGATCGCGGAGATGGCAACCGAGACGCAGTTCCTCGTCATCACACACAGCAAGCGCACGATGGAGACAGCGCGCGCTCTCTACGGCGTGACGATGCAGGAAGCCGGCGTGTCGAAACTAGTCTCGGTCAGGTTCGAATGAGTCTGAAGAAAGTTCTGATCGGCCTTGCGGTGATCGCCGCGCTCACGACGGGCGCGGCGATTCCGACTTCGGCGCAGAAAAAACGCACGACCCCGGCGCACAAACAGACCGCCGCGCCGCCGCCGACCACCGACCCCACCCCGGCGAAGAAGAATCAGCGAGCCGACGGCAGCGTCGCGGCGGCACAGGCTGCCGCCGTGAGCAGCGGCGATGAGTCGGGCACGCCAGCCAAGAAGAACGCGGTGCGCCCCGGCGAACAGACGGGCGATCCCGCGGCGGCGGCGAGCGGTGGCGACGCCGCGAAACGTGCCGGCGTGGTGCTCTACTCTTACGAATTCTCGCAGCCGGACTTCATCGTGCGCCGCGTTCGCATCGAGCACGACGCGTCGGGGCGCGGTACGATCACCTTCGAGCGCAAGAACGAGGAGCGCCCGCTCACTGAAAAACTCGACATCACGCCGTCGGCCTTCGCGCGCATCGTCGCGGCGTGGGAGGGGCTGAAGTTTTTAGACTCCGACGCGAGCTACCAGTCCGACAAGCACTTCGCCAACATGGGCACGATCCGCCTCTCGATGCGGCGCGGCACGCGCGAGCGCACCACCGAGTTTGACTGGACGAACAACGAGCAGGCGGCGTCGCTCCGGCGAGAGTACCAGCGGCTCACGGATCAACAGCTCTTCATCTTCGACATGGACATCGCACGGCAGTATCAGCCCTCCGAGACCGTGAGCCTCCTCAAGCGGCTCGAAATCCTCGTCGATCGCGACGAAGTTTCTGATAAGTCCGCCCTCACGCCGCTGCTCAACGATCTCACGACGGACGAACGCATCCCGCTCATCGCGCGCAACCAGGCCGCGCGGCTGCTCAAGAAAATCGAGAAGGAAAAGAAGTAGGCGAGACTTCGGTCAGTAGCGCGAGCCTTCGCGTCGCTCTCCGAGGATGCGGTAGTCGCGCTCGTCGATAGCGCGACGGACGATGGCGCGGTTCGTGTACATCGAATCGTGCGTGCGCCTGTGTAGTGCTAGCCCCGCATGAAAGATGATGCCGCAGACGAGCAAGACAAAGGCGAAGATTTGCCAGCCGCGTCGCCGCAGGTACGGCGACCAGCAGTAGAAAGCGTAGAGCATCGCGACGGGCAGCATAACGTAATAAGTGTGCGCGGCGGGCGGCTTGCCTGCGGCGAAGAGGAAGAGAAGGTAGAGCAGACTCAGGCTCGCGAGCGTGAAGTATTTCAACGCGCGCCAGTCCGCGTCGCCCTCTCGTCTCGTGAACCAGAGCAAGAGCATGACGACAGGTTGTAGAATACCGACGACGAAGAGTAAGAGTCCGAACGGAGCGAGCCAGGGCTGCGCCGCGAAGAAGGCGAGCCGCTGCGGCGTGTGACTGCCAAGGAAGCGCGGCAGTTCGAAGCTCGCGAACGAGAGGAAGCGACCCATGATGCCTTCGGGCAGGTTGTACGCGCCGCGTAAGTTCGCCCAGTTGATGCCGACCGTCGTCTGCGTCCCGCCCATGCCGCCGACCCAGCCGTAGCGCAAGAAGGTCGGCATGAGCAGGCTACCGGTTAAGGCGCAGCCGAGCGCGAACCAGCCGAACGACTTCAACGCCGCGACGAATCCACGCGCGCGCCAACGCAGACAGAGCGAGACGACGGCGTATGGCGGAAGTAGCACCCAGGACATGTGAAACTGCGCCACCCAGAAGAGCGCAAGCCCCATCAGGAAATAGCAGAGCGCTGGCGCGAGCAGTCCCTTGCGGAGCGCGGGCAGCGTCTCGACGGCTGCCATGAAGAAGATCAGACTCGCCGGTAGCAAGTACGAAATGTTAACGATGTGCGTCGAAAAGTTGAGTGTCCAAGGTGCGGTCAGCAGCCAGCCCCAAATGATCCACGCGGGAACTTCTGGCAGTCGGCGCGAGCAGTACCACGCGAAGGCGCAGAGGCTAGCGAACGACAGAAGGTTGAGCAGCACAAATGGCGCTTCCGGCGCGGGGAGGGCGAAGAATGGCAAGCCGATGGCGAGACCTTCGAGCGAGCCGGGCTGTTGTGGCTTCTGTGGCGAGTCAACGTCCGGCCCGAAGTAG
>JBJMGS010000349.1:0-1558 GCA_045807785.1 Pyrinomonadaceae bacterium
ACCATGACGCGCATCGCCGCACACATCATCACTGACTCCGAAAGCGTCAAACGCGAGATCAGCGAGCACCTGCACGTCGCGCCCGAAAAGATCACGGCCGTACCACTTGCGCCGCGCCGCGCGTTCCAGCCCGTCGCTGACACGCAAGCCCGCGCGGCGCGGCAGCGGCTCGGCGTGGCGGACGAGTTCATCCTGTTCGTCGGCACGGTCGAGCCGCGCAAGAATCTGACGACACTCGTCTCGGCGTTCGAGAAACTCGTGGCGGACGGGCAGATCGCGTGCGCGTCGAACGCCACGCGCACGCAGCCTGCGGCGGCGACGCGATCAAGTTTTCCCCGACTCGTCATCGCCGGGCGGCAGGGCTGGCTCACGCGCTCGCTCTCGGCGCGCATCGAAGCGTCGCCGGCTTGCGCGCTCATTCATTTCACCGGCTACGTCTCTGACGAAGAGTTGCGCGCGCTCTATGCGTCGTGCCTCGCTTTCGTCTATCCGTCCGTGTACGAGGGCTTCGGCCTGCCCCCGCTCGAAGCGATGAGTTGCGGCGCAGCCGTCGTTGCCAGCCGCATCCAGGCGCACCTCGAAATTCTCGGCGAAGAGAACGCGCTCTTCGTCGCGTCCGGAGACGCCGACGGATTGGCGCGCGCACTGTCGGAGTTGATCGGCGACGAGGGATTGCGGCACAGGCTCGCGCGCTCAGGCCGACGCCGCGCCGCCGAATTCACCTGGGCGAGCGCGGCACGTCTGACGCTCAAGGTTTACGAGCGCGCGTTGACGGAGTGGGCCGCGAAAAAGGTTTGACCGGGACAGGTCAGAACGTCGCGCCTCGGCGTCGGCCGGCGCGCGGGCTTTGAGTAGTCGCGCTTGATGCCGTAGATTACAGCGTCGTTTTTGCGGCGGGCGGTTCGACGTGCGATGCGCGGTGCGACTCGCGCGTTTGATGAGTTCGGAGGGCTTGGCGGTGGCGGGGCGTGACGCCGAAGTCGAAAGTGTCTTGCTGGAGATTCGCCAGCACCTGCGCGGCGCGAGCGACGCGGATGATGTCGCCATCAGCGCGGCGCAGCGCAGCCGTGAGACGCTGGCGCGCATCGAGGCGAGCCTCGCGGTGCTCGGTCGCGCGTGGGATCGCCTGCCGCCCGTCATGAGCGACCGCACGGGCTGGCGCGCGCGGCTCGAAATCTGGCTCAAGCGCCGGCTCCGCCGCGCCACCAACTGGCTCACGTGGGAGCAGATCAACATTAACGCGGCGGCGCGAGACGCGTTGCGCTCGGCGCACGCCGCGCTCGTCGAACAGGACGAACGACAGGCGGAGTTGGGCCGGCGCATCGACGCGCTCGAAACGGAGTTGCGCGAGTTGCGCTTGCACCGGCGTCGGCCTCCGGCGCAGCTTCAAGGCGCGCCTAAACCTTGATCCGCAAAGTCGTCATCTGTACCACGCAAGTCCCTTTCGTTACCGGCGGGGAGGAGGCGCACGCCGGGAACCTGCGCGTGGCACTCGGCGCGGCGGGCTACGAGGCGGAGATCGTCGCGCTGCCGTTCAAGTGGTATCCGCCCGAACAGA
>JBJMGS010000350.1:0-3077 GCA_045807785.1 Pyrinomonadaceae bacterium
AACCGACGTAAAGTTGTACGCTCTCGCTCATGCCCGTTGCTCCCTGACGAGACGCTCGTCAAAAAAACCTTGGGCTATCGTTATAGCAACGGGCTTTCATCCCCATCTCCCGGAGGGAGAGGGAGGAAGTCGCGCGGCTGCTCAACATCGGTCTGAGGACCACGGCCCGTCCCCCCTCTCCCTCCGGGAGAGGGCAGGGGTGAGGGCGTATTGCGATCGGAAGTGCGTCCGACCCGCTGCCCGCCGAATTCAGACAGCTTCATCCGGCGTGTGTATGAGTACAGGGGAGAGGGGGAAATGCCAGCGCCACGTCTCCGACCACCGCCCGCGTCGCGCTCCGCGATTAACCGCTACTTTTAGAGCTTCGAACACAATTTGCCACGGAGGCACGGAGGGATGCCAGAGTTCCGCTCAGGCCTTGCTTCTCCGTGTGCTCCGTGTCTCCGTGGTGGGCATTTTTGTTCGAGCCTTTTGATCGTCGCTTCCTTCGTGTCCGTCTTCGCGGCTTCGTGTCTTCGTGGTTCAGTCGCGCCGAGACGGCGGAAGAGTCAATTCCACCGATACCCCATCAGCTTCTCCAGCACCAGGAAGAACACCTTCCCGTTGGCCATCTGGCCGTAGGGGAAGTTGAACTTGCCGGCGGTGCGGTACCACTTGGCGTCCTTGTGCTTGAAGGAGAACTGGCCGCCGCCGAGGCTGACGGCGCCGATTTCTTCGCGGGTGACGCGGACCGGCTCGCCGCCGAAGTGGAACTCCATGAAGCCCGGGCCGACGCGGACGACGCGGCCGCGGTCGATGGCGAAGGCGACCGAGCCTTCCTTCTCGAGCTGCGCCACGGCGCGCTGGAGGTAGTGCTGGCTCCAGGCGACGTCGGCGGCGCTGGCGAAGTGGAACGGGTCCAGCGGCTTGGGCCGCTTGTTCTTTCCCTGATACCGGCCCTTGAGCCGGTAGATCCGCCGGCCCGCGGGGTCGCTCCAGCGGTAGTCGTACTCGGTGCCGGTGTAGACGCCGTTCATGAAGTGGCGCGTCTGCGACGCGCGCAGCTCGGCGGCGTGGGCGAAGAGCAGCAGGTCCCCGCCGGGCGTCGCGCCGCGGCGGCCCTTGAGCGTGAACCGCGCGACGCCGTCCTCGCCGACGTAGGAGCAGCGGTGAGAGAAGCGGGTGAGGTACCCCAGCGCGAGGAATACGCCAATGCCCAGGACGAACGAAACAACGAACAGGACGGTCCGGTTGTCCCGCCCCTCGTTGCGCGCCAGCCACTGCACGCCGACTGTGACGACGACCGCCGGCAGGAGAACCAGGAACGCCCGGGTGAGCGGCGGGTGCTCCGTCTTGCCCAGCTTGAGCGTCGATTCGGCGGAGATGACCCGCCCGATCTCCGGCGGCGGCGGGACGAACAGCTCGTGCTCCGGGCCACGCCCCTCGCCCCGGTGGTCCGTCACGACGGCGAACGGCTGGACCGCGGGCTCGGAGGGCGTGGGGGTGGTCGGGCCGATTGCGGTTTGCGGGATCATGGAACCCCCTTGCAGGTGCAATGACGAAACCCGAATGAGGAAGTAATGACGAAGCCCGAAGCGGCGCCGCGGGACGTTTACCATACTTCAAGCGCGAGCTGGTCGATGTCGTTGAAGTGTGAATCGCGACTTACGACCGTGAGGCCGTGTTGTCGTGCGATCGAAGCGATCCAGATGTCGTTCTCTGGCAGCGGGCGACCCTTTGCTTGCAACATCGCCTTGATCAAGCCGTAAACGGCGCCGGTTCCGGCGTCGCAGGGGATGACGGAACTTGCTCCGGCGAACTCCTCGACGCGACGAACATTCTCTGCGATGCGCCCGGACTTGTGCGCGCCGTAATGCAGTTCGCCGATCACGATACTCGGGACCGAGACGTCATCTGACGCAGCGAGGCGGTCGCGAATCGCACTCTCACCTGCGAAGAGTGCGATCACGATGTTGGTGTCCAGCAGGTAACGATTACCAGTCACGGTCGTCAATCCGCTCGCAGCCGGCTTCGATTGCGGCGGACATCGCGTCCAACTCCCGGCGGTCGATCATTCCGGCGAAACGGACGAGTGACTGTCCCGGAATGCCGCGCGCGCCCTCCGCGCCACCCGCGACGGGTCCGTCGGCGGGCTCGATCCGAACGATGAGCCGCTGGCCCGCCGGCAGGTTCACCGGCTCATCGGGCACGATGACTTTCCCGTCGAAATGACCCTTGATCGCAACCACGCTTACACCTCCCAGCTCATGGTATCCGAGGGCGCGGCATTCAGCTACGGACGTGCGGAGCACCCCTCCGAACTCCGACACGGTCGCGTCAGGAGGATGCTTTCAGTGCCTCCATCCTTCCGCCTTTAATTCCGCGGCGCGTCCTTGCGGGGCCTCAGCGTCAGCCCGATGCACAGGTTGCAGGCGATCGCGGGGAGCAGGAGGGGGAAGAAGCTGCGCTGGGCCGTCGCAAAATACGGCTTGAGCTCCTCCATGATCTCGTGGGGGCGGTTGATGTGCTCGCGGCTGATGAACCAGTGGTACGACTGCTTGTAGCGCCGTTCGAAAACGCGCTGCGCGGAGATCCGCCGGGCCAGCGTGTAGGCGGGGCTGCCCTCGCAGGGGATCACCACCGAGAAGACGCCCTTTTCCTTATTGCACAGGCGGTAGCACTCGCGGATGGCCGCCGGGAGGTTGGGGAGGTGCTCGAGGACGTGGACGGCGAGGATGCGGTCGAAATAGCCATCCGGGAACTGGTCGAGCCGCTGCTGGCAGTCGCCGGTGACGGCCTGGACCTTGGGGAAGCGGATCTTGATGGCCCGCGACATGTTCTCGCGCAACTCGAGCGTGTGGTAGTTGCGCGTCTGCTCCTCGGTGAGGGGCTCGTGGATGATGTGCTCCCCGAGGCCGGCGCCGATCTCGAGCGAGGTCCTGAAGTTAGGCGGGGCGTGCCAGACCGGGTAGCCGTGGTTGAACCGCTCGACGATCGAGAAGTGGCGTGGCAGCAGCTTGTGCCAGTACTTCATGAAGTCGTTACTGATCTCCTGCTGCTCGGGAGTCAGCGGCGGGATGTACTTGGGCCATTTGGGC
>JBJMGS010000351.1:0-6968 GCA_045807785.1 Pyrinomonadaceae bacterium
ATACGATCCGAAGACCGGCGAGATGAAGACGACCAAGAAGTACGAGCGCGACCGGCGCGGCAACATCATCCGCGAATACGAGGTGCCGGTGCTCTCGCCCGAAAAGCGGATCGACAGTTGGTTCCTCTGCATGGCGCCGCTCGAATACCCGCAGCTCGCCATCGCCGTCATCGTCGAGGGCGGGGGCTATGGCGCGCGCGCCGCCGCTCCCATCGCCGCCGCGCTCGTCCTGAAGGCGCGCGATCTCGGCCTGCTCGGTCAGGTCGGAAACCCTGCGGCGCAGCCGAACCATCAGGGCACGCAGCCGAACCAGCAGGGCGCGCGGCAGAAGTCGGGACAGACTCCGGCACAGGCGCAGCCGGGACAGGCTCAGCCCGCGCAGCCGACGCAGCCGCAGCCGCGCAGGCAGCCGACGCCGAAGCCAGCGACGAACAGTAACCGGGTGGCGCGGTAGTTTTGACGATCAGGATCGCCACGCTCGGCCGTCAGCGCGTGCGAAGTCTCATGTCAGTGACACGAGGGGGAAGTTTCATCCGTCTATGAAGAATCGTGCTTCGTCACACTTGATCGCGCTACTCATGATCTTCGGCTTCCAGTGCGCGGGCTACGTCGCCGTGTACAGGGCGGCGCTGTTGCGCGGCTTCGAGCCGACGCTCGTCGGCGCGACGCGTGACCTGCTGCTCTACGTGCCGCTCTTCGCGATCCTCTTCTGGCTCTCGCGCCGGATGAAGTTTCAGGGCAACTGGGTGCTCTACACGACCGCCCTGCTCCTCTTCTCGCTCGGCTCGCTCGTGCAGTACCGGCTTTACAGTGACCCCGAGTACAACTCGCGCAACAAGGCGGAGGCGCGTGCCGAGAAGACGCAGGTCTTGCGCCTGCGTTACGTCAACGAGTTCTACGGACCCGACAAGAAGCAGATGATGGGTCTGCCCGCAGACCAGCAGGCCGCAAGCCCGCAGGCGACTCCGCAAGAACTGCACCGCTCGAACATCTCGGCGACGGGCGCATTCACTTCCGGCTACACGTGGATTCCGATCTTCGCCTTCTTCGCCATGGCGTTCGCCTTCTGGATTTGCGCGCAGGATCGCTTCCTCGACTGGGTGCAGCGCCACAGCTTCATCGTCGTGCTCGCCACGCTCGTCCCGCTGCTCGCGGCGGTCGCAACTTCGAGCGCCGGCAAAGCCATCGGCAACATGACGCCCTGGGAGCCCTCGAAGATTCCCTTCCTCCTCGGCTTCGCCGGAATCCTCACGGCTTACTACCGCGAGCTGGCGCGAACCTACTGGGGACTGCCGCGCGCGCAAGCCATCGTGCCGCTGCTGATGATGGCGCTGATTCCCTTCTTCCCCTTCTTCCTGCTGCAAGACTTCGGGCAGATGCTCGTCTTCAGCGGCGCCTACGCCACGCTCTACCTCGTCGCCGTGCGGCGCTGGCCTCAACTCCTAGTCTTCGTTGGCTCCATCGTGCTCGTCATCGGCATCCTCGTCGTCGGATCACTCCCGCCGTCCGTGCAGGAGAAGGTGCCGCTGCTCCCCACCCTCGCCGCGCCCGTGCAGGCGGCGCTCCCTTCGCGCATCAAGCAACGCTTCCACCTCTGGCTCGACGGCTTCGATCCGCCCTCGCCCGACGTGGCCTGGTGGAAGAAGGATTACGAAGACGCGCTCGCGCGCGACCAGCGCATGAAGGAGCTGGCGGAGCAGAGCCCGGCGATGCAGAAGACCGTCAACGTGGACGTCTGGTTCGACCGCATTGCCTTCCAGCCCTCGCAGGCGACCTTCGGCATCGCTTCGGGCGGGACGACCGGCAGGGGCTTGGGTCTCGGTTTCGCCGAGGTGATTCCCGTCGCCGACTCCGACTACATCTACGCCGCCATCGGCGAAGAGTTGGGGCTTGTCGGCGGCGCAGTCGTCATCCTCGCACTCATCGTCTTCGTCGCGGCGGGCGTGCGCACGGCGATTGATGCGCGCGACATGTTCACGAAACTCTGCTCGGCGGGCTTGACGGCGTTCATCGGATTTCAGGCTCTGGTCAACATCGGCGGCATCACGCGCGCGCTGCCGATGACCGGCATCACCCTGCCCTTCGTCTCGCACGGGGGGTTCAGCCTCATCACCAGCTTTGCTATGCTCGGAATGCTGCTGGCTTTCTCGCACCGCAACGCGCGCGACGCACGCGCCGCGGCGGTCGCGCCCGAGACGTATCGCAGCGTCGTGGCGGAAGAAGATTTGCCGGCAATCCCGGAGGCGGTTGAATGAGCGAGACACTTACGCAGCCCACACTTGAGACAGCTTCAGTTTCCGACCGCGGTCTGAACGAGAAGCGACCGCACAACGAGGACTCGTTTCTGCTCGACGCAGAGCGGCGCATCTTCGCCGTCGCCGACGGCGTGGGCGGAGCCAACGCGGGCGAGGTCGCGTCGCAGACGGCGGTCGAAGTTCTCGACGAGGCTTTCCGCCATCAGAAGCCCGGCGAGGACATCGAAGACTTGATGGAGATTGCCATCCAGCGCGCTAACGCCTCGATCCACCAGATGTCGCGCGAGCAGAAAGACCTCGCCTCGATGGCGACGACGGTCGTCGCGCTCCACCTAGATGGTCGCCGCGCCACCGTCGGCCACGTCGGCGACTCGCGCCTCTACCGGCTCTCGCCCGACGGCCAGCTCCACCGCGAAACGAACGATCACTCCGTCGTCGAAGAGGAAGTGCGCGCCGGGCGCATGACCGCCGAGCAGGCGGCGCACCACCCGAGCCGCAACGTCATCAGCCGCGCGCTCGGCGCGGAAGCGGGTGTCGAGGTTGACCTGAAAACTTTCGACGTTGAGGACGGCACCGTCTTCTTACTCTGCTCCGACGGCATCACACGCCACCTCTCCGACGCCGAGATCAGCGCGCTCTTGCGCGGCGGCGACAGCCTCGCGGCGGCGTGCGAAGAGATGAAGCGGCGCTGCTTCGAGCGCGGCGCGGAAGACAACCTGACCGCCGTCGTCGTCCGCATCGGCGCGCGGGCGTCCACTTCAGACGGCGCGGGCGCGGGCGACGAAGAGCGGACGCTCGTCACAGAGCGGCTGGCTCAGTCTGCGACCGCCGCGACGGGCATCGCCGCCGCCGCCGCCGCGAGTGACCTTTCCTCGAATCTGGATCGGACGAGCCCAGCGCTCGACAACGGTGCGCCGGCCAGATCGCGTATCTCCGGCGAACTGCGCGAGGCGGAGGTCGTCGTGCCGACCGTGGCGGCGAGCCAGCCGGGAGCCGTCGGTCGCGCGGGCGGGTGGCTGACGACGATCCTGTTGCTCGTCATCGTCGGCGCGGCGGCGTTCTACGGCGGACTCAAATATCAGGAGTCTCGCGCGGCACAGGCGGCGGCGCTCGCCGCGTCCGCGCCAACCCCGACGCCGACGCCCGACGACGAAAACACGATCTACGAGAGGCTGCGCCGCCAAGTTGACGCCGCGCCCTTGAGCGAGGCGAGCCGCATGGCGCTCATGTACGACGGCAAGCCGCTCGATTCACCCGACCCGCGTTTCATCTCGCTCTACGGTCGCGCGCTGCTGCTTTCGGACAAGAATCAGGACGCGCTGACTGCGCTCCGCGTGGCGGAACAGAAGTTGGGCGCGACGCCGACAACGCGCGATCCGGTCGCCGTTGACACGCGCATCGCGCACGCCGCGGCGGCGCTGCGCACTGGCGACGTGGGCGCGGCGCGCGAGGCGGCGCAGTCGCTCTCGACGGTGATCGAGTCGGCTCCGGCGGGCGGCGCGAGTCCAAACGGCGTCGCGTCGCCGACGGCCACGGCGTCGCCTTCGCCTTCGGCAACTCCCTATCAGTAGTCGTATGGTGCGGGCGTCGCTCGCGTGAGGGAGCGGCGCGTTTAGGATGAGCGAACTCAAGTTACAGCAGTGCAGGCTCGACGGACGCTACGACGTGCTCGAATGTCTGGGGCGCGGCAGCTACTCCGAAGTCTATCTGGCGCACGACGCGGCGGCGCGCGACGGCTCGCCGCAGACGGTCGTCATCAAGGCGCTGAATATTTTTCTCCAAGGCTCGGTCGATCTCGAACTCGAACGTACGCTCATCGAGAATTTTCGTAACGAAGCCGTCGCGCTCGACCGCGTGCGCCACCCGAACGTGATCAACCGCCTCGGCCACGGCACGGCCATCGATCTCGCCGGACACACATTCCATTACCTCGTCCTCGAATACATGCCCGGCGGCACGATGGCTGATCTCTGCCGACACAACGCGCTTGCCATCGACCGCGCGCTCTACTATCTGGAGCAAGTCTGCTCCGGGCTCCAGCACGCACACGATAAGGGCGTCATTCACCGCGACATCAAGCCGCAGAACCTGCTGTTCACGGCGGAGCGGCAGGTCGTCAAGATCGCGGATTTCGGCGTCGCCAAGATCGGCATCGGCGACGGCGGCATCACGCGCGTCGGCACGGACGTGTACGCCGCGCCAGAACATCACCCGCTTCTCCAGACCGGCCCGCTCGACCCTGGCGTCTCCGGCACGGGCGCGCGCATCCTGACGCCCGCAGCGGACGTTTACTCGCTCGCCAAGACAGCCTACACGATGCTCACGGGCGAAGCGCCGCGCCGCTTTTCGCAGAAACCCATCGGCGATCTGCCGGAGTCGGTCGCCTCGAAGCCGTGGGCGTCGCACGTCCTGCGCGTCATGCGCCGGGCGACGGAGAGCGCGCCGTCGCGCCGTCAGCAGTCTGTGCGCGAGTTCTGGGACGAGCTGAGCGACGCGCTGATGCCGAAGACGCAACTGCTCTCGCAGCTCCCCGCCTCCGAGGTGACGCAGACGCTGTCGCCGCTCGCCGCGCCGCGCGAGCGCACGGAGCTTCCGCCGGAGCCGACGCCCGCGAAGTTTGAGACGCCGCAGCGCGCGCAGACCACCGCCGCGCATGGCTCGCAGCGCCCGCGCATCGTCGTGCCCGTCTCGGTCGCCAAGCCGTCCGCGCCGCAGATCGCCCAGCAGCCTGCCCCGCTCCAGACGAGAGACGCGAAGCCGCCCGCCCGCGATGGCGAGGCGCAGAGCCCCGCTCGCCGGGACGAGGCTGCGCGCGACGAACGCGAGCGTGGCAAGGTCTTCAAAGATCACGCGCGCCGCTGGATCGTCGTGCTGCTCCTGCTCGCGGGCTTCGCCGTGCTGCTGCTCGGCATCTATTCATCCGTGCGGAGCCGGCAGAAGGCGACGCCCCCACAGATCATCACTGGCGGGCAGGGCGGCGGCGCAAATGGCGCGGGCGATCAGACACTGCAAGTCGGGCGCGAGTTGACCACCACAACGTACGTCAATCTGCGCGAAGGGGCGGGCACGCGCTCCGATAAGGTTGGCGTCGTCGAGCCGGGGTCGCGGGTGCGCATCCGTCAGGTGATCGGCAACTGGGTCGAGGTGGACGTATTGCAGCGCGGCACGCCGCGCATGGACGACGAGGGAGCGGATCGCGGTTGGCTCGACGGGACGAAGTTGCGTTAAGCTGTCTATCAAAGTGAGGTGAGAATCAGAGGTGAGTATTTTAGACTCAATACGGAAATGGATCGACGGAGAGATCGACGAAGACCCGCTCGGCAGCGTTGACGAGCAGTCGCGTCCGCGCCGCGTCTGGGAGGAATTTCTCGTCAAGGTGGCGCGCGAGATCGAGAGCGTCATGCAGCGCGAGATGTTCACGCCGCCCGGCGGCCCGACCTACATCCCGCCCGAATACATCGTCTATCTGTCGAGCGATGACGACCGGGACTGGCAGGGCGAGAAGCGGCGCGGTCTCGAACAGGGACTCTTCCACGTCCTCTCCGAGCGGGCGCGGGAGATCAGCGGTTCGACGCAGCTTGCCACCAAGCAGTTCGCCGTCGAGCTGCGCGTGGACGGCACGCTCAACAAGGGCGAGTTTCGCGTCCAGCCCGTCTGGGACGCGACAGAGAGCGGCCACACGATGGTCACATCGCGACCCGAAGTCGGCGCGGCGACGACGCCCGATCTCGCGCTGCAAGGCGACCCCGGCGCGGTCGAAGACGACGACGGCGAGTCGGACGTAACGCGCGTGCGCGCGCGTCCCGAAGCCCTCTACTCGGTCGAGGTCTGGCGCGGCGGCGTGCGGCAGGCAGTCGTGCCCGTCTCGAAGCAGGAGATCAGCATCGGTCGTGGCTCGAAGGCGGTTGCAGTCGATCTGCCCATTAAGGGCGACGCCGAGGTGAGCCGTGTCCACGCCACGCTCGCGCGTGACAACGAAGGCAGGTACTGGCTGACGCCGAAGGGGCGCAACACGACGCTGGTCGCGGGGCGGGAGTTGCCACGGGAGGAGGCGTCCGAGGTCGCGCCCGACGACAAGATCGAGATTTGCAGCTACACGCTGCGGATTCAGCCGCGCTGAGCAAAACGGTGGTGAATTGATTTTCCCTGCGGAGGATGAAGTTGGAAGATGACTTATGTCGTGACCGAACTCTGCGTTGACTGCAAGTACACCGACTGCGCCGCCGTCTGCCCGGTCGAAGCGTTCCACGAGCTGCCCGACCGGCTCTACATCAACCCGGAGACCTGCATCGACTGCGACGCCTGCGTGCCCGAATGCCCCGTCGAGGCGATCTTCTCGGAGCCGACCGTGCCGGAACAGTATCAGGAATGGACGGCGCTCAACGCGCAAGCCGCCGACTATCCCGTCATCAGCTTAAAAAAGGAAGCGCTCTATGCGCCGGGCTGCACAGGGCCGGAGCCGAAATAGAACGATTCACCGTCAGGCGTAAAACAGACATTTGTAGGGGAAGGGCTGGTCCCTGCCCGCCGCGCGGATACGCGTAGAAAAAGAGGCGCGTGCTTTCAATGTTAAAAGCACGCGCCTCTTGTCATAGCGACCTCTGGGTCGCGGCGGGCTGCGGACGTGTCCCTGCCCCTACAGTTCTCAATCTTCATGCCGCGCTCACGACAGACTTCTCGCCCGTCTCAAGCTCTGTGATCAGCCCGACGAGC
>JBJMGS010000352.1:0-11722 GCA_045807785.1 Pyrinomonadaceae bacterium
GAACGGTCGCGTAGTGTATCATCAGCGCAGCCCGTCGAGTAAAGAAATCAAATGCTAAATCGAAACCAGCAGATCGTTTTAGCCTTGACGATCCTGCTCTTCGCTGTCTCAGAGTTATTCCCCCCTTGGCAGTATGACGATGAAGGAACTTCGGGCACGCGTCAGGCAGGTTATCATTACTTGTACGCCCCTCCGAAGGTTAAACCTTCCTCGGAAATGCAAGCCATCTTTGCATACCCGAATCAGGAAATTCCCTGTTGCGTTTGGGTGCATAAAGATTATCTCAGACTCTACGCGCAGCGAATTACGTTAATTCTCTTTGCATTCGGATTTCTCCTTCTGTCGTGGAAACCACGCCTACCCGTTAATATCGTACTCGGCGGCATCATGGTCTTTATTGATCTGTTTTTCTTGGGAGGTTTTGTTTGGTTATGCTTTCAACCTTTTTAAGTCTAAATTGCCAGTCGGTTGAAAGTCTCTAACGAATGGATCAACTGATCGAAAACTTGCGCGCCGTCGTCGGACGGGCGAACGTGCTTGCCGAGCGCGACGAGTTGCTCGTCTATGAGTGCGACGGGCTGACGCAGCACCGCCATGCTCCGCGCGCGGTCGTCTTCCCTGCCTCTACCGAAGAGGTCGCGGGCGTCGTCGGCGAACTGGCGCGCGAGCGTGTCAGCTTCGCGCCGCGCGGGGCGGGCACGGGACTCTCCGGCGGCGCGCTGGCGGTGAACAGCGGCGTGATTATCGAGCTGGCGCGGATGCGCCGACTCTTGAAGCTCGACGTAGAGAACCGCCTCGCCGTCGTGCAAACGGGCATGGTCAACGCGCAATTGTCGCGTGCCGTCGCGCCTCACGGGCTCTACTACGCGCCTGATCCTTCGAGCGGCGCGAGTTGCACCGTGGGCGGCAACGTCGCGGAGAACGCGGGCGGTATCCACTGTCTCAAGTACGGCGTGACGACCGATCATGTCGTCGGCGCGCGCGTCGTGTTGTCTGACGGCTCAGTTGTCGATCTGGGCATGGCGGGCGCGGGCGATAATGTCGGTTACGATCTACTCGGCGCGTTCGTCGGCTCCGAAGGCACGTTCGGCATCGCGACCGAAGCGACCGTCAGGCTCCTGCCTCTGCCGCAAGCCGTCCGCACGCTGCTCGCCGATTTCACGGACATCAACGACGCGAGCCGCGCCGTTTCAGCGATCATCGCCGCAGGGTTGATCCCGGCGGCACTGGAGATGGTTGACGGCGCGACGATCCGTGCGGTCGAGGCGAGCGTCTTCGCCGCGGGGATGCCTCTGGATGCGCAGGCCGCGCTGCTCATCGAACTCGACGGGCTTGAAGCCGGGCTCGACGACGACGTGCGCAAGGCGGAGACGATCTGCCGCGAGCACGGCGCGCGCGGCGTGCGGCGCGCGGCGGACGAGCGCGAGCGAAAAAAGTTGTGGGCGGCGCGAAAGGGCGCGTTCGGCGCGATGGGTCGGCTCGCGCCCGACATGATGTTGCAGGACGCGGTTGTGCCGCGCTCGCGCCTGCCGGAAGTCCTCGCCGAAACTTACCGCATCAGTGCCAAGTACGGACTCATCCTCGCCAACGTCTTCCATGCGGGCGACGGCAACCTCCACCCGATCCTCTGCTTCGACCGGCGCGACCCGGACGAGCTGCGCCGCGTGGAAGAAGCGAATCGGGAGATCGTCGAGACGTGCGTGCGCGCGGGCGGCACACTGACGGGCGAGCACGGCGTCGGGCTCGACAAGAGCAAGTACATGCCGCTGCTCTTCTCTGAGGACACGCTCGACGCGATGCTCTCTCTGCGCGCGGCGTTCGATCCTTCGGGCTTGTGCAACCCCGGCAAGATAATCCCCGCGCCGCGCGGCTGCGGGGAGGCTCGCATCGTGGCTTCGTCAAAGCCAGGCGCAGACAACGGCGCGACCCCACGCCCGACCGGCGACGAGCAAAACTTCTCCGCCGCATCGGCAACGAATACAAATACTGATCGATCAACTTCGCACGCCACAGAGCCCGCGACAGCTTCACAGTCATCATCAACGACTTTGACGGGCACGTTCTCTTCGCCCGCGCTGCGCCCAAGCTTTGCGAGTCTGCGCGCGGGACTTCAGTTGATTAGTCCTATCGAGCATGACGATCAACAAGCCAACGTCATCGCAGTCGCGCCCGCTTCGACCGAAGAAGCCGCCGCGTTGATCACGTTCGCCGCGCGCGAAGGCGTCGCCGTAATGCCCGCCGGAGGCGCGACGTGGCTCGACGCACACAACTCGACGCCGCGCGACTGCCTCGTCATCTCGACGCGCAGACTTAACCGGATCGTCGAACACTCGCCCGCCGATCTGGTCGTGACGGTGGGCGCTGGTGTGACGCTCGCCGATCTCAACACGGAACTGGCGCGCACTGGCCAGTGGCTCCCGTTCGACCCGCCGGACGACGGGCGCGCGACCGTGGGCGGCGTGGTGGCGATTGGCGCGGCGGGCGCGCAGAGCTTTGCCTATGGCTCGCCGCGCGCCTTCGTGCTCGGCATGACGGTCGTGCTCGCCGACGGACGCATCATCAAAGCCGGCGGGCGCGTCGTCAAAAACGTCGCGGGCTACGATCTCTGCAAGCTGTTTACGGGAAGCCGCGGCACCCTCGGGCTCATCACCGAGATCACGTTCAAGCTGCGCCCGCGCCCCGAACGCGAGGCGACGCTCACGGCGCGCGCCGACGGTCTCGACGCTCTCTTCGCGGCGGCGCGCCGAATTTTATCCGGGCAGTTTCTCCCGACCGCCGTCGACCTTCATTCCGTCGACGCAGCTTCTACGCACGATGACAGTCGCGCCGTCGCGCCGCACAAGCTGCTCGTCCGCTTCGCCGGGGCAGCGCCGACGGTCGCTTCGCAGCTCGAACGCGCGCGCACAATGTTCGCCGCGACGGACTCGCTCGCGAACGCCGAATTGCTGGAAGACGACGCGGACGTGTGGCGCGCCGTCGCAGCAGAGCCACTGCGCGACGCGCATCCTCTGTGCCTACGGATCGGCGCGTTGCCGACACTCCTGCCGCAGATCGTCGAACGACTCGAACGCATCTTCCCGCGCCGCGCCGCCAGCCAGACTTGGCGGGCAAACGTGGGCGGCGGTCGCTTATGCGTCTTCGCGGACTTGTTGGACGCGCCCGGCGCGGGCGCCGATTCGCTCGTGCGTCTGCGCGGGGAGGTGCAACAACTCGGCGGCACGCTCGTCGTCGAAATAGCTCCGGCGGAGTTGCGGCGAGAGATGTCGGAACGTAACTTCGACGCCAGGGGGCTCGACCCGGCGCGCACGTCTCTGTCGCGCCGGATCAAGCACGAACTCGATCCGCGCGGGTTGTTTCCGCAGGGAGCTTTTTAGTCCAAGATAAATTTGCCGGAGCGCGCCCGACGACCTTTGTCGAGCGTGACTGTCATACACTTCCACACGATGCCACCGACCGAGACACTGACGCGCGCCCTCGCCGACGAAGAGCACAAGCTGCTCGCCTGCGTCCACTGTGGGCTGTGCCTCGAAGCCTGCCCGACCTACGTCCACACGGGTGACGAGAACGACAGCCCGCGCGGGCGCATCTACCTCATGCGCGCCGCCGAAGAGGGCCGGCTCGCGGTCGCATCACCCACGTTCGAGCGTCACATCAACCGCTGCCTCGGCTGCCGCGCGTGCGAGAGCGCGTGCCCGGCGGGCGTCGAGTACGGGCAGCTCGTCGAGGCGGCGCGCGCAGACCTCCGCGCGGGCGGCGAGCGGCGCAGCCACACGAGCCGCCTGCTCAATTTCGTCCTGCGCCGCGTCTGGCTGCACCCTGCGCGCCTGCGCCTCGCCTTCAACGTCGCACGGCTCGCGCGCGACGCGAGACTGCCGCGACTGTTGCTCAAAGTGAAGCTCGCGCATCTCGTCTCCACGCGCTTCGAGTTCGCACTCGCTCTGCTCGACGCCTCTTCGCCCACGACTCTCTTCGAGTCTGACGCCGACCCGCGGACGGATTTGGCGAGAACGGAGACGCGCGATGGCACAGCAAACTCCGCACCCGAAGGTAACGTCGTGCGGCTTTTCAAGGGCTGTGTGACTGAAGGATTATTCTCCCGCGTCAACGAAGCGACGGCGCGTGTGCTTGGCGTGAACGGGTGCGCGGTCTCAGCGCCCGCGGCGCAAGGTTGCTGCGGCGCGCTGCACGCGCACGCGGGCGATCTCGAAGGCGCGCGTGTGCTGGCTCGCCGCAACGTCGAAGCGTTCGCGTCCGATCCGACGACGCCGGTCGTGACGAACGCGGGCGGCTGCGGCGCGATGCTCGCCTCATACGGGCATCTCCTCGCGGACGACCCAGACTTCGCCGAGCGCGCCCGACTGTTCAGCGAGAGCGTGCGCGACGTGAGCCAGCAGCTCGCGGCGACGGGTGTGCGCGAGGGCGCGCCCGTCGGCGAAGTCGTGACGACATACGACGCCTCTTGCCACCTGCTCCACGGCCAACACGCGGCGGAAGAACCTTTGAGCGTGCTCGACGCGATTCCCAACTTGAGCTTCGCGCCGCTCGAAGGCGCGGACGTGTGCTGCGGCGGCGCGGGCGTCTATAACCTGCTCGAACCGGAGTTGTCCTCGCGCGTGCTCGCCGAAAAGTTGAAGCACGTTAACGAGACGGGAGCTGCCCTGCTCACCACAGGCAATCCCGGTTGCCACATGCAGATCGCCGCCGGCGCGCGACTCGCGGGCGCGCCCTTGCGCGTGTGCCATCCCGTCGAGCTGCTCGACGAATCCTACCGCCGCGCGGGGTTTTATCAAGCGTCTTCACGCGCCGATCAAACCGGGGCATAATTTCCGCGTCTGCCATCGCCGACTAACCGGCGCCCTCAAATTTTACGTTGACTTTGCGCGGCGACCTCGCTTAAGGTGTCGGCACGTCACCTCAAGGTGGGCTAAAAGTTATGCTGATGAATTTGCATCCCAGTCGTTCGTGAATCACCTCCCGCGACCCACCACTCCGGTCGTCAGTCCCCTGTGTATTCACTTCAGTTAAGGCAAACGGGCACACGTGTGCCCGCGCCTTTACCCGTCTTTATTATTCGCGATCCTGAGGAAGATGGGTCGCCGTTTCGCGCGCGCCGACGGCGGACATTCGGCACTTTGTTTTATGGTGATGGAGGATTTTTTCAGCGAGGCCCTGACCAGCTCCTACGATCACACGTCCTACTTCGTGAGCCGCAGGCTGGCTGAGATGTACCATGGCAAGGCTGTCGTCGAAGGTGAGACCAGCTCGTTCGATCTGGACGCTTACGTGCGCGCGCAGCTCTGCTCAATCGTGCGCGAGACGCGTGTGCATAACCAATTCGTCACGGAGTGGCGCGGCGCGGGTAAACCTCTGCGCCTGTCGCCTGTCAACGCCTGGCTCGACGTGCTGTGGCGCGGACAGTTGCTCGAAGTCTTGATCCTGCACTACTCGGAGGCGGGGTGCTGGACGCGTCACTTCTGGATCGTGGCGGACGAGCGCGAGATCGCCGAAGGCTTCTTCCGCTCGGTTTGCGACTGGTCGGCGGAGGTGCGCGGCGAGATACTGGTTTACGAGGGAGGCTACTGGCAGAAAGACGCGGAGCTGTTCCGCGCGATCAAGTCGGCGTCGTTTGAGAACCTCGTCGTGCCCGCCGCCCTGCGCGCCGAGTTGGAAGGTGAGTTGGAGAGGTTTTTCGCGGCGCGCGAGGTGTACGAGAAGTACGGCGTGCCCTGGAAGCGCGGCGTGCTACTGACAGGTCCGCCCGGCAACGGCAAGACGCACGCGGTGAAGGCGCTCATCAACCAGTCGCGCCGCCCGTGCCTCTACGTCAAGAGCTTCAAGTCGTCCTACGACACGGATCAGGACAATATGCGCGAAGTCTTCACACACGCGCGACGCACCGCGCCGTGTGTCCTCGTCTTCGAGGATTTGGACTCGCTCCTGGACGACGAGAACCGCTCGCTCTTCCTGAACGAACTCGACGGGTTCGCGACTAATACAGGTCTCGTCGTGCTCGCCACGACGAACCACCCTGAGCGGCTCGACCCGGCGATCATGGATCGACCCAGCCGCTTCGACCGCAAGTACCACTTCGAGTTGCCTGCCGAGGCGGAGCGTCTGACCTTCATCTCGGCGTGGAACGCAGCTTTACAGGAAGAGATGCGCCTGTCCGCGAAAGTCGAGACCGCACTCGCAGCGGCAACGGACGGTTTCTCGTTTGCCTACCTCAAGGAGCTGTTCGTGTCTTCGATGATGCAGTGGATCGGGGCAGCATGGGCGGGCGGCATGGACGAGATCGCAGTCGCGCGCGTCGAGCTGTTGCGGCAGCAGATGAAGCGCGCGAAGACCGACGCCGCGGCGACGAAGACTGATGGCAAGGATTCAGCCGAGGGCGTCGAAGGCGACTCGCCCACCGACGAGCGTTAGGCGCGCGCGCCCTTCCGCATCGATGGCGACGAGATCGGCACGCTTGCCCACCTCAATCGAGCCGCAGTCTTGATCGACTCCGAGCAGGCGCGCGGGGTTGAGGGAAGCCATACGTGCGACCTCGTGCGGGGCGACGCCGAGCGAGAGCATGAGGCGCGCGGCGTCGAGCATGGTGATGACCGAGCCCGCGATTGAGCCGCGCGCATTGCGCGTGCGCCCGCTCTCGACTGTGATGGTCTCGCCCCAGACGTTGTATTCGCCGTCACCGAGCCCCGCCGGGAGCACGGCATCGCTGATGAGGGAGAGGCGTGCAGCGGTCTTACAGCGTAGCGCCAGGCGGAGCATGAGCGGATCGCTGTGGACGCCGTCGGCGACGAGGTCGCAGGTCACGCCGTCTTCGAGCAGGCCCCAACCGACGACGCCGGGCGCGCGGTGGTGGAGCGGCGACATGGCGTTGAAGAAATGCGTCATGTGGCGCGCGCCCGCGTCGCGCGCGGCGTCGAGCGTCCGAGTGTCGGCGCGCGTGTGGCCGATGGAGACGACCCATCCGCGGGCGGCGAGTTCGCGGACGAGCGCGACGCCGCCCTCGATCTCCGGCGCGACCGTGATCATGCGGGCGGCGTGCTGGCCGACGGGCGTAGGGAGACCCGCGAGGCTCTCGGGGTCGGCATAGGCGCGGAAGTATTCGGTGCGCAGCGCGCCGCACTGTGCGACGTTGACGAACGGCCCCTCGTAGTGGACGCCGAGAGCGCGCGCGCCGACGCTCGTCGAGGGGGTGCCCGGCGAGTCCTCTTCGCGTTCCTCCGATTCTTCGGCGTGCTGTTCTGAGATGAGAGTTTCGATAGACGCGACGGCGCGGCGGTAGTCTTCAGTCGGCGCGGGGACGAGCGTCGGCAGCCAACTGGTCACGCCGCGCGAGGCGAGGAAGCGTGAGACGCGTCGGAGATCGTCCGGCGTCGCTTCCAGCGTATCGACGCCGACCGCGCCGTGAATGTGTACGTCAATGGAGCCGGGGTAGAGCGTGAGGCCGCCGAGGTCGTAAATGCGCGTCTCGGCGCGCGCCCGCCCAGAATCGCGCGCCGAGACGCCCGTGATGAGTCCGCCTTCGACGAGGACCGTCGCGTCTTCCTCCGTCTGGTCGGGAAGAATTGCGCGCGCGCCGCGCAGGCTGATCGGCGTCAGATCGTCTTTGTTCATGGCGGCGTGATTATATCCGACCTGACGCGCGCCCGCCCGCGAACGTCAGTATGGGAAGTTCGCGGGCGGACGGAAAGAGTGTGTTTCGTCCCGGCTTAGAAGATGAACTTGATGCCGAGCTGAATGTTGCGCGGATCACGCACCGAAGTGACCTGCCCGTAGGCAGCGGCAGTCGTGCTCGCGCTGATCGCCCTGAAGTTCGTGTGGTTGAAAATGTTGAAAGCTTCGCCGCGGAGTTGCAGCCGCTTATTCTCCCCGATGCGAATGTTCTTGAAGAGGGAGAAATCGACGCGGTACGTCGGCGGGCCTTCGATGACGCCGCGCCCGGCGTTGCCGACCACGTTCGCCACGGGGGCTGCGGTCGGATTCGCCTGCACGCACGAGGTGTTGAAAAACTGCTCGAACGTGTGCGGCGCGTTCGAGTTGGGATCGCAGACCAGGTTGGGACGGTTGCCCGCCTGTAGAGCCGGGGTGTTGCCCAAGCCTGCCGCGTCGAAGTTGGTCGTCGGCGTGAACGGGAGACCGGATTGGAGCGAGATCACGCCCGTCACTTCCCAGCCGCCGAGCGTGTGTCCGACGAAGCCCTCCTGCTTCTTGAAGAACGGCAGATCGTAGATGTAGTTCGCCGTGAAGACGTGCCGGCGATCCAGCGTCGCGCGCCCGCGATCCAGCCTGATGTTGTAGGTGTTCTCAGGGGCGTTGGTGCGATCGTTCTGGTTGTCCGTTATGTTCTTCGACCAGGTGTAGGCGACCTGTATCTGCGACGCGCCGGTCAGCCGCCGCCGCACTTGCGTCTGGAGGCTGTGGTAGTTGGAATTGAACTGCGGCGTGATCAGGTTGACCCCGCGATAGCCCCGGTAAGGTCTGATCTGGTCGAGGATGTTGGGGGAGACGCCGCCCGTCCCGCTGAAATACGTGCCCGGCGCCTGACAGGCGACGAGAGTCGTTCCCGGCGTCTGCAATGTGTTGGCGCCGCTCGCGCACTGAGTGTGCAGAGCTTGCCCCGGCGCCAGTTCGTTAAGCTCGAACGAGCCGATAAGGTGCGTGCCCTTCGAGCCGTAATACCCGACGCTGGCCACCGTCTTGGAGTCAAACTGGTGCTGAACGTCGAGCGACCAGTGCTGCATGTAGGGGTCTTTCCAGTTCGTCTGGATGCCGCGAATGAGCGGGGCTGCAACCGCGCCGACGGCGGCGACGGTCGTGCCCGGCGGGACGGGCTGATTCAGCGTGGGCAGTACCGAGCCGAGCGGGAGCGAGGAGGCGCTGATCGAGAACGTCTCCTGGTAGGGCGGGTTGCGCCCGATGATGTCCTCGAACGTGCCGTTGAGAACCTGATCGTAGTACATCCCGTAGCCGGCGCGGATGGAAGTCGTCCCCTTCTTGAACGGGTCCCAAGCGAAGCCGACGCGCGGGGCGAAGTCGCCTTTCGGCGCATCGACCACGTACTTGCCGAAGGGCGAGACGGCCGGCGTGCAGTTGGGGGCCGTCTGGACGTTCTGCGAGTTGACGATCATGCCGTCGCAGAAATTGCCGGTGCCGACCACGCGGTTACCCGCGCCCGTCACCTGCGGGGCGGTCGCCGCGCTGAACAGCGCCGGATCGAAGTTGCTCAGGCGACCGTTCTTGTCGTAGGGCGAGCCGAAGTAAGAGTAGCGGACGCCGTAATACAGGGTGAGGTTAGGCCGGAACCGGTACTCATCCTGGGCGTAAGCTTCCAGCGCCTTCTGACGCAGGTCGGCGGTGTAGTCGAAGTGCGCCTGAGTGAAGCTGACGTTGTTGCCTTGCAGGAAGTTGGCGAAGTTCTGGAAGTTGGCGCGACGGGTCGCGTTCGTGTCCTGCCCGGCGATCTGTGGCGCGAGCACGCTCGAGAGGGTAGGACTGGTCGAGACCGTGTTGAAGAACCCGTTGAACTGCCCCTGATTGACACCTGCCAGCGCGTTCTCGTTCTTGCGATAGATGGAGTACTGACCGCCGAACTTCATCGTGTGGCTGCCGCGCGTCCACGTCAGGTCGCCCGCGAAGTTATGTTTGTACGAGAAGTTGTCGTAGTTGCCGAACTCGGTCAGGGTGCTGAAGCCGTTGCCCGAAATGATGGGCACAGGGTCGCGCGTGTTCGGGTAGGCGAGGGGGGGCGTGATCGGCGAGTTTGCGAGCGCCAGCGAGCCGATGGTGTTGCTCAGGATCGCGCCGTAGCCGTAATTCCACCGCCCGACGACGATCAGGTTGGAGTTGATGACGTGGGTCACCTGGAACGTGTGCGTCTTGCCGGGCGAGTTGGTCGCGCTGGTCGAGACGCCCGGCAACCCGGAGCCGGACGAGAACAGCGAGTTGGGATCGACGGTCGGAATCGTGTCCCGCTCGTAGCGGTAGTAAACCGAGGTCGCGCTCGTGAACTGATGATCGAGCCTGATGATCTCCTGACGGAAGTCGAAGATGCCGCTCGCGGGGTAGTTGAGCACGCGCGTGAGGGGGTCGGTCGGGGCAGGCAGCTTGTTATAGACAAAATTCAGGTACTGCTGCGCGACCGGGTTGATCGTGGCGCGAGAGGAAAGAGGCGTCCCCGCCGGCAGCACGTTCAGACACGTCCCGGTGGAGGCGGCGGTGCCCGTCTGGACGGCACTCAGGCAGATATCAATCGGGAAGATGCCCTGCCGCATGTTGAGATCGGGTACGCTCCCGCTCAGCGTCGGGTAGCGGCGATCCTTGCGCTGCTCTTCCGAGAAGAAGAAGAACGTGTTCTTCAGCTTGATGACCGGACTGCCGCCTTCGCCGAAATGCGGGAAGTAAACGGGTCCGCCGACGGTGAAGCCGTAGTCGTTGTAGCGGAACGGCGCGCGCTTGGCTTTGCCGTTGGACTCGCGCCCGAAGGCCGGTGCCGTGCTGCGGTTCGAGATGAAGTCGTTGGCGTTCAGTCGCTCGTTGCGGACGAACTCGTAAGCCGTCCCGTGGAACTGCTCGCCGCCGCTGCGGGTGACGACGTTGATCTGCCCGCCGCCGCTGCGCCCCGTCTCTGCCGGGAACAGGCTGCGGTTGACGTTGAACTCCGCGATCGAATCGACGCTCGGGTACGCCTGGATGGTGATGTTCGAGCCGCGATCCGTCACGTCGGCGCCGTCCACCGTGTAGGTGTTCTGCGCGCTGCGCGCCCCGTTGACCGAGATGTTCATCGTGTTCGCCTGACCTGCCGGGTTGGTCGTGCCGACGTACACTTGGTCAGCCAGGTCGTTTGAGACGCCCGGCGAGAGCGTGATGAGCTGCACCCAGTTCCGGTTGTTCAGCGACAACTCGCGCGCCTGATCCCCGTTAATGACGGTTGAGACGCTCGGCGTCGTCAATTCAACCGTCAAAGGCGAGGCTTCGACGGTGACGATCTCGGTGATGTTGCCCGCCGTCAGCTCCACGTCGAGAGACTTTCGCTGACCGACGTCCACCTGCACGCCGGTGACGACCTGTTTCTTAAAATTCGGGGCTTCGACGGTCACGTCGTACTTTGTGACCGTCAGGTCACGCGCCGTGAACCCGCCGTCCTCGTCGGTCGTCAACGTGCGGACGACGCTCTTCTTCGCGCTATCGGTGACGGTGACGGTGGCGCCTGCAACTGTCGCGCCGGTGGTGTCCTTCACTGTGCCGACGATTGAGCCGGTAATCTCCTGCGCGCGCGCCGCGCACAGGCTGGCGCAGAAGACGAGCGCAAGTATGACAAGGCGACGTGCAAGCTCTGCGTGCTGTCTCATGGGGTACGTTCCTTTTCTCGAAGTTGTTTCTGGGCGAATGTCGGAAGTAGAACAAGGCTACGCGCGGGGCGGAGCCGGATGTTTGTCGTGACTAAGAACTGGTGACGAATTGCGTTTGACTGCTTAACCGGAAAGGACTTTCCGAAAGTACGTTGCCGCACTTTATACACCGGACGCGCGCGCGCCGCAACCGATCCGTCGAATTTCAGTCGCGCGCGGCCTCCGCCGTTTGACTTCCCTGCGCGCCCGCGCCGCGCAGCACCGCGCCGGGTCGCGCCGACGTTTCCTGCCCGTCGGCGAGCACGACCTGACCGTTGACGATGACGCGGCTGATGCCGACCGGGTACTGGTGCGGCTGCTCGTAAGTC
>JBJMGS010000353.1:0-4171 GCA_045807785.1 Pyrinomonadaceae bacterium
CGCTGGCTCGTGCCCGCGCTGCCGCAAGACGCCGAGGCAGTCATCGTCCCACGTGCCGACGACGCACGGCTAGAGGCTCGGCGCGACTCGTAAGAAGATTCGCGCGCCTGCGCGAGTTCGTCGCGGGTGAAGCTACGTCGTGAAGACGACGCGACGCAAAGCGTGTCGGACTTCGATCCTTGACGCGCAACGACGACGAACCCTATCTTAACTCGCCGAAGACGAGCCGCTCGTCCGCGTTATTTTGTCGTCGGCGTAAGATCGATTCCTCTTCGACCGCATCCGGCTCTGAGAAACAAGAATCACAAAGAGCCTTCCACGTTTGCCGCAAGGCGCATCGTCGTCGCGCTCGCCGTCAGCCTAGTCGCGCTCGCCGCGCACGCCGCCGCGCAAGCCCCCAAGCGCGAAGCGCCGACGCTCTTCCCCGTCCGCCAGAACAACAAGTGGGGCTACATCGACCGCACGGGCAAGCTCGCCATCCCCGCGCAGTACGACGTGGCGTGGGACTTCTCCGAGGGGCTCGCCTACGTCAAGACGAGCGAGCGGCGCGGCATGATCGACAAGACCGGGCGGATGCTGTTCGAGTTGCAGCAGGTGGACATCGCTGGCTACTTCACCGAAGGGCTCGCGCCCGTGCAGACCGCGAGCCAGCCGCCGCGCTTCGGCTTCATCGACCGCACGGGCAAGATCGTCATCAACACCGAGTACGACGCGGCGCGCAGCTTCGAGGACGGGCTCGCGCTCGTCATGGTGGGCCGCCTCTACGGCTTCATCGACAAGCGCGGTCGCACGGTCGTCAAGCCGCAGTTTGAGAAGGCTTCGAGCTTCGCGGAAGGGCTCGCGCTCGTCGTCGTCGAGAACAAGATCGGCTTCATCGACAAGGCGGGCAAGTTCGTCATCAAGCCGCAGTACAACAACGCCTACAACTTCTCCGAAGGTCTGGCGAACGTCGCCGTCGGCGGCAGCTACGGCTGCATCGACAAGCGCGGCGCGCTCGTCATTCCCGTCCGGCAGGGCTACGTCGGCTCGTTCGCCGAAGGGCTCGCGCCGGTCATCGTCGCCAACAAGTTCGGCTTCATCGACCGCGCGGGCGAGCCAGCGATCAAGCCGCAGTTCGACTGGGCTGGCGGTTTCGCGGAAGGGCTCGCGCGCGTCAAGGTGAGTGCCAGGAATGGTGCGAAGTACGGCTTCGTGGATCGCACTGGCGCGCTCGTCGTCCCCGCGCAGTTCGACAACGCGCAGGACTTCGCGGGCGGGCTCGCGCGCGTCTTCATCAGCGGCAAGCAGGGCTACATCGACAAGGCGGGCAAGTTCGTCTGGCAGCCGTCGAAGTGACGCGCGGCGTCCGAAGTTTACTCCGTCAGGATGTCGCCCCCGGCAGGATCGCGTCGAGCGCGTCGGCGAGCGAGTCTTCGGTGGCGCCCGCGTCGAAGTTCTGGAAGAGCGTCCAGCGCTCGACGTGCTCGACGGTCGCTTCGGGTTCGAGGTGACGGAGCGGCGCGAGCGACTCGATTTCGAGGAACGTTCCCGCCGTGAACGCTTCGACGTTGCAGCCGTAGTCGGGGTAGGTCGCGCCCTCCTCATAATCGAACCGCTTGACGAAGAGCGTCGTGCCGCGCCGGAACGCCGCCCAGCCCTGCTTGTTCATCAAGCCGATCTTCTGCTGCTCGTCGTTGGCGGCGTCGGTGCGCAGCCGGATGAACTTCTTGCCGAGCGTGAGTCGCGTGTCCGTCAAATCTGTGTAGTGCCACAGGACGAGCGGACGCGCCGGCAGCACGTAATTGCCCCAAGAGCGGTACGGCTCCTGCGGCAGGTTTGCCTCGCCGCCCTCGCCGTTCATGATCGAGAGCGCCCACGGCGCGAACTCGACCGCCCACAAATTACGGTTCCTGATCCGGTGGCGCACCGTGACGCCGCTCCCCTCGGGGTCGAGCGCGACGACGATCTCCTTCTTCAAGCCCGTGTGCGGCTCGGTGCGCGCGGTGAGGCGCGCGGTGAGTTCGCCCTCGAACTCGAAGTCAACCGCGTCGTTGTCGGGCGCGTAGGAGCGCGGGTTCACTTCGGGCGCAGTCCACAGACGATGCCCGCCCCACGGCTTCCAGTCGCCGAGCGCGGTCGTCACGACGGCTCCGGGCACCGCCCCGAAGACGTTCTCGCCACCGACAAAGTTGTACGCGAGCACGCGCGGGCCGACGTCGGTCGCGACGACGACCTCGATCGTCCCGTTCGTGAGCTTGTAACAGTTCGGCATGCCGAGACAGGAAACTTTTTCCACGCTAAGACTCCTTCACGCTAAAACTCTTTGAGGGCGGCTGACAAACCGACGCGGCGCGCCCTATCGTAAATGCATTCGGTTGAAAATTTGATTGCGGCTCGGTTCGTTTTCTGTTATTCGCTGACGCGCCCCGCAAAGTTTCCGAAGATCAGGATAAGCGATGTCATCCCGCACAGGCTGCTCCCGCTTCATGCTCCGCGCGCTCGCGGTCTGCGCCGCCGCGCTCGTCGCCCTCGGCGGCTGGATCGCCTTCGATCTCACCCGCGCCCGCGCCACCGACCTGCGCCGCTTCGACCCCGACGAGGTGGCGCGCCTCGAAACCGAGATGTGGCACTCCTACTACTCGCGCGTCCGCCTGAAACTCTACAGGCAACTCGGCGAGTTGCTCCGCAAGCAGTACGGCTTCACCTATTGGAAGTCGCAGGAGGTCGCCTACCATGCCGCGCGCGCCGCCTTCGTCTTCAAGGACGGTCGCGGGCGCGGCGACTACGAGCGCGCGCTGCCCGACCTCGTCAAATTCTACGAGGCGCTGCGCGAGGCGAGCCACTCAGACTTCGACGTGCAGCGCGCCGCGCAGCTCGAACTCGAATGGTGGATCGTCCACCGCGAGCGTGCGCGCCGCCCGCCCGGCGATCTCGACCGCGCCCTCGCCTTACTCGCCGCAGAGGTGTACCACGTCCCCGCCGAGCGCCTCGCGGAGCACGCGCGCCTGCGCGCCGAAGCGATGCGCATCCGCGACGACAAGGCTCTCGCGGTGGGCGGCGTTACCGAAGCCGACTGGGCGCGCATCGACACGCTGCTCCACGCCTCTTGGCAGTCGCTCCACTCCGCGGTCAACTCTTAAAGCAGGTCTCACGCAAAGGCGCTGGAGGCGCAAAGGTAAAGACGGCGGGTCTTCTTTTGCGCCTTCGCGCCTTTGCGTGAGACTATTTCCTCATCACCAATTCGATCCGCGGGGAACAACAGATGTCCGCCGAAGAAAACATCGACCGGCTCTCGATCCGCGAGCGCCCGGACCGCCTGCACATCGCGCAGATGAACTGGGGCAAGCTCCTCTTCATGCACTGGCGTCTGCCCGCCGAGACGCTGCGCCGCGCTGTCCCCAAACAACTCTCGATTGACACCTACGAGGGCGACGCGTGGATCGGCGTCGTCCCGTTCACGATGTGGGGGATGCGCGCCAGCTTTCTGCCCGCCGTCCCCGGCTTCAGCGAGATGCACGAGTTGAACGTCCGCACCTACGTGCATTACAAAGGCACGCCCGGCGTCTATTTCCTCTCGCTCGACGCTTCGAGCGCGCTGGCGGTGATGGGCGCGCGCACGTTCTTCCTCCTGCGCTACTTCACCGCCGAGATGTCTCTTGAGCAGGACGGGCAGAAGATCGTCTATCACTCGCGGCGCACGCACGACGACGCGCCCGCCGCCACGTTCGACGCGACGTGGAAGATCGGCGACGCGCTCGGCGAATCCGCGCCCGGCTCGCTCGAATTTTTCCTGACCGAGCGTTACTGCTTCTACACGGCAAGCCATGAGAGCGTCTATCAGTGCCGCATCCACCACGCGCCGTGGCAACTGCGCGCGGCGACGATCTCGCCTTTCAAGTCAACCATGATCGAGTCGCACGATCTCCCGACGCCGAAGGGCAAGCCGCTGCTCCACTATTCGGAAGAGTTGACCGTTGACGTGTGGACGCTCGAAAGAATGTGAGCGCGCCCGATTTCTTTCTTAATCCCCCCGTCATTTATCATCGCGCACAAAACAGATCGCCGGCTCGTCAGTCGGGCGGGGAGGATCGATTCCGTGGATCACACCAGCAGAACAATCGCGCTCAGAGCCTTGCCCCCTCAGCGGTCGCCTGCGGGCAAGCCGCCGCGCCGCTTACTGCCGCGCCGCCAG
>JBJMGS010000354.1:0-4083 GCA_045807785.1 Pyrinomonadaceae bacterium
CGGTCGCTTGATCATGGTCAGACGGTTGCCGCGCTCATTGTAGCGGACTTCGTCCATGATGTTGTAGATGAGGAGCACGCCGCGCCCCGAAGATTTGAAGAGGTTGGCGGGGTCGAGCGGATCGGGAATATCGTTGACGTTGAAGCCGCCGCCCTCGTCCTCGACCGTGAAGCGCGCCTCCTTCGCCGAGAGGTCTGCGGTGATGCGGACGATCTTGTGCGGGTCGTTGCGGTTCCCGTGCTTGACGGCGTTGACGAAAGCCTCGTCGAGCGCGATGAAGAGGTTCGAGCGCTCCGGGTTGATCAGCCCCAACTGCACGACGCGCTCGTGCAGGTAATGGAGGACGCCGTTCATCAAAGAGAGATCGCTCGGCAGCTCGAACTCGATCTTCTCGTGGACGAAGGGCAGCACCTTCACGTCTTCGATGAAGCGCAGCTTGTAGGAGAGCGTCTTCTCGACGATGTCGCGCAGCTCTTCGCGGCTGTAGGGGCGGCGCACGTAGTTGGCCGCGCCCATCTTGAACGCCTTGATGACGCCCTGCTGCTGCGTCTCGTCGGACGAGACGACGACGGGGACGAGCAGGGATTTGCGCTTGAGTTCGCTGACGATCTGGACGCCGCTCTCGGCGTCGTCGGTGAGGTCGGAGATGACGAGATCGAAGTCTTCGAGGTCGCCGCGTTGGAGCGCGTCCTCGCGGTTGCCGGTGGCGACCACCTCGTGACCGAATTCGCCGAGGACGCGGCTCAGCAGCGTCCGCAACTCTTCGTTGCTATCGACGATCAGGATTCGTCGTTTCTCCATCGGTCGTCTAAGTTCCGTGTGACTGAAATGGGGAGGGCTGCAAGGGTCGGCGCCGTCGAACACACGCCTTCCGCTTACGCCTTACGCTGCGGGCGCGCGCGAGGTTCGCAGAATATAGCACGGAAAGCAAAGGACGCCGGAGGGATGAAGGATGAGGGATGAGGGATGAAAGAAGGATCACCCGACTTGAGCGACCACGCTTTCATCCTTCATCCCTCATCCTTCATCCTTTCCCTCCGCCCTACCCCTACAAAGTTTTTCGCGGTTTCTGCTAGACTCGCGCGCGATCAGATGCCAGCCTCAGCCGAAGACGAGCGAGCCGGGACAGTGCCGCCGTCGCGCTCCCGCGCGGAGCGCGACGCTCTGACGGTCGAGCGCGCCTACCGCCTCGCGGACATCTCCGGCTACACCTTCAAACAGCGGCTCACGATCCGCGCCGCCGACCTGGCCTTCTCCCTGCTTATCCGCCTCGTCGGCGCGACGGCGCGCTTCTCCGTCGAGGGTTGGGAGAACCTCGCAGCCGCGACGCGCGACGGCTTACAGCCCGTGTACACCTTCTGGCACGAGCAGATCATGCTCGGCACCTATTTCTTCCGCGGGCGTGGCATCGTCGTCATGACCTCGCGCAGTTTCGACGGCGAGTACATCGCGCGCTTCATCCGCCGTTTCGGCTACGGGGCGGCGCGCGGCTCCTCTTCACGCGGCGCGGTCTCGGCGCTCGCCGAGATGATCCGCCTCGCACGCCTCGGGCTCCCCACCGGCTTCAGCATCGACGGCCCGCGCGGTCCGCGCCGCGTCGCCAAGATGGGCGCGGTGCAACTGGCGAAGAAGACCGGCTGCGCGATCCTGCCCTTCACGCTCACGCCCGCGCACTACTACGCCGCGCCGACCTGGGATCGCTTGCAGGTACCCCTCCCCTTCACGCGCGTCCGCGTTCGCATCGCGCCGCCGATCTACGTCGCGGCGGACGCCGACGACTCCGCACTCGAAGCCAAACGCGACGAGTTGCAGCGCGCGCTCGACTCTCTCAGCGACTAACAATAGACTCACGCGAAGGCGCAAAGACGCAAAGGCAGAACGCGAAAAACGCCCCGACTACTTCGCGTCTTCGCCTTCGCGCCTTGGCGCCTTTGCGTGAGACTTCTTCCTTTGTAGCGCGCGCCGCGCGGCGTGTAGTAGGATGGCCGCACAAGTCTTGCCAGCCCGCGCAATCTTCGGAGGAGCCATGATCAATCAGGAGCGTATTAAAAATCTCTTACTCGAACTCGTCCAGATCGACTCGATCTCGCGCAAGGAACGCGACGTGGCCGAGCACATCAAGAGAATTTGCGAGGGCATGGGCGCGACAGTCGAGATTGACGACGCCGGGAGCAAGGTTGGCGGCAACTCCGGCAACGTCATCGCGCGCTTCCCCGGCACGCTGCCCGACGCCGAGACGATCATGATGTCGGCGCACATGGACACGGTCGTCCCCGGCGAGGGCGTCAAGCCCATCGTCGAGGGCGATATCATCCGCACCGACGGCACGACCGTGCTGGGAGGCGACGACAAGTCGGGCTGCGCCGTCATCATCGAGACGATCCGTTGTTTACAGGAGCAATCAATCCCCCACGCGCCGATTGAGGCGGTCTTCTCGATCTGCGAGGAAGTCGGACTGCTCGGCGCGAAGCACGTTGACGTGTCGCGGCTGAAATCGAAGTACGGCCTCGTCTTCGACTCGGACGATCCGGGCTTCCTCTTCACGAAGGGCCCTTCGGCGAACCACATGGAGTTCAAAATCTTCGGGCTCGAATCGCACGCGGGCGTCGCGCCGGAAGAGGGCATCTCGGCGATCAAGATCGCGGCGGAGGCGATCAGCGCGATGAAGCTCGGTCGCATCGACGAGGAGACGACCGCCAACATCGGCGTCATCGAGGGCGGCAAGGCGACGAACATCATCACGAACCTCGTCACCCTGCGCGGCGAGGCGCGCTCTCTGGACGACGCGAAGCTCGAACGGCAGACCGCGCACATGATCAAGTGTCTGGAAGACGCGGCGGCGAAGTATGAAGTGACGGTCGCGGGGATCACGACGAAGGGTCGCGTCGAATCAGAAGTCTCGCGCGAATATTACGCGATGGACGTGCCGGAATCGTCGCGCGTCGTGCAGTTGGTTTACCAGGCGGCGGCGCGTCTGGGGCAGAAGGTCGAGGCGTGCTCGTCTGGCGGCGGCTGCGACGCCAACATCTTCAACAAGCGCGGCATCGAGTGCGCCAACTTCGGCACGGGGATGCGCGCCATCCACACCGTCAAAGAATGGCTCGACGTCAAAGACCTCTACGCCTCCGCCGAGATGACGCTCGAAATCCTCAAGCTCAACGGCGAGCTGGCGCAGCAGCAGCAGCAGGGCGCAAATGCGTGATTGCGACTCGGACTAAGTTTTGCTAACGCGCTGTCGGACTTTTCTACGGCAGCGCGTTTTTATTTAGTGGGAGTATGATGGTGATATGAGTAGAGGCTTATTAGGACAGGAAGTATTAGCTGACCTAGCCAAAGAGGTACCTGAGTTAAAGCAACTTAGCCGACTTGCGCTTACTCTTGCCCCTGATTTCATTTCACTTAAATTCTCCGCTGAAAGCCGCATCCCTGAAGCTGCCGTTTGCTTACGGGATGCTACTGAGACTTTGCTCGATGCTAGTTATGCATTACATGAAATCTTTGCCCATAAAGTGTGGTATCTCGAAAAGAGAGATATTCCTAGTATTGGAACGGCGGCACATTTCGGTCGGTTTTATGCCGATGATACGGCATTGCGTCTCTATGCGGCGAGCGAACATCTAGCTAACGGCATAGTTTGTATGCTTGAAATTCAAGATCAGGAGCTAACGCCTTACAGGCAGCACAGAGTTAGCCAGCAATCTATCGTTGGGCATTTCCTAATCAAAGAGAAACCTAGCCACCAATTACGCAGGCAGTATTGAAGTTAGTTAGGTCTAAAGAATGGAATCAGACACGCAGATACAGAGATATTTGGGTGCATGAGCAACCACCTCTCATAAAAGGAAGAGGTATCGTTTATGAACGACGGAAAAGATGGGTCGTCACAGATAAGGGTAAACACTTATCTTTCGGGGGAGGCGATATACCTCAATACGCGCTTGACGATCTTATTGGCTTCGTCCAGCCTGCCACTTTCATCTTCGCCGAAGTATTAACGGTTGTAGTTCGTCATTACATTGAGTTAATACAAAGCTATGGAATTAGTTTGGATGAAAACGATCTCAAGTTGTCCGTTCAGATATA
>JBJMGS010000355.1:0-14338 GCA_045807785.1 Pyrinomonadaceae bacterium
GCGTCCGCCACGTCGAGCATCGCGCGCACGTCGGGTCGGCGCGGCACGGTCTCGACATCGTGACCTAAGAATTCGCGGAAGATGATCCGCACGAGCGCGGCAGAAGTGCGCGACGACTCGTCGAGCGCGACGCGGCGCACGTCCCGCAGCGCGTCGAGGCGCGTGGCGAGCACGACGCTGCGCACGGCGCGGCGCGCGCCCACGCAGACGCCGGGGACGACCGCCACTTCCCTGAGGCGCTGATACTCGATGACGGGGACGAGCGCGGCTTCGACCTCGCCGCGCGCGAGCATCTCGGCGCAACGCGCGGGCGCGGCGTCCGTCAACAACTCGACGCTCGCCGCGCGCGAGCCGCGCGTGTAGCTCCAGATCAGCGGCGCCGAGTTCAGATAGCTCGAAGCCGCCACGCGCGGCGCGGTTTGTCTGACGTCGGTATTAACAAGCTCCATACGATTGTTGAATGTCGGGCAGATCGTCTGTTGAGACGATGCTAACCCACGTCGTCACGCGCGGACAAGAAATGCCGACGGGCGAGGTGCACATTTGACAGCCTTCGACCGCCTCATTACCATCCCCGTCGCGGTCAACGACCACAGTGAAGGCATTCATCATTTCACTGATACCATCAATTGTCCTTCTTCTATTGGCGGTCGCGGCGGCATATCTGATAGCACGTGCGCTTAGAAGGAAGTAGTCTATTCTCTTTGCCCTTCACCTCTGATTAGCCGTCACGGCGCGTTTTATTATTGCCACTGCTTTTATGCCCATCTTCGACATCAGCGTCGGCATCAGCGAGCGAGACACGCCCGTCTATCGGGGCGATCCCGGCATCGAGATCGTCTCGCACGCACAGATTGCGCGCGGCGACGCGGCGAACGTCACGCTGCTCCGCTTCGGCGCGCACACTGCCACGCACGTGGACGCCCCCGCACACTTCATCGAGGGTGGTGGCAAAGTTGCCGACTTGCCGCTCGACGCGCTCGTCGGCAGGGCGCAAGTCGCTAGAGTCGCGGACGACGTGCGGGCGATAGACGAGCAGCACGTCGCGGCGCTCGTGCCCGAAGGCACCGCGCGCGTGCTCTTCAAGACGCGCAACTCCGAGTTCTGGTCTGAGCCGGGCGCGGTTTTCCGCGAGGACTTTACCTACATCGCCCCGGCTGCCGCGCACGCGCTCGCACGCCGGGGCGTGCGACTCGTCGGGATCGATTATTTGTCGGTCGAGAAGTTTCACTCGGATAACTTCGAGACGCACACGACGCTGCTCTCGCGCGGGGTCGTCATCGTCGAGGGCTTAGACCTGCGGGGCGTCGAAGCGGGCGAGTACGAGTTGATGTGTCTGCCCCTGAAAATCACCGGCGGCCTGGGCGACGGCGCACCCGCGCGCGCGATCCTGCGCACACTCGACTAACACCCTCGCGGAGCTTGCAAGATGAAAAGCGATGTCAACGTCTCCCCGAACCCGGATGATGCGGGCTACCGCGAGCGCGTCTTCGAGATCGTGCGCCGCATCCCCGCCGGGCGCGTGATGACTTACGGGCAGCTCGCCACTCTGCTCGGCGAGGGCTACACGGCGCGCACGGTCGGCTATGTCATGCACGCGGCGGACGACACAGTGCCGTGGCAGCGCGTCATCAACGCGCAGGGCGCGTGCTCGACGGGGCGCGTCGTGCTGCCGCCCGATCTGCAACTGCGTCTGCTCGAATCCGAAGGCATCGCGTTCGACGTGCGCGGTCGCTGCGACCTCGAAACCCTGCGCTGGACGCCCGCTGAGTACGAGTCCGCCGAAGATGAAGATGAATCGTCGCAGCCGAGCCTGTTCGGCGACTGACTTCCCCTGCCGCATCCGAGGAGTAAACCGATGAGCGATCACCTACCGAAAAGACCTACTCCCTACGCGATCAGCGATCCGCACTTCTCCGTCTCGGCGCAGATGGTGACGACCGCCTTCGAGCTGCCCGGCTTCCGCGTCCGCCAGAATCTCGGCGTCGTGCGCGGCATCGTCGTCCGCTCGCGCAACCTCTTCGTCAACATCGGCGCGATGTTCAACCAGATGGTCGGCGGCAATATCACCGCCTGGTCGAACCTCTGCGAGCAGGCGCGGCGCGACGCCTTCGACATCATGGTCCAGCACGCGACAGAACTCGGTGCGAACGCCATCGTCGGCGCGCGCTACGACGCGACCGAGATCGCCACCGGCGTGACGGAAGTTCTCGCCTACGGCACGGCGGTCGTCGTCGATCCGTTGGAAGACGGCGGGGGGATTTACGGCACGTGAGCACGGAACAACTTTCCGCCGAAGAGCTGGCGCGGCTGCACGAGGCTTTCGCGAGCGTACCTTACGCGCAACTGCTCGGCATCGAAATCGTCCGACTCGAACGCGGCGCGGCGACGCTCGCGCTCCGCGCGCGCCCCGAACTGATGCGCATGGCGGGCATCATGCACGGCGGCGCGCTCGCCTCGCTCATGGACTCTGCGTCAGCTTTTGCGGCGCTGACCGTGCTCGGCGCGGACGTCCACACCGTCACGGTCGATCTCACACTCCACTTCCTGCGACCCATCACGGAAGGGCTCGTTGAAGCCCAAGCCCGCGTGCTCAGAGCCGGTCGGCGCATCATTACGGTCTCAATCGAGGCGACGAATGAGGGCGGGAAACCGGTCGCGACAGCTCTGACGACCTACCTCAGAATCTCCTAAGTCATTGATTTCAGATAAATAACCTACGAAAAGCCCCGACTTGTTCCACATTCGAAAACTCTTCAAATTGTCGTGGACAAACATGTTTATTTTTGCAAAAATACCTTTGCCTTCGTTGCGGCGACCGCCTGCGACGAATTTATGACCGGGAGCCTCTTTCCTGAGCCCTCCACCCGTCCTACGCCGCGTCCATGCTTTCTCTCTATCAGGCACTCCTAGCCCAGCACCCGCGCCAGTTGACGCCCGTGCGCTGCGCCGATCAAACCATCGCGCAGTTGCACCGCTATTTCGAGGACGTGGTGTTGGAGAACAACCTCGCCGCGCTGGTCATTGAGAGTCTGCCTTCTAAAGCCGAACGCACGCAGCGCACGCTCGAACACGTCATGGCAATCGGGCGCGCGGCTCGCCATGGCTTCTTCTTCGTCACGCGCGAGGACGCCCTGAACAACCTGCCGCTCAGTCACAGGGAGGGCGTGCGCGAGACGGTGCTGCTGCCGCGCGCCTCGCAGAGCGGGCACGACGAGCATTTCGTCGTTATCGCCGACGCGCGCTTCTCCGCCCTGCTCGTCTCGCTGCGCGGCGAGGAGGCTGAAGGCGCCGAATCCGCCAACGGCTACGAGGTCGTCTGGACCTTCGAGCCGGACATCGTCTATTCCGCGCTCGAATATCTGATGGCGCGCGTGACGGCGGAGCGCCTGCCGCAGACCGTGGAATTTTCCAACGCGGTGCGCACCTGCATGCCGAAGGCGACCTCGCTACAGCTCACCGTCTCGGTGACGACGAAGCTCGCGCGACTGTTGCAGGAGCAGGCGGCGCGTGAGGTCGCCGTCAACCGCATCGCCTCTGCCATCCGCAGCTCGCTTGAGTTGCCGAGCATCTTGCAGACGACCGTCAACGAAGTCGGTAACGCCCTCGGCGCGCAGCACTGCGCCCTGCGCGTGGACGGCGAGTTGGAGCAGCCGCCCACCACCAAGTGTTACTTCCGCGACGGCGAGCCGACCGAGCCGGAGCAGGATGAACTCGGCAACGACCTCAACGCCTACCACGCGCGCCTCTCGCGCAAGCACAAGAGTTTCGTGCAGGACGGGCGCGACCTCGCCAACCCGCACCACGAGGACGAGACGCGTCCCGTCGCCGTCGTCCCGCTCGTCTATCAGCTCCGCTTCATGGGTGTGCTCATGGTGCGCTCCGACGCGCCGACGCGCATCTGGCAGGAGAGCGAGCTGCTGCTCATGCGCACCGTCGCCGACCAGGTCGCCGTCGCCGTTAACCACGCGCGCCTCTTCACGCAGATGCAGCAGCTGGCGCTGACCGACGGGCTGACGGGCTGCGTCAACCGCCGCTCCTTCGAGATGCAGCTCGAGCGCGACCTGCGACTCGCCACGCGGATGCGCCAGCCCGTCTCGCTGATCATGCTCGACATCGACCACTTCAAGCGCGTCAACGACACGCACGGGCACGACGCGGGCGACGCGGCGCTCCGCTTTCTTGCCGACGTCCTGCGGGACGAGCTGCGCGGCGTGGACACCGCCGCGCGCTACGGCGGCGAAGAGTTCGCCGTCATCCTCCCGCAGGCGAACCTCGACGGCTCGCTCATCGTCGCCGAGCGCCTGCGCGCCCGCCTCGAAGGCACGGAGATTCCCGACATCGGCCACATCACGGCGTCTTTCGGCATCGCCACTTTCCCGCTCCACGCCAACTCGCGCAACCAACTCGTCTCGACTGCCGACCACGCCCTCTACCAGGCGAAGCGCGACGGCCGCAACCGCGTCGCGACGCCCGACGGCACGGGCGATTGCGAGTTGTCGGACGAGATGTTCGACCTCGTGCACGAGACGCCGATGAACGAAGCGGAAACGCCGCTCGCGTCGCCCGCCATCTGAGCCGCGCCGCCAAGTTTTCAACCCCTTCCGACATTTCAGGAAACCTTCGCGACAGACCTGCCGCGTTTGGCTTTGGCTTGAAAATCGCGCATCATAGACGCGCGATTTTTCATTTCGGAGTCGAAGCGTCGGGCCCGGCGTCCGCCTGTTTCCGCCATGCAAGAGTTAAAAAAGTTCGCACGGTATTTCCGCCCCTACAAGACGAGTCTCTGCGTCGGCATCTTCTGCATCCTCGCGTCGGTCGTCATCGGGCTCTTCATCCCCGCGCTCGTCGGGCGCGCGGTTGACGCCCTGCGCGGTGATGTCTCCTGGGCGAAGCTTCTGCGCTCGGCGCTGACCATTCTTGGCGTCAGTTTAGTAAGCGGCATCTTCCTGTTTTTGCAGCGGCGCATTCTCATCAACATGTCGCGCCACGTCGAGTACGACCTGCGCCGAGACTTCTACGCGCACCTGCAACAGATGCCGCTCTCGTTCTTCCACGGCCACCGCATCGGCGACCTGATGGCGCGCGCGACAAACGATCTGGCGGCGGTCAGGCAACTGGCCGGGCCGATGATCATGTACACGTTGCAGACCGTCTTCGTCGTCGTGCTTATCCTCCCGCTGATGCTCAGGATCAGCGTGCGCCTGACGCTGCTGCTCTTCGTCACGATGCCGCTCGTCTCTTTGACGGTCAAAGTTTTCGGGCAGCAGGTGCATGTCCGCTTCGAGAAGATTCAGGAGTTCTTCGCGCAGATTTCGGCGCGCGCACAGGAGAATTTCACCGGCGTGCGGGTCGTGCGCGCCTACGCGCAGGAGGGCTCGGAGATCGCGGTCTTCAACCGGCTCAACCAGGAATACGCCGAGCGCAACCTGAGTCTCGTCCGCATCGAGGCGATGATGCGCCCGCTGCTGCAATTCCTGATCGGGCTCGGCTACGTGCTCATTCTCTGGTACGGCGGCCTGCTCGCCGTGCGCGGCTCGATCACGGTCGGGCAGTTCACCGAGTTCAGCCTCTACCTGACGCGGCTCATTTGGCCCCTTATCGCGCTCGGCTACGTCGTCAACCTCTACCAGCGCGGCACGGCGAGCCTCAAGCGCATGAACGCCATCTTCGACGCCGAGCCCGCTATTCATGATGAGCCCGCCGCGCGCCAGCAGCCTGCTATTCGCGGGCGCATCGAATTTCGTCAACTGCATTTCCGCTACGGCGAGAATTTGCCGGAAGTGCTGCGCAGCGTCGATCTGACCATCGAGGCGGGACAAACAGTCGCCTTCGTCGGTCGCACGGGCACGGGCAAGTCAACCTTGATGAATTTGATCCCGCGCCTGCTCGACCCTCTGCCAGGCACGGTCTTCGTGGACGGCGTGGACGTGCGCGACTACCCGCTCGCGCAGTTGCGCGCGGCGGTCGGCTACGTGCCGCAGGAGACTTTTCTGTTCAGCGACGCGCTCGCCGAAAACATTGCCTTCGGCGTCGAGCGCGCCGAGCGCGCCGAGGTCGAGTGGGCGGCGGAGATCGCCGGACTCTCCGACGACGTGCGCGGCTTCCCCGAAGGCTTCGACACGCTGGTCGGCGAGCGCGGCATCACGCTCTCCGGCGGGCAGAAGCAGCGCACGGCGATTGCGCGCGCGGTGCTCCGCCAGCCGCGCATCCTCATCCTCGACGACGCGCTCTCGTCCGTGGATACCTACACCGAGGAGAAGATTCTCGCGCAGTTGCGCGGCGTGATGCGCGAGCGCACGAGCTTGATTGTCTCGCACCGCGTCTCGACCGTGCGCGACGCCGATCTGATCTGCGTCCTCGAAGGCGGCCACATCGTCGAGCGCGGCACGCACGACGAACTGCTCGCGCGCGGCGGCGAGTATGCGGCCTTGTACGAGCGGCAGTTGCTTGAAGAGGAGCTGGCGGCGAGCTGAGGACGACGGATTGTCGGTGTCTCCCATGATGAACCAACCTCCGAACAAATCGCTCGCGGGCGCGCGCTATCGCGGGCTGCTGATCATCTGGGGCGCGCAGGTTTTCTCGCTCGCGTTGTTCTTCGGTCTGACGCAGGTGATTCATGCCACGGCAAACACCGAAGACACGCAGCCGTTCCTGCTCGCTCTCGGCGCGACGGCGCTCTGCGCCTTCGGTCTCTCCTTCGCCGTCAAGCCGAGGATGCTCGCGCGGGCCGCACGCGAGCGTCGCCCCGATCACGTCACCACCGGCTACATCATCGCCTTCGCGCTCTGCGAATCGTGTGCGCTCTTCGGGCTCATCGCGTATTTCGTGACAGGGGCGCGCGCATCGCTCTACTTCTTCGTCCCGGCGGCGCTCGGCTTACTGCTCCACTTCCCCCGCCGCCCACACTTCGACGACGCCGGCGCAGGGCAGGATTTCAAGAGCACTTTCTAAACTTTTAACGAAGCGGCTTTCATCAGACACACGATGTCAACAGCAGTCCAACAGTTTCACGAAGAAGAGGCGCTCGGCAAGACCTACGACTCGCAGATCGCACGCCGGCTGATGCGCTACCTGCGCCCCTACCTGCGCCTGCTCACGCCCGCGCTCGTGCTCACGCTCCTCCTGAATGGCTTGAACGTGCTGCAACCGAAGTTCACACAGTGGGCGATTGACCGCGAGATCATCCCGGCGCACGACGGGCATCTCCCGTTCGCGGGCGCGATGCGCGGCCTGATGTGGATCGCGCTCGCCGCGCTCGGCGTGCGCCTACTCATCTTCGTCTTCTCCTACGTCCAGTCGGTGCTCTTGAACACCGTCGGGCAGAAGGTGATGTACGACCTGCGCAGCGAGCTGTACGAAAAACTCCAGCACCAGGAGGTCGCCTACTTCGACCGCCACCCGGTCGGACGCATCATGACGCGGCTCACCTCAGACGTAGACGCGCTGAACGAGCTGTTCACGTCGGGCATCACGGAAGTCCTGGGCGACGTGGTGATGATCGTCGCGATTATCGCCATCATGCTCTGGATGGACTGGCGGCTGACGCTTGTCACGCTCATCACCGTGCCGCTGCTGTTCGCCGCGACGACCTGGTTCCGCAAGCACGCCCGGCGCGGCTACGACATGGTCAGGACGCGGCTGGCGCGCATCAACTCGTTTTTGCAGGAGCACCTCTCGGGCGCGCAGACCGTCCAGATTTTCAACCGCGAGCGGAGGTCGCGCGCGCAGTTCCACGACCTCAACGACTCTTACCGCAACGCCAACGTCGAGACCATCTTTTACTACGCGATCTTCTTCCCGCTGGTGGACTTCATCGGTGCCATCGGCATCGCCCTCGTCATCTGGTACGGCGGCTACCGCGTCATGCAGACGGGCGGGACGCTCTTGACGCTCGGCGCGCTCGTCGCCTTCATTCAATACTCGCAGGCGCTCTTCCAACCGATCCGCGACATCTCGGACAAGTACAACGTCCTGCAAGCGGCGATGGTCGCCTCACACAGGATATTTCGCACGCTCGATCAGCCTGTGCTGATTTTGTCGCCCGCCGAGCCGAAGATGCGCGGGCGCGCGCGCGGGCGCATCGAGTTCGACCACGTCTGGTTCGCCTACAAGGGTGAGGACTGGGTACTCAAAGATGTGTCGTTCACGGTCGAGCCCGGCGAGTCGGTCGCGCTCGTCGGTCACACGGGTTCGGGCAAGACGACGATCACGAACCTGCTCATGCGCTTCTACGACGTGCAGCGCGGGCGCGTCTTGCTCGACGGCGTGGACGTGAAGGAATGGGACTTACAGACGCTCCGTGAGAACTTCGCGGTCGTGCTGCAGGACGTCTTCCTCTTCAGCGGCACCATCGAGGGCAACATCCGTCTCGGTCGCGACGAGATCGCAGAGGAGCGCGTGCTCTGGGCTGCGCGCGAAGTACACGCCGACGAGTTCATCCAGCGCCTACCGGAAAAATATCAGGCGGAGGTGCGCGAGCGCGGCGCGGGTCTCTCCGTCGGCCAGAAGCAACTGATCAGCTTCGCCCGCGCGCTCGCCTTCGATCCGGCGCTCCTGATCTTAGACGAGGCGACTAGCTCGATTGACACGGAGACCGAGCAACTGATCCAGCAGGCCATCGAGCGCGTCATGCGCGACCGCACCTCAATCGTCGTCGCGCACCGCCTCTCGACCATCCAGCGGGCGGACCAGATCGTCGTCCTCCACCACGGCGAAATCCGCGAGATGGGCACGCACCAGGAACTGCTCGCCCTGCGCGGTCTCTACTGGCGGCTCTACCGGCTGCAGTACGCCGACGGCGCGCGCGACGAGGAATCGCCTTCTGACGACGAAACAAGTACAGACTTCGCGAGCGGGCAGTTGCAGTACGGCGACTGACAGGAATTGCGGATTGTAGATTTCGGATTGCGGGTTGTAAGACCAGAAGTCAGAACGCGGCGCTGAGATTTCAAGTCTCAGCGCCGCGTCTTCTTTAATCCGCATTCCGCACTCCGAAATCCGCAATCGCTCTAGGGTTTCGGCGCTGGCATCGCAAAGATCGCGTCGTCCACGGGGACGTTCGTCTTGATCTCCGTGAACTTGCGGATCGTGATGGGGTTGTTCGGGTTGACGCTGGCGGTGCGGACGGTGAAGGGTATCTTCATGCCGTCAACGTCGCGGTAGTCCTCGTAGTCAACCTGTTCGGGCACGTCGTTGATGAAGAGCGCGCGGATGGTCATTTGCCGCAGGAGCAGCCCCGTCTGCTGATCGAAGAAGAAGAGCTGACGGACGTTCGCCGCGGGCTTGGCTTCGAGCACCCACGCCACGCTTTCGCCGACGCGGCCCCGACCGCGCACGGTCATCTGCGGGAACGGCTCGGAGAGTTTCAACGGCATCAGGTAGCGCGAGACGTTTCTCAGGTCGGCCAACTCCGCCGCATTCAGGGCACGTGCGCCGCGCGCGTTCGTCGTCCACCCGCCGCTCGCGCCATTGATGCCCTGCCGCACCTCGCCCGCAGCCTGTTGCCCCTGCGCCGGAATCGTCGCCACGACGTAGAGTCTGTCGGGCGACGCGAGCGTGACTTCGTAGGGGGCCGCGCCGCCGCGCGCGCCCTCGCGCGTGCCGTGCATGACGACGGTCTTCAACTTCGCCAAAGCGTCGCGTCCGCCGACCGCCGCGACGTACTTCGCCAACACCTCTTCGGCGGTCGGGCGCGGAGTTTGAGCAGGCTGTCCACCCGGAGCGCCACCCTGCGCCGCCGGCTGGCCGCCGCCCGGAGCGGGCGCGCCCGCAGGGGGTTGACCGCCGGGAGTGCCGGGCTGTCCGCCGGGAGCACCTTGACCGCCGCCGCCACCCGCGGGACGTTCCTGTTGCGTGGCTAGCGGCAGGCGCGGCAGGTGCGGCGCGCCGGTACGACCTTGATGGCAGGTGAAGCAACTGATGCGCTCGTTGCCGAAGGCGGCAGCGTGGTGCGCGTTCAAATCCAACTGCATCTGGATCATGGCGCGCGCCGTCTTCTTCTCTTCCTTGGCGTCGCTCACGAAGTCCAGGCCGTTGCCGGCAGCGTTGCGCGCGTGGCAGAAGTCGCAGCGCACGCCGAGCGACGTGGAGAAGAAGTCCATCGTCGTGCCCAGCTCGTCCGCCGGCATTCCCTTCAACACCTGAATGTTTTTATAGACCGTCTCGGCGGGTGCGTTCGCCGCGGGCTGACCCGCACTGCCTGCGGGCTGCTGCGCGCTCGACTTGAGAGACCAGCTCGCGGCGAAGAGGCACGCGGCGAGCGCGACCAACGCGAGGCGGATGTTACGTCCGAGATTCTGAGACCTCAATAGCTTTGCTCCTTTGTCCGAAAATTGAGGAGGGATGACTTGTCCGCGCGCGGAAGACGCGCAGCGCGGCGGGTTCATGACCCGCGCGACCGCGGAAAGCGTGTTCAGAACTGATTAACCCGCGTGTCAGATAGTAAGTCGCGCGGCTTTTACGCGCACAGGCGCAGCTTTGTTTCGGCGACGACGATAAACATTAAGGCTGAACCGCCGGCGTCTCGTTCGCGGCGGCGGTCGCCTTCTCGTCCTTCTTCTCTGAGGCGCGCGCCTTGATCGGCGTGAACGTGTTTAAGGACTGAAGAATCTGCAAGTACATCTGCGTCTCGCGCGGGATGAGCGTGCGCCACGCCGTGCCGCCCCGCCGCAGGTAGGAGCCGAGCTTCGCCGGGTTCGAGTTGTAACCCGCCGCGATCAACTCCTGCTTCGACGCCGTGCCGTTCTGGAGCGCGTCGGAGACGTCCGGGTCGAGATTGAGATCGCTCCAGGTGTCGCGGATGTAGAGCAGCATCGCTTCGAGCGCGTTGCCGTGGTTACGCATCCCCAGGACGAAGTCGGGGTTCAAGCCAACCGCCGGGTAACGCTGCCGGAGCATCTGGTACGTCCACGGAATCATCTGCACCATGCCGCCCGCGCCGGCGGTGCTCACCGAATAACGGTACGTGTCCAGCTCGTTCAGCGCGTAGAGCGCGTACACTTCCTCGAAGAGCGGACGGCGCGAGTCGTTGCGGAAGCGCTCGTGATCGATGTGCTCGACAAGACAGAGGCGCTCTGCCATGTCCTGAATCTCCGGCGCGATGTTGATGCCCTTCAGCTTAAGACGCCCCGCCGCGAGATCGACCATCGTGTGGACGTAAGCCTGCCCGACCTTAATCAACTCCGGCGAGACGAGCGCCGGGTGCGCCGAGGTATAGTAGGCCATCTCGCGGTAGCGACCGAACTTCTCAATCGGGTACTCGACGAGGAGCGGCATCAACTGCCGACCCTGCAAGTCGGAGACGACTACCGCCGTGTTGACGTAGTTCGGGCGCACGACGCGGACGCGCAGCGGCGTGCCGAGCGACGAATAGATAGTCGTCTCCGCGCCCAACTGCAAAAAGGTGTCTTTGGGGAGCGTCAGCAGGTGAATCTTCGAGTCCTTCGGATCGAGCGCGGCGAGCGTGACGAAGGCGAGCGGCGGTGCAGCCATCGCCTGCGGCGTCAGCCGCGTCTTGAAAACGCGCTCGGCCTCTTCGCGGTGCGAGCGAACCTTGTTCGGCGCGAGCGGCTCGACGGGCTGGATGGGGACGGGCGGCACGACGACGGGCGCGGGTGCAGTAGTCGCAGGCGCAGTAGTCGCGGGCGCCGTGATCGTGGGCGTGATCTGCTGCGTCTCAGGCGCGACGGTCGGCTGCGGCGCGGGCGGCAAGGTTTGCGCGGGCGCGGTCTGTTGTGCCGTCTGTCGCGCGGGCGCGGGCGTCGAGACGACCGTGCGCGGGCGCGTGAAAGTTTCCGGGGCAGGGGTTTGCGTCGCTTGCGCGCGCGCGGACGTGGCGGGCGCGAGCAGCGTGAGCAAGAGGGCGACTTTCAGTTTCATATTAAATATTTCCCGGCAACGTCGGAACGGCGAGGAAGACGCACTTAAGATTCGCGCTCAACAGCCACAGTTGTCAACTTTTGTCGTCAACTTTTTCGGCGGCGAGATGCGCTGAAAACTTCGGTGCCCCGCTTCGTCTACGTGCGCGTTGAGCGAGACGGGAGCCCGCGCCGAGGATGGAAGGGTGCGCTTTAGAAATCCGCGACGCCCCCGGCGACAGCGCTCGCGGCGGAGGCGGCTACGTCGCGCAACTCCTCCGAGCCGTGCAACAGGCGCGACCGCGCCGCCAGCAGGAATCCCGCGCTCATGCCGAGGCTCGCGTCCAACTCCCACAACTCCTGAGAGAGCGCGCGGTCGCTGGCGCGCTGCACGAGCGGCAGCAATTCAGCGTGCGCCGCGTCGAGCCCTTCGACGAAGATCAGTTCGCGTTCGCGCTCGCGCCCCGCGCGTGCGAGCCGGCGCATGTGCTCGCGCAGACGCTGGCGCGCATCGTCCTGAACCTTGCCGGTCGCGATGACGGCGAGGTGCGCGTCATCATAGTGCGCGTGCTCTTCGGCAGCGCGGCGCGCGTGAGTGGCCGTCCAGTCGCCGTCGCGCAGCAGGAACAAGAATGGCTCGCCGCACACGTCCGCCATCAACTGCACGTCCGTCTCGTCCGCGCCCATCTGCCGCGCCGCGATCTGCCGTTCGGGGATGCCGAGCTTCGAGAGGATGGCGCGCAGGTGCGTCGTCAGCCACGAAGAGTCTTGCAGCAGCGTCGTCGTCAGCGAAGTGGGCACGACGATCTCTTCCGCCTTCTCGTCGCCGACGCTCGCGCCGCACTCGCTACAGATGGCGTTGCCGAGGACGGCGAGCGCGTCCGGCGAAGGCAGGCGGAAGAGCGCGCGTCCGGCCTTGCGGCAGCTCACCAGAATCTCGCGGCGGACGAGCCCCGCACCTGTGAACCTGTCGAGCAGCGCGTCTGGGACTGACTCGCCTCCCTCGCCCGCGCGTAGGGGCGTGCCGTGTCCCTCCTGATGCGCTTCATAGAGTCGGCTCAGCCAGCGGCGCGCTTCCGTGTCTTCGAGCATCCCCGAAGTCTTCAGCCACCCCTCGACCATCTCGCCGCGCGTCGCGAAGAGCGGCGCTTCACCTTCCGCCGCGAACCGCTGGAAGCTCTCGGCGGCGCGCGCCGCGCCCGCCTGCCACGCCGCGTCGCCGCGTGCGCCGGAGCCGTTCGCGCCCGTGCTCACTCCGCCCCCCGCCGCGAGCCGCAGCGCGTCGCCCACGTTCTGACAGAACTCTTCGAGCTTCTCGGCGGGCTCGACCGTGTCGGCTTCGTAGACGATCCCTGCGCGCACGCCAGCCGCGCCGTCTTCCGCGTCGCCGAAGATCAGAAAGTGCGTGTAGTCGCGGAAACAGAACAGCTCGCCGCGCACGTAAGGGGCATCGCCCTCGACGTCCGTGCGCGCCGCGACCGCCGACTCCAGCTCGCGCGCGCGGTCAGACTTCAGGAGCGCGAGGTCGAACATGTAGAGCCGCGCCGTGCGGATGAGCGGCGTGAGCCCGCGGTCTTCGAGTTTCTCCAACAGCGCCGTGCGGGTTGCGTCGTCAACCGTACGATCCAAAACCTTGCTCTCGACAAATAACATTCTTTCGCACACCTCTTTCTACGGTCGCGCATCCTACCACGCCAGCCGACGGGACGAAAATAATTTCTCAGGATGACCCCGCTTTTGCCCGCTTTGCGTGACCCGCATCACCAAAAGGCGTACCAACTTCCCACACTCCGTTCAAGTTGAACCAATCATCGGACGAGTCTGTGCCGCCTTTTCGTTCAGACGCGCTTCAGAATTTATGCCCTGTCACAAAACAGTCACATTGCCGCTTGTGGCGAATCAGACGCGCCGATAAGATATTGATGCTGCTGAGATTGCAGCGCACGCCTCACCAAGCAATACCCCGAAGGCAATACAAAGTTTTAAAGAAGGAAGAAGGGCTTCCCCCGGCTATGTCTCTGAATAAGTTCCCTCTTGCGCTGGCAGTCTGCCTCGCTCTCTGCACCCTCGCCGCAAGCGCCTCTGCACAGTCCGACGTCGCACGCCCGCGCCAGGTCATCTCGAACGCGCTGCCCGACGGCTCGCCGCGCCTTGAAACTGACGTGTACCTCGTCTCCGAAGCCGCGCCTGCGCTGCCGGACGTCGCGAAGCCGGAGATCGTCGCGCCCCGCGCTAACGTCTCGCGCCTCTTCCTGTTCAACCGCCAACTGCTGAATGCCATCGAAGACCGGCTCGGCGCGCCCTACGTTTACGGCGCTTCGGGGCCGAACGTCTTCGACTGTTCGGGCTTCGTGTGGAGCGCCTTCCAGTCGGCGGGCGTGCAGTTTCAGCGCGTGAGTGCGCGCACCATGTGGGACGAGTTCGTGCCGGTCGGCGAGAGCGAGCAGCGGCAGTTCGGCACGCTCGTCTTCTTCAACAAC
>JBJMGS010000356.1:0-9049 GCA_045807785.1 Pyrinomonadaceae bacterium
ACAATAAATACATAAACAACTCACTTAACAACTCTTAGACGATGTGCTTCCACTCCGACGCCGTGCCCACGCCGCCGACGATCAGCCGCTCGTCTTTCAACCGACCGATCATGTCCATGTTGATCATCGCGACCGTGTTAGCCAACGGCACGACCGGGTTCTTGACGTAGTAGCTCGAACCGATCAAGCCCTCTTCCTCGCCGCTGAACGCGACGAAGACGATGGTGCGCCGCGGCTTCACCGGCGCGGTCGCGAAGATGCGCGCGAGTTCCAACAGCCCCGCCACGCCCGAAGCGTTGTCGTCCGCGCCGTGATGGATGTCGCCCTCGCGCGCGGCTAAGCTCCCCTCGCCGCCGCGACCCAGGTGATCGTAGTGCGCGCCAAAGACGATGGCCTCGTCCTTCAACTTCGCGTCGCTGCCTTCGAGCAGGCCGACGACGTTGTAGGCGGGCTGCTCGCGCCGCGCGATGTCCGTCTGGAGACTGAAAGCGATGTGCTTGAGCAGCGTCGAAAAGTTTTTTCGCGGCGGCGTTGGCTGTCCCGCCGCGCCTTGCGCCGCACTCCCGTCTTTCGTGACCGCGGCTGGCGCGTCGGCGAACTTCGCGTTCGCCGACTGCTCCAGATTCTCAAACGTGACTAACGGCGTGGCAGCGGCTTCGATGGCGCGGCGCGCGACCTGCCGCGAGATGAGCGCGACCGGGATGCCAGCGTCGCCCGCCGCCGCGAGGTTCTCGTCCATGCGCAGGCGCGTCAGGCGGTCGTCCTTGAAGTTCGTCTCGCGCGTGATGACGAGGAGCGCCACCGCGCCGTGCTCGCGCGCCGCTGCCGCCTTGAATCTCAAGTCCTCGAAGCGCGCGAACTGCCCGTGCGGGTTGTCGCCATCGGGCGTGCCCGCGAACGCTAGGACGATCTTCCCGCGCGCGTCAACATTCGCGTAGTCGTCGCGGCCCAGCTCCGATGCCGTGATGCCGTAGCCGACGTACACGACGGGCGCGCTCGAAACTTTCGCGTTCGCGCTCCAAGCAATAGGCGACCAGTCCTCGCCGAGCCGGAGATCGACCGCGGCGGCGTGCGCGTTCTGCGGCGCTGACTCCGCGCGCGGCGTGAAGCTCATCGCGTTGCGCTTGCCGAGTTCCACGCCAGCGACGTAGGGGAAAGGAAGTTTGTAACTAAGCTTGGCAACGGAGCTATTGGGAGCCGTCAATATCGCCGCGCCGCTGCGCAGACCGTAGCGGGCAAACTCCTTGGCGATGTACTCCGCCGCCACGACCGCGCCCCTCGTGCCCGTGCGCCTGCCTTCGAGTTCGTCCGAGGCGAGGTAGCCGACGTGCGCGCGCAGGCGCTCGACGCTCGGCTCATCATTCGCAGCGGCGCGCGGCGCGCTCTGTTGCGCGAGCCCGCACGTTGCGAGCAGGAAGGCGAGAGTCAGCCGCAGAAACTTGTGTGAGATGTTGTCGCGCATGAGTTTTTACTCCACCCAATCGGCGATGAAGATGTTGGTGTCACCCTTCGCCTTGCCGTCGCGGTTCGAGGCGAAGACGAGCTTGCGCCCGTCGGGCGAGAACATCGGGAAGCCGTCGAAGCCGTCGTAAGTCGTGATCTGCTCGAGCCCCGTGCCGTCGGTGTTGACGACGAAGAGGTTGAAGTCGCGGCTGTGGATGTCTGGATAGTTCGACGAGAAGATGATGCGCTTGCCGTCGGGCAGAAAGTATGGCGCGAAGCTGGCGACGCCAAGCTGCGTCACCTGCCGCTTGTGCGTGCCGTCGGCGTTCATCACCCAGAGTTCCAGGGCGTTCGGCTCGACCAGATTTTCGGCGAGCAGCTTTTTGTAGCGCGCGACTTCGGCTTCCGTCCGCGGGTGGTTGCCGCGATAGACGATCTGTCGCCCGTCGCGCGAGTAGAACGCGCCGCCGTCGTAGCCCAACTCGTTCGTCAGGCGGCGCACGTGCGTGCCGTCGGCGTCCATCGAGTAGAGTTCGAGGTCGCCGTCGCGCACCGAGGTGAAGACGATGTGCTTGCCGTCCACGGAGGTCGTCGCCTCCGCGTCGTAGCCGGGCGCGTTGGTCAATTGTTTGAGGTTCGAGCCGTCAGGGCGCGCCGTGAAGATGTCATAGCCGGGGTAGATCGCCCAGACGTAGCCGCGCGAGAAGTCGGGCGGCGGCGGGCAGTCAGCCGAGGCGAGATGCGTCGAGGCATAGAGAATTTTTTTGTCGTTCGGGAAAAAGTACGAACAGGTCGTGCGCCCCTTGCCCGTCGAGACGAGCTTCATCTCTGAACCGTCGGTGCGCATCGTGAAAATCTGATCGCAGGGCATCGCCCCGTGCTTCGACTGGAAGATCAACCTTCCCCCGTCGCCGCTGAAATACGCCTCGGCGTTCTCGCCCGTAGAGGTCAACTGGCGGACGTTCTTCAGGTGTCGCTCGGAAGCGGGCGGCGTGACGATGTTCGCGCCGCCCGGCGTGGTCGGTTTACTCTGACGGGAGCGCGCCGTGGAGAGCGACGCCGCGACCGCGAAGCAGGCGAAAATCAGAGACAGAATGAGGCGTTGGCTTTTCATGGGTTGTGATCGGTGGAAGAGACCGAGCGAGAGACGCCCCAAGTTTTATGCCGAAGCCCGGCGAAAGGCAAGCGCGGCGAGATAGCCTGCACCTCACGCGCCGCTGACTCGCTCCGCGCCGACGCGCGCGGCGACGAACCGCGCGACTTCCCCTGTCAACCGTTCCAGATCGGCGACGCCGCGCGCCTCGCCCTGAGACGCGGCCACCTCCGCGACGAAGAGCGCGAGTCGCACGAGCCGCGCCTCTTCGCGGCTGAGCACGCCGTCTGCGACGAGCGATGCGGCGAGACTCTCTGCGTCGCCGCGTGGCACGCTGCCCGCCGTCTCGCCCAGAGGATCGTGCGCGCGTGAGAGCGCGTCGAGCGCGGCACGCGCGGACGCACCCGCGAAGAGCGCGGCGGCGCAAGGGAGATTCTCACCGAGAGACGCGCGCGCGAGTTGCAGCAGGCGCGCAGCCCTGTCTGGATCATGCTCGTAGAGCGCGGCGAGCGCGTCCCGCTTGTACTTGAGCCGCAAGTAATCTACGGAGTTCGCGACGAGGAGTTGTTCGGGTCGCGCCGCCCACCAGACGTTGACGGAGACGCACGCATCGAGCGAGCGGACGTGGTGCCACCAGAGCGCGGGGATGTAGAGCGTCTCGCCGGGGAGCAGATCGAAGGCGACGGCTGCATCGAGCGGGAACTGCGGGTGCGCCGCCCGGTCGAGCGTTTCGAGATCGACGCGGCTGGCGTGCACGTCGCGGAAGCCCAGGCCGAAGGGCTCGACGCGCGCGTGCTCGCTGGCCGGGATGAGCGTGACGCGCTTGCGCCCGTGGAGCTGCGTGAGCAGGTTGTTTTTGCCGTCGTAGTGGAGGCCGGAGACGCAGCCCGCCGAGCCGATCCACAAATTGCGCTCGATGCGCGACGCCGCAGCAGGGAGCAACGCGTGCGCCGGATATTCAGTCTCGTCGAGACCGAGATCGGCGAGCGGGACGTGGCGCGCGTAGCAGGCGCGCGGCGGCTCGGTCGCGGCGATGCGGCGCAGCGCCTCGGCGAACGTAACGCGCTCCGCCGCGTAGTTCGGCTCGCCGTCCGACAGTTGGTCGAACTTCTCGTGATCCGAAGTGAGGAGCGTGACGCTCTGCGCGCCGACTGCGGCGAGCAGGCTCTGCGGTGACCAGCTGGCGCGCACTCGTTCGCCGACACTGTCGGTGACGACGAGCGGCGCGGCGCGCGCGTCGAGCCCCGCGCCCGACGCCGCGAGCGAGGCGAGGTCAACGCGCTCGACGCCGTGGCCCATAGCGTTCAAGTCCGCGCCCGGCGCGCAGCCATCAACCGTTCTTGTGCTCGAACTCGCGCATGAAGGAGACGAGCGCCTCGCAGCCCTCGCGCGGGAAGGCGTTGTAGATCGAGGCGCGGATGCCGCCGACCGAGCGGTGACCTTTGAGCCCGTCGAGCTTCGCGTCGGTCGCTTCTTTGGCGAACCGCTTTTCGAGGTCTTCCGAGGGCAGGCGGAACGTGATGTTCATCAACGAGCGCGCTTCCACGGCGGCGTGCCCGCGGTAGAAGTCGGTTGCGTCAATCGCGTCGTAGATCAACTTCGCCTTCGCCTGATTCTCTCGGTAGACGCTCGCGAGCCCGCCCCTCTCTTTCGCCCACTGGCAGACGAGGTTGAGGATGTAGATGCCCCAAGTGTTCGGCGTGTTGTAGAGCGAGTCGTTCGCGACGTGCGTGCGGTAGTCGAGCATCGTGTGCAGGCCGTCGGGGATGCGCTCCAACAGATCGTCGCGGATGATGACGACCGTCACGCCCGAAGGCCCCAGGTTCTTCTGCGCGCCCGCGTAGATGAGCGCGTACTTTTTCACGTCGATGGGGCGCGACATGATGTTCGAAGAGGCGTCCGAGATGAGCGGCACGTCGCCGACCTCTGGCTCATCCTTCCACTCGACGCCTTCGATGGTCTCGTTGGAAGTCATGTGGACGTAAGCGGCTGCCGGGTCGAGCTTCAACTCGTGCGGCTCGGGCGTGCGCGTGTAGCGGCTGTCGGCGAGGTCTGCGGCGACGTTGATCGCGCCCTCCTTCTTCGCCTCCTTGAGCGCCTTCTTGCCCCAACTGCCCGTGATGACGTAGTCGGCGCTCGCGCCTTCGGGCAAAAGGTTCATCGGGATCATCGAGAACTGTAGCGACGCGCCGCCTTGCAGGAAGAGCACGCGGTAGTTCTCCGGGATGCCCATCAGCTCGCGCAGGCCGCTCTCGGCGCCGTGGATGATCTCGTCGAACGGTTTGGAGCGGTGGCTGATCTCCATCACCGACATGCCGACGCCGGGCAGCGACATCATCTCGCGCTGCGCCTGCTCTAAGACGGGCACGGGCAAAACAGCCGGCCCCGCGCTGAAGTTGTAGATTCTCTCTGTCATGACAAGTCTCCTGAAAGAGGCTGGATGTTAGATGCTGGATGTTAGTAAGCAAACGCGACCAGCACCTAGCATCTGACCTCTAGCCTCTGCTCTCTGACCTCTGCTTCTTGAAATGATTTCGCATCGTCTTGCCGATGAGGCGCGCGACGAAGGAGCGCGGGACGAGCCGCTGCGCCTCCGCCGCCGCGTAGTTGTGCCAGCCGGAGATGACGTGGCTGCGGTCGTGCTCAAGCGCCGCGAGCGCCGTCGCGACGACCTCGTCCGGCGTCTGCGGCGCACGAAAAGGGGGCTTCCCCATCTCGCCCGCCGCGAAAAAGTTGGTCTCCGTCACGCCCGGACACAGCGCGAGGAGGCGCACGCCGCGCGCGCGGTTCTCTTCCCACAGCGCTTCGGTGAACGAGAGCACGAAGGCTTTCGTCGCCGCGTAGGTCGCCATGTACGGCACGGGCTGGAACGCGGCGGTCGAGGCGACGTTGATGATCGCGCCGCTCTTTCTCTCAAGCATCGGCGCGAGGAAGAGGTGCGTCAGCTCGACGAGAGCGCGCACGTTCAACTCGATCATGTTCAGCTCGCGCGCCAGGTCGAGCGACGCGAAGTCGCCCATCGAGCCGAACCCCGCGTTGTTCACGAGCGTCTCGACTTCCAACCCGCGCCGCCCGACTTCAGCGAACAGCGCCGCCCCCGCGCCGTCCGCCGACAAGTCGAGCGCAACGTGCTGGCAGTTGACGTTGTGCGCGCGCCCCAGCTCGTTGCACAGGGAGACCAACTTATCCTCGGAGCGCGCGACCAAAAGAAGTGGCTCGCCCCGCGCCGCCAGCGCCCGCGCGAACGCCTCGCCGATCCCGCTCGACGCGCCGGTGATGAGCATGATTTTCGTCATCCGGCGTTCGACACGATGGTCTCCAAATCCAATTGAATGGGCTCCGATCTGATGCCGTCAAGCCATAGATCGCCGAAGTTCTGCCATCGACGCCTGAGCTTCATGCCAAACTTGGGATTGCCGCTCTGGTATTGTGGTTCCACATTGATGGGCCACATTTCGAACTCTAACGTGAGCCAGATGCTAGCGTGTAGCCGAAGTTCTTCCCAAGTCTCGCCCCGTCCGTACGAGTTACCGCTCTTGCTAATAGTCCACCACGTGTCCGTTTCATATCCCCAAGCCACCCCGGAAGGTAGGATGCGGGTAAACTCCGCCGGGGGAGTCGCCTGATCCAAGTGACGTTCGAGCCGTACCCATTCATTTCCGGGCGCTCTGAGGATGGACGGTAAATGCCGATTAGAATATATGAACTTACTTGTCGCCGCGTCTTCGCTCGAAAGCGAGAAATCCTCACCTACCATCCACGGCTCCCGGTCCAAGAGGACAATCGGTTTGCTGCCCGCGTTGAAGAATTCGAGTTTCAGTCTCAAATTTAGACGAACGCAGCACGCATCTTCGCCACTAAGATAAGCCTTAAGTATCTGACCGCGCACTCGCAGGTCTTGCTTCTCATCTTTGCGGAGCGACTGCGATGCGGCGGACGGTAGAGAAGTTCCGCTTAGAGACAGGATAAGAATGAGTGTGCCGATAACGAATCCGGGATTTCTCATTTGAGCTCAAGCAAGCTGAGTTCGATGATGTCCTCGCCCTCGTGCAATTTTGCAAGCATGTCGTCCGGCGGCGCGGCTTCGAGGTTGATGCGGGCGACGGCAGCCTCGGCGCCTTCGAAGATGATGTTCTCCATCTCCTGCACGTTGATGCCGGCGGCGCGAATCTGATCGAGCACGTGCGCGAGCACGCCGGGACGGTCGCGGTGGCGCACGACGAGCGTGTGCGTGGCCGGCGTGCGCGCGGCGAGATTGACGACGTTCGGCACACGCCCCGTCTCTTTGAACGTGCGGACGATGCGCACCGTCTCGGCGGCAATCGCCTCCTGCGCCTGATCGGTCGAAGCGCCAATATGGTGCGTACCGTAGAGGTTCGGCTCTTTCGCGATCTCGTCCGCGAACTCGCCCGCGGCGGAAGTCGGCTCGTTGGCATAAACGTCGAGGCCGGCGCGAATCCCCTTCTCGCGCATCGCCGCGACGAGCGCCGCCTGATCGACGATCTCGCCGCGCGAAGTGTTGATGAAGTAGGCGCCGTCGCGCATGGCGTCGAAAAACTCTCTGCCGACGAGCCCGCGCGTCTCAGGTTTTAAGGCGACGTGGACGCTCACGACGTCCGCGGCGCGCGCCACGTCGAGCGGACTCTCTTTGCGCTCGACGCCCAGTTCCGCCGCGCGCTCGTCCGTCAAACTCCGGCTCCACGCGACGACGTGCATCCCGAAGGCTCGCGCGCGCGTGATGACCTCTTGTCCGATCTGACCCGTGCCGACGAGTCCGAGCGTGCGCCCGTAGAGCCCGCGCGCCTTCGAGAACTCTTTCTTGTTCCAGCGCCCCTCGCGCAGTTGTTGCACGTTGTCGGCGATGCGCCGGTCGAGCGCGAGGATGAGCGCGAGCGCGAGTTCGGCGACGGCGACCGAGTTTTTGCCCGGACAGTTCGAGATGTAGATGCCGCGACGCGACGCCGCCGCCACGTCAATCGTGTTGTAGCCCGCCCCGGCGCGCACGACGAGTTTGAGCGCGCCCGCGTCAAGCGCCGCTTCGGACACTTTCGTCGAGCGCACGACGAGCACGTCGGGCTGCCCCGCGCGAATCGCTTCCGTCAGGGCGTCGTCTTTTAAGTCCGGCTGGAACGAGACCTCGCAGCCTGCGGCTTTCAGTCCGTCCAGCCCCGACTGCTCAAACTTATCCGCGACTAAAACTTTCATCTCAACCCCCCGGCGCGACTCACGAATCATGCAGAGCGTAAAAACCTTCGCGCGGCACAAACTCGTCGCGCGCAATCGAGTAGAACACGCAGTCGTGCCCGTAGTGCAGAGCGTTCTTCTCGTACCTCATGCCGAGCTTTTCCATGACGTGGCGCGAGCCGGTGTTGCGCGGGTCGGCGACGGCGACGATGTGCGCGAGTTTCGCCTCCTCGAAGCCGTAGCGCAGCCAAGCGGCGGCGAGTTCGGTCGCGTAGCCTTGATCCCAGTAAGGTTTGTCGAAGCCGTAGCCGACCTCGATCTCGCCCGACTCTTCGAGCGGCTGCAAGCCGCCCCAGCCGATGAACACGCCGTCGGACTTGCTGGTGGCGGGCGACATCGAGAAGCCGTAACGCTCGCGGCAGTCCATGTAGAAGCGCAGACGCTGCTCGGTCAACTGCGGCGTGTGCATCGCCGCGCCGCCGATGTAGCGCATCACGTCCTCGTCCGAGCGCAGCCGCGTCAGCACGGGCAGGTCGTCCGGCGTGAACGGGCGCAAGATGAGTCTCTCAGTTTCGATGAGCATGGGAGTAGCTGTTAGCGGCGAGCTATTAGCTATTAGCGGTTAGCGGTTAGCCGGAAGGAGCGGCACACGATGTTCGTCGCAGGCTTCGATTCGGCTGAATTGATTTAGGCTTGGCTAACAGCTAATAGCTAACAGCTAATCGCTTCCTTCAAATCTCATGAATCAACAGGCCATCGCGCAGCTTCGGCTCGAACCAGGTTGACTTGGGCGGCATGACGGCGTTGGCGTCGGAGACGCGCAGCAGTTCCGCGATGGAAGTCGCGTGCAGCGCGAAGGCGACTGCCGCGCGCCCTCCGTCCACGAGCCTTTCCAACTCCTCGGTGCCGCGGATGCCGCCGATGAAATCAATCCGCTTATCCGTGCGCTGATCCTTGATGCCTAAGACTGGATCGAGCAGGTTGTCTTGCAGCAGGCTCACGTCGAGCGTGCGCGTCGGATCGTCTTCAACGTGCGCGGCGGACGCGCCGTCTTTGAGCGTGAGCCCGTACCAGCGCCCGCCGAGGTACATGTGCCAGTGGCCGCTCTTGCCGGGGCCTTTCGGGTTCGCCTGATCCGTCACGTCGAAGCGTTCGCGCACAGCGGCAAGAAACTCTTCGGGCGACTTGCCATGTAAATCTTTGACGACGCGGTTGTACGGCAGTATCTGCATCTGATCGTCGGGGAAGATGACGCAGATGAAACGGTTGTACTCCTCTTCGCCCGTGTGCCCCGGATTCTTCTCGCGCAGGGCGGCGCGCGCGCGACTC
>JBJMGS010000357.1:0-2485 GCA_045807785.1 Pyrinomonadaceae bacterium
GGCTGTGGCAGAGCCTTCGGGCGCGGCGGCACGGGCGCGGGCGGCGTCGTGCGTTCTTTCAGGGCGATTTCAAAGACCTGCCGGACGTGCTCGACAAAGATGAACTGAATCTCGCCCATCAACTCTTTCGGCACTTCCTCCATGTCACGTTTGTTCTGCGCCGGCAGGATGATCTTCGTCACGCGCGCGCGCCGCGCCGCGAGCACCTTCTCCTTGACGCCGCCGACGGGCAGGACGTTGCCGCGCAGAGTAATCTCGCCCGTCATCGCCACGTCCTTGCGGATGGCGCGCTGCGAGAGCGATGAGACCATCGCCGTGGCGAGCGTGATACCCGCCGAGGGGCCGTCTTTCGGGATCGCGCCTTCGGGAATGTGGATGTGCATGTCGTAGTTATTGAAGTCTTCCTCGTTGATGCCGAGTTCGCGCGCGCGCGACTTGGCGAAGGAGAACGCGGCTTGCGCCGACTCCTTCATCACGTCGCCGAGTTGCCCCGTCAGCACGAGGTTGCCCTTCCCCTTCATCCTGAGCGCCTCGATGAAGAGCACTTCGCCGCCGACCGCCGTCCAAGCCAAGCCGGTCGCCACCCCGATCTGATCCTTCTTCAACACCTCGTCGGGCGCGACCTTCGGCACGCCCAGGAATTCGTGCACGTTCTTCGGCGTGACGAGCACGACTTCGGTCTGTCCTTCGGCGACACGGCGCGCGACCTTGCGGCAGAGCGCGCCGATTTCGCGCTCCAACTGTCGCAAGCCCGCCTCCTGCGTGTACTGCAAGACGATCATGGCGAGCGCGGGCTTCGAGATGCGCAGGTTCTTCGCCGTCACACCGTTCTCTTCGAGCTGCTTGGGGATGAGGTGGCGGCGCGCGATCTCCAACTTCTCCTCCTCGGTGTAGCCGGCGAGGCGGATCACTTCCATGCGGTCGCGCAGCGCGGGCTGCACCGTGTCGAGCACGTTCGCCGTCGTCATGAACATGACGTTCGAGAGATCGAAGGTGACGCCGAGATAGTTGTCGCGGAAACTGTTGTTCTGCTCCGGGTCGAGCACTTCCAAGAGAGCGGACGACGGGTCGCCGCGGAAGTCTGCGCCGACCTTGTCGATCTCGTCGAGCATGATGAGCGGGTTGTTCGTCCCCGCCTGCTGCAAAGCCTGGATGACGCGACCCGGCATCGCGCCGACGTAAGTCCGCCGGTGCCCGCGAATCTCCGCCTCGTCGTGCAAGCCGCCGAGGGAGAGACGCACGAACTTGCGATCCAGCGCGCGCGCGATGGAGCGTCCGAGCGAGGTCTTGCCGACGCCGGGAGGCCCGACGAGACACAGGATCGATCCCTTCGGCTTCTCCTTGAGCTTGCGCACGGCGAGCGCCTCGATGATGCGCTCTTTAACTTTTTCCAGCCCGTAGTGATCCTCGTTGAGAATCTGCTCTGCCTTCGCGAGATCGAGATTGTCCACGGACGCCTTCGACCACGGCAGGTCGGTCATGATCTCCAGCCAGTTCCTGAGCGTCGCCGTCTCCGCCGCGTCCGGGTGCATCCGTTCGAGTTTCTTGAGCTGCCTGAGCGCCTCTTCCTCGGCGGGCTTCGGCATTTTCACCGCCTCGATCTTCTCGCGGAACTGCGCAATCTCTTCCGCCAGCTCGTTCCCTTCTCCGAGTTCCCCTTGGATCGCCTTCAGTTGTTGGCGCAGATAAAACTCGCGCTGCGAGCGGTCGATGTCGGCGCGCGCCTGCGTGTTGATCTCCTGCTGGACGGTCAACACTTCGATCTCCTTGTTCAGGAGTTCGTTGACGCGCCGCAGCCGCGCCGTCGTGTCCGCGATGTCTAAGACCGACTGCGCGTCCTCAACCTTCAACTCAAGGTTCGACGCGGCGAGATCGGCCAGCCGTCCCGCTTCGTCGAGGTTCGCGACAATCGCCATCACTTCGGGCGAGATATTTTTGCCGAGGTTCGCCGCCTTCTCCATCGAGCCGCGCACGTTGCGGATGAGCGCCTCGACTTCGAGCGAGCGCTCCGGCGCTGCCGCCTCCTGCAACACCGCGACGCGCGCGCGCAAATACTCGCCGCCCGCCTCGACCGATTCCAAACGTGCCCGCGTCAAGCCCTGCACGAGGATGCGCGTGCGCCCATCAGGGAGCTTCAGCATCCGCATGATGACGGCGACCGTGCCGACCGCATAGAGGTCTTCCGCGCCCGGTTCTTCCTTGTCCAAATCCTTCTGCGAGACGAGCAGGATCATGCGGTTCTCGCCGAGCGCCTCGTCCACGGCGCGGATCGATTTCTCGCGCGAGACAAAAAGCGGCACGATCATGAACGGGTAGATGACGATGTCGCGGAGCGGCAGCACCGGCAGATACTCGGGTATCTGCAACTGCTGCTCGCCCGCGTCCACCGCTTCAATCGACTCAGCTATGTTTGAAATCTGGGGCATAAAATTTTAGCTGTTAGCTACTAGCTGTTGGCTCTTAGCTGAAGACAAAAAGGCTAAGA
>JBJMGS010000358.1:0-39315 GCA_045807785.1 Pyrinomonadaceae bacterium
CAAGGAGATGGGCTTCGCCTACTCGTCGCTCTCCTACCAGGAGAAGGTCGCGCCCCCGTCGGCGCCCACCTTCATCCTCGCCATCGTCGTCGTCTTCCTGCTGCTGGCCGCGATGTATGAGAGCTTGCGGCTGCCTTGGGCCGTCCTTCTGGGTTCGCCCCTGGTGGGTCTCGGCGCCTTTTTCGGCGTCTGGCTGATGGGCTATGACAACAACGTCTATGTCCAAATCGGCCTCGTCATGCTCATCGGTCTGGCCGCGAAGAACGCCATCCTGATCGTGGAGTTCGCCAAGGCCAAGCACGAGGAGGGCGCGTCGCTGGAAGACGCGGCGCTGACCTCGGCGCGGCTGCGCTTCCGCCCCATTCTGATGACGGCCTTCGCCTTCATCCTCGGCGTCGTGCCCCTGATGCGTGCCAGCGGCGCGGGCGCGGGCGCGCAGAACGTGATGGGCACGGGCGTCTTCTGGGGCATGCTCGTCGCCACGTTCCTCGGCGTCTTCATCATCCCCGGCAACTTCACCTTCATCGAGGGTCTGGGGCGCCGCCGGGGCGCGAAGGCCGGAGCCGCAGGGCCGGGGGCCGGACACCCGCCGATTGCTTTGGAGCCGATACCGGCCATGGCGGGTCATCCGGGAGGCATCACCGGGCAGCCGTTGGCCTCTGCGATCCAGCCGGGCGGAAAGGTTGAGCCGATATGAGGCGATTAATAGTCCTGCTGTTGATCGCGAGTTTGACCCAGACCTTCGCGGTCGGCCAGAAGAAAAATCAGAAGCCAAAAGACGTGAAGCCGCAGGTGCAGGCCCCCGCCGCGTACCGTGGCGAGGACGCCGCCGTGCCGCCCGGCCCCCAGACGCTCGCCGACGCACGCTGGTTCGAGGTCTTCAAGGACGAAAAACTTCAGGAGCTGATCCGCGAGGCACTGGCCTACAACTACGACGTGCGCGAGGCCGTCGCCCGCATCGACGCGGCGCGCGCTCAGCTTGGGATCACGCGCTCCGAACAGTTCCCCACCGTCGGCGGCGGCGCGGACGTGAACTCCCAGCGCCGCTCGCGTGACGGCGCGTTCACCATCCCCGAACCGGTCAGCCAACACCGCACGTTCGGCAGCGTCCTGACGAGCCTCTTCACCTTCGAGTTGGACGTCTGGGGGCGTCTCAAAAAGCAGACCGCGGCCTCGCGTGCCGACCTCGCAGCCTCGGAGGAGGCGCGCCGGGCGGTCTTGACGACGATCGTGGGCGACGTCGCGGCCTCTTACTTCAATCTGCGCGAGTTCGACCTGGAGTTGGAGATCGCGCAGCGCACGCTCGCCTCGCGCCGCGAGTCGCTCAGGATCATTCAGCTTCGGCAGGAGCGCGGCGTGTCAAACCTGCTCGAACTCCGGCAGGCCGAGGAGCTGGTCTATAACGCGACCGAGGTGATCCCGGCCATCGAGCAGTCGATCGAGCAGCAGGAGAACTTTCTCAGCCTGCTGACGGGCAAGAACCCGGATGCGGTCGTGCGCGGCGCGGCGCTGACGGAACAGCAGTTGCCGCCGGACGTGCCCGCCGGACTGCCCTCAGATTTGATCGCGCGGCGGCCTGACATACGCGCCGCCGAGGATGAACTCGTCGCCGCCAGCGCGCGCATCGAAGTCGCCCGGAAGGCTTACTTCCCACGCATCTCGCTCACCGGGTTTACCGGGTTCGAGAGCACTTCTCTGACGAGTTTGTTCAACCCGTCAAGGCTCGTCTGGGGCTTTCTCCCACAGGTGACGCAGCCCATCTTCAATGGCGGCCTGCTCAAGTCGAACGTCCACTTCACGCAGGCGCAGAGAGACTTCCTGCTGGTCAATTACGAGCGGACGATCCGCACCGCCTTCCGAGAAGTCTCGGACTCGCTCGTCGCTTACCGGAAGGTGAGAGAGGTGCGCGCCCAGCGCGAGCTGCTCGTCACGACGCTCCGGGATCGGTCGCGCCTCGCCTACATGCGCTACAACGGCGGGGTCTCGAACCTGCTCGAAGCGCTCGACGCCGACCGCGAACTGTTCGACGCCGAGCGGAGCCTCGCGCAGGTGCGCCGCGACGAACTGCTCTCGGTCGTGCAGCTCTACAAGGCGCTCGGCGGCGGCTGGCAGCCATGAAGTAGGAGGGTCGCCGCTTCGTTAGGGCGCAACCGGCATGAGTGTGGAGCAGATAAAATCCGGCGCCTTCCGGCGCGCGGCCCTGGAGAGCGAGTCGTACCGCATACAGGGACTGCTCGCCCTGCTCGGCGTTCTGCTGGTTTTCGCCGTCGTGAAAAACCTCGCCACCGGACACCTCCGTCTCCTGCTGGCGGAGACGCTGCTCCTCGGCCTCGTCATCGCATATAAGGTAGTCAAACTGGTCGTTGTAAAGAGGGCGCTCCGCAGGGGGACGACATTCGCGGAGGCGGCATGGGCCGTCCCCGGAATACTCATCGAGACACAAATCGCTACGATTACCCTCTTCATTTCGATAGAAAGCGGCTTGATGAGCCCTTACCAGATGCTGGTCGCCCCGGCCATGCTCGTCTACTTCTTCTTCATCATTCTCTCCACGCTGCGGCTGAGCCCGTTTCTCTCCCTGCTGACCGGACTGGCGTCCGCGCTGGGCTACCTCGGCGTCACCATCTACACGGGGGCGAGGTTTCCGAACGCCGGCGCGGGAGTCGGGGCGTTTCCCCCGACCATCTTTTTCATCTACGCGGGGCTGCTATTGGCGAGCGGCGCCGTCGCCGCGTTCGTGGCGGGGCAGATTCGCGTTCACGTCTCGGCGGCGCTGCACGAGGCCGAGTTAGAGGGCGAGCTGAAGCGCGTCAACCACGACCTCGACATCGCGCGCTCGATTCAGCAGGGACTGCTGCCGACACGCCCGCCCGCGCTGAGCGACTTCGAGATCGCGGGGTGGAATCAGCCTGCGGACGAGACGGGCGGCGACTACTTCGACTGGCAACAGCTCCCCGACGGGCGCGTCGCCATCAGCCTCGCGGACGCGACCGGCCACGGCATCGGCCCGGCGCTCGTCGGCACGTCGTGTCGTGCCTACGCGCGGGCCAGCTTTCTGGCCGGCGACGGGAAAGACGGTGTGCTCGATCACCTGAACGGGCTGCTGGCGGAAGACCTCGCATCGAACCGCTTCGTCACCTTCGCCGTCATCTTTCTCGACCCTCTCCTCGCGCACGTCAGAGTGCTCTCGGCGGGGCACGGCCCCATCCTCTGGTACAAACGCGGGGCCGACAGCGTCGAGAGTCTCGAGGCACAGGGCATCCCTCTCGGCATGATCGCCGGCGCACGGTATGAACGCGGGATCGAGGGATGTCTCGCCGTGGGCGACATCCTCGCCATCGTCACCGACGGCTTCTCGGAGTGGGAGAACCCGGAGGGCGAACAGCTCGGGGTGGCGAGGCTCGAAGCCGTCCTGCGCGAGTCGCGCGACCGCTCTGCCGAGGAGGTGATCGCACGGCTACGCGAAGAGGTCACGCGCTTCTGCGAAGGCACGGAGCAGATGGACGATCTGACGGTAGTGGTTTTGAAACGGAAGGCTGTCGCGTCTGAGTTGAGAGAGAGCACCGACACGAAGACGCCTGTTTCAGTTGCTCTGCCGGCGCTGCCGCGCATGGAAGAGCCCGCGCTCCAGACCGGCGCACAAGGTTAGAGCGGGCAAGCTTCGGGAATCGTCTTGAGCTAAGCGAGGAGAGGACACATGCGCACAACCGTCTTGCTGACATTTCTACTCTGTCTCATCCTCTGTCAGGAAGCCAGAGCCGATCAGGTGGTGCTCAAAAACGGAGACAAGCTGTCTGGGAAAATCGTCAAGTCGGACGGTAAAAGCCTCATCATCAAGACTGAGTTCGCGGGAGAGGTGACGGTCGTGTGGGAGGCCGTCACTGAGGTCACTTCGGATGAACCGCTCTACCTTGCCCTCGCCGACGGACGAACCGTCTCGGGGACAGTCGTCATGTCGGGCGGACAGTTTGAAGTGCGTGACAAGAACGCGCGGACTGTGACCGCAGCCCGGGCGAGGGTTCAGGCGATCCGTTCGGCGGGAGAGCTGGCCGCGCTCGACCGCTTAAACGACCCCGGCCTCTTCGAGTTGTGGACGGGCAACATGACCGCCGGGTTGAGTCTGGCAAAGGGTAACGCCGAGACAACTAATTTCGCCCTGGGTGCCTCCGCCGCGCGCACCACACGGCGCGACAAGACGACGCTCTACGCGGCCTCCATCTACGGGCGCGACAGCTCGTCGGGCTTCTCACGCACGACGGCGAGCGCGATGCGCGCCGGCGCTCGTTACGAACGCAACATCAACCGGAAGTGGTTCGGATATGGCTTCACAGACCTTGAGCACGACGATTTTCAGGCCCTCAACCTGCGAGTAGTTCCGGGCGCAGGGCTCGGCTATCGCGCGATCCGCTCGGAGCGAACACAGCTCGACCTTTACGGCGGCGCCGCGTGGAACAAGGAGTTCTACCGAGGCGACTTCAACGACCGCAGCTCGCTGGAAGCGCAAGTCGGCGAAGACCTCATTCATCGGCTCAGCCCTCGCACGACGCTGAAAGAGAGGCTCGTCTTCTTCCCGAACCTGACCGACACGGGCGAGTACCGCATTAACTTCGACACCGGTTTAGCCACGGACATCACGAGAAGAATCGGCTTCCAGATTACTGTGAGCGACCGTTATCTCAGCAACCCGCTTCCGGGACTCAAGAAGAACGATCTTCTGTTGACGACGGGCATCACCGCCAAGTTTGGCAAATAACTATCACAAGACCAGCGACACTCGAAGAGGAGGATTACGGTAATGGGCAAAAAATTAGGGGCCGAATTTCTCGGGACGTTCTGGTTGGTGTTGGGAGGCTGCGGCAGCGCAGTCCTCGCCGCGGCGTTTCCGCAGGTCGGCATCGGCCTGTTAGGCGTCTCGCTGGCCTTCGGCCTGACGGTGCTGACGATGGCCTACACGGTCGGCCCCATCTCTGGCGGCCACTTCAACCCGGCTGTGACGGTCGGGCTCTTCACGGCCCGGCGCTTCCCTGCGGGGCACATCGCGCCGTACATCATCGCCCAGGTCATCGGCGCGGTCGTCGCGGCGGCTGTGCTGTTCGTCATCGCGAGCGGCAAGCCGGGGTTCGACGCGCCGGCCTCCGGCTTCGCCGCGAACGGTTTCGGCGAGCACTCGCCGGGCAAGTATTCGCTCATCTCCTGCGCCGTCGCCGAGATGGTGATGACCTTCTTCTTCCTGATGATCATTCTCGGCGCGACGGACAAGCGCGCGCCGGAAGGAACGGCCCCCATCGCCATCGGCATGGCGCTGACGCTGATTCACCTCGTCAGCATCCCGGTCACTAACACTTCGGTCAACCCGGCGCGCTCGACCGGCCAAGCGCTCTTCGTCGGCGGATGGGCCGTCGGGCAGCTCTGGCTCTTCTGGGTCGCGCCCATCGTCGGGGCAGTCGCCGCAGGTGTCGCGCACCGCCTGGTGTCGGCAGAGGAGCGCGAAGTGCTCGACGCGGCCACGCCGGTGACGGTCACTCCCTGAACATCGCTTCCCTGCCGGCGGTCGCGAGCGTGATGGGCGCGATCTGCCGAGCGGGGAGAGGATTAGCCAAGGGTCGTGATTGAACACGACCCTTAGAAAGGATCGATTCCATGACTAACAGACGACGAACGGCGTTCATCCTCGCAAGCTGCCTCGCCTGTGTCGCGGTAGTAGCAAACGCGCAACAGATACAAGCGCAAACCAAAACTTCAACCGCAGCGGCAGCAGCCGCACACCTGAAGAACCCCAGCCCGGAACTGGTCGGCAATCTGACCAAGGAGCTTTCCATCACGCCGGAGCAGGCCATCGGCGGATCGGGCGCGCTCTTCGGTCTCGCCAAAACCAGATTGAACCCCGAAGAGTTCACCAAGGTGGCTGGCGTTGTGCCGGGGATGGATGGACTCTTAAAGGCCGCGCCCAAGCCGAAGCCGAAGAAGGGCGCCGCGGGAGCGCTCGATGCGGTGGGTGGCATGCTGCCGGGTAAAGCCGGGAGTCTCGCTTCGGTCGCAAGCTCCTTTCAATCGCTCGGACTTTCGCCTGAGCAGATGATCAAGTTTGTTCCCGTCATGACGCAGTTCGTCAATCTCAAAGGCGGGGCCGGCATCGCAGATATGCTGTCGGGCGTACTGAAGTAGAGAGCGCGGTTGAGCGCGCACGGCGACGGACTGACGACGGAAGCGACTCGACGTGACAGCCCCGGCCCCTTCCAGAGGGTCGGGGCTTCTGACTAATGGCCGGCGTGTTGCTTCTTTTCCTGCTTGCGCTCCAGTGTCAGTTTGAACGCCACGTAGTACTTGTAGATATTGCTCACGTAGGTGACCGTCTCGCGCCCGATCTCCCGGTCAGCAACCATCTCCACGTTGTTGAACCACTTGTTCGGGTCGAGCCTCTCCACCCCGGCCTGCTTCCGCAGCCGGGCGATTCTATTCGGCCCCGCATTGTAAGACGCGAAGGCAAACAGACCCCGGTTGATCCGGTCGAGAGAATGGTCTTTGAAGTAATGATTCATCATGAAGTTCATGTACTTGACCCCGGCGTGGATGTTGGCGTCGAGCTTTTCAACGTCGTCGATGTTGACGGGGTCGCCAGCCGCGGTGCTCGGCTTGATCTGCATGATCCCGACGGCCCCCGCCGCGCTCTTCGCGGACTGATCGAGGCGCGATTCCTGGTAAGCCTGTGCCGCGACCATCAAATAATCGAACCCGTACTCGTTTGAATACCGCTTGAAGAATTCGACCGTCTCGCCGAATTTCTTCATCTCCTCTTCCGAGGTCGAGTTGACGATCCACTTCGTATTTTGCACATACCTTCGCAGCAGAGTGTTGCCGAAAGCGGTCCCGACCTTATGCTCCTTCACGAACTCGTTGACGGCGGCGGCGAGTTGGGGGCTGTTCTTGCGGAAAGCCCAACCGATATCGACGTTCGGCGCAATGGTGAGAGCGGGGTGGAGCGTCAGATGCTCGAAGACCTTCGCCCACAGCTCGCCGACGAGACTGTCAACCACCGTGATGTTGACAATCCCGGCGTTCACCATCTCAAGAATGTCTTCGTCTTCCAAGTTCTCGTCCGCGGCCTTCAGGATGACCAACGGCTTGCCCGACTTCTTCAGCTCTTCGTTGAGCCGGGTCAGCATGAACCCGTAGCGACTGCGCTTTCTGATGAAGACCTCTCTGCCTCCGAGGTCGTCGAGCGTGGTCACTGCCGGCGAGTTCGGGCCTGTGACCACGAGATTGCTTACGTCGTCGCGCACCGGGTCGGAGTAATCAACCAGCGCCAGTCCTTCCGGGGTGATGGCGATGTTCGAGGCCGCGATGTCGCCGCGCCCCTCCTCTAGTGCCTGAAGCAGGTCGCCGCGCTGGACGGGGATGAAGATGACGCTCACCTGCCGGTTGCCCATGCCGAGCTTCTGGTTGAGAGACTTCTCGAACTCCTTCAGAGACTCATAGCTCAGTCCACGCTGCTCGGCTCCGTCGTAGAAGTAGTAGCTGCGGTTGTATGTCACCAGCGCCCTGATGTAGCGGCGCTCGATCATGCCGTCGAGATCGCCCTTCCACCTCTCGCGCTTGATGCGCTCAAGCAGCGACGGGTCGAGCGGTGCCGACTGTTCCGGCTTGGCTTCCTCGGCCACTGCGACTGGCGCGACAGGCGCTGCCGTCTGCTCTACCGTCCCCGCCTGCTTTGTGCCACAACCCGCGCCCATTGCCAGCCACGCGGTCAGCACGACGACCGCTGAGAGCCCGCGCCATCCATGACCTTTCGCCTTCATCTCTTCTCCGTTTCACCGGGCCTTACGTGATGACCGGGATCAGGTAGAACATGAGCGCGATGATCGCGTAAACCGTGACGAGTTGGACGCCCTTGAACCAGTTCGACTGGCCGTCACCGCAGACCATCCCGCCGATCAGCACGGCGATGAAGAGCGAGCCGATCTCGGCACGGTTGAAGGCCAGCTCCAGCGGGTGCGGCGCGATGAAATAACTGGTGATCACGAGAATCGGCGCGACGAACAGCGCGATCTGAATGCAGCTCCCCAGCGCGATCCCGACCGACAGGTCCATCTTGTTCTTGCGCGCCATCGCCACTGCCGAGCCGCTCTCCGCCGCGCCACCCACAACGGCTAAGAGCACGATGCCGATGAAGACCTCCGACATGCCCAGCGCCTTGCCTGTGCCCTCTGCGGCGCCCACCAGAATCTCGCTCATCCACGCCGCCAGCACCGACGCGCCAATCAGGCTGCCGACGGCGCGCGTCACGCTCCACTGCGCCTCTTCGTGTTCGTGCGCCTCTTCGCTCTCGACGCTGGCGAAGGCGACGCGGTGCGTCTTGAGCGAGAAGAGGACGTAGAGCCCGTAGGCGACGAGCAGCAGGACGGCGATGCCGACGTTGAGCAGTTGCTCCTGCCGGATCACGCCCTGCGGCGCGACGTAGCGGCTGAACGCCGAGGGAACGGCCAGGCTGACGGCGGCCATGAACATCATCGTGCCGTAGGCGCGGGCGGCGGTCGCGTTGAATCGCTGATCGTGATAGCGCACCCCGCCTAAGAGGAAGGCCACGCCGAGCGCCAGCAGGATGTTGGCGAGGATGGCGCCGACCAGCGACGCCCGCACCATATCCAGAAAACCCGCTCTGAGCGCGACCAGAGAGATGATCAGCTCAGGCGCGTTGCCGAAGGTCGCGTTGAGCAAGCCCCCCACGGCGTCGCCCGTCCGCGTCGCGAGCTGTTCGGTCGAGCGCACGATGAGGGCTGCGATGGGGATGATCGCCAGCGCCGCCGAGAAGAAGAGCACGGGCGCAGGGATCGTCCCGACGTGCTCAAGCGCCACCGTGATGGGTATGAAGGCCAGCAGCCAGTTGAGGGGGCTGCGCAGGAAGCGTCCCAGCGGCGCGTCGAGTTGTTGCGCGGCAGCATAGCTCATATTCAACCTCGCGAATCCTGCCGATCGGGTTCGTCAACCGAAAGCAGCTTGGGAACCAGGCTCACTGCGACAGCCGCGCCGATGCCGAGAACCGTTTCGCAGACCCGAGACACCGCGTAGTGCCATGGAGAATCGCTATAGTTCAGCAGCACGACGCCGCAGACATACCCGGCCACTTTTGCCGCGTCCTTCATCCGCAGCACGTGGCTGAGCAACATGGCCACGAGGATGCCGAGTCCGAGCCTGAGCGAGGCAGAGCCCGACTGTTGACCAAGCGCGGCGCAGCACGCGGCGCCGACGGTGGCCCCCAGCATGGTGCCCGCAAGGCGCGGCAGGCCATGTTGCCGCGTTCGCGCAGGCGAGAGATCGGTGACGAGGATGGCGGCGATCATGGCGTAGAGTGGGAACTGGAGACGTACGAGCCGGGAGAGTGCGACCGCGAGCCCTGCCGCCATGGCGGCGCGGGTTGAGACCTGCAAGGCTGTTGTCTTGGTCGAACAAGTCGACGTCATCTTCTTCCTTCGGGCGCGACACCGACTCTTTTGCTCAGAATGCCTTGAGCCCTTCGACGCGGAACAGCTCGCAGGCGCGTTCGACCGCCTCGGGCGTGGGCGGCTCTGTGTCGTCGAGCGTGTAGTCGAGCCCAAGCTCCTTCCACTTGAACCGCCCCATCTGGTGGAAGGGCAGCACGTCCACGCGCTCGACGTTGCCGAGGCCGCCGGCGAACTCGGCGATCCGCGCGATGTCCTCGTAGTCGTCCGTCAGCCCCGGCACCAGCACGAAGCGCAGCCAGACCGGCCTTCCGCGCTCGGCCAGGCGGCGAGCGAAATCGAGGGTGGGGGCGACGTCCCGACCCGTGAGGCGAAGATGCCGCTCCGTGTCCCACGTCTTCAGATCAAGGATCACGAGGTCGATCTGCTCCAACTCGCCGTCCGTGAGGCGCGCGCCCAGAGTGCCATTGGTGTTGAGCGCCGTGTGGATGCCCATTCTTTGCGCGGCGGCGAAGAGCCGGACGGCGAAGCGATCCTGCATGAGCGGCTCGCCGCCGCTCAGGGTGAAACCGCCCGCCATGATCTTCAGCCCGTGTCGGAACTTGCTCAGCTCCTCCGCGGCGTGCTGCAAGGTGACGGGTATCCCGTTACTCATGCTCCACGTGTCCGGGTTGTGGCAGTACTGGCAGCGCCAGAGGCACCCGGCCGTCCACGCGACGACGCGCACGCCCGGCCCGTCAACGGTCGAGCCCGTGGTGAACGAATGGAGGAAGCCCATCTCGCCGGTACGGAGCGCCTGCCTGACGGCGTTTTCCGGCACGCCCCGTCCCTGATTCAGGCGAAGCTCGAAAGGACTCTCCGCCTCCAGCGAAGCCGTCTGTAGTGTCCGCTCTGGGCTCATATCGTCGCCTGCCTTCCATGGAAAGTGCGTCCGATGACGTCCATCTGCTGCTCGCGCGTCAGCCGCACGAAGTTGACGGCGTACCCGGAGACGCGGATCGTCAGGTGCGGGTACTTCTCCGGGTGCTCCATCGCGTCCAAAAGCATTTCGCGGTTGAGCACGTTGACGTTCATGTGGAAGCCCGTCGCGCCGAAGAACGCGTCGAGCATGCTCCGCAGGTTGGCGATGCGGTCTTCGGCGATCCGGCCGAGCCCTTCCGGGAGCAGCGTGGCCGTCAGCGAGATGCCGTCGGATGCGTCGCGGAAAGGAATCTTGGCGACCGACGCGGCCGAGGCGTGGATGCCGTGGCTGTCGCGTCCGTGCATCGGATTGGCGCCCGGCGCGAACGGCTCCCCGCGCAGTCGCCCATCCGGCGTGTTGCCGGTCGCCTTGCCGTAAACGACGTTCGAGGTGATCGTCAGGATCGACTGCGTGTGGGTGGCGTTGCGGTAGGTGGGGTACTGCCGGAGCTTGCGCATAAAGGTGCTGACGAGCCACGTCGCGAGCTGATCGACCCGGTTGTCGTTGTTGCCGAACTTGGGGAAGTCGCCTTCGGTCAGGTAGTCGGTCACGAGCCCCGTCTCGTCGCGCACGACCCGCACCTTCCCGTAGCGGATCGCCGAGAGGCTGTCGGCGACGACCGACATGCCGGCCATACCGAAGGCCATCGTCCTCAAGGGCGCGTAGTCGTGCAAGGCCATCTCGACGCGCTCGTAGGCGTACTTGTCGTGCATGTAGTGGATGACATTCATGGCGTTGACGTAAACGCCCGCGAGCCACTCCATCATCCGCTCGAAGCGGTCGATCACGTCGTCGAAGTCCAGATACTCGCCCTCGACCGCGCCCGTTTCGGGGCCGACCTGCGCGCCAGAGACTTCGTCGCGCCCGCCGTTGATGGCGTAGAGGAGACACTTGGCGAGGTTGGCGCGCGCGCCGAAGAACTGCATCTGCTTGCCGACCATCATGGGCGAGACGCAGCAGGCGATGGCCCCGTCGTCGCCGAGCGAGCGGCGCATGATGTCGTCGCTCTCGAACTGGATGGAGCTGGTCTCGATCGCCACCCGCGCGGAGAAATTGCGGAAGCCGTCGGGCAGGCGCGGGCTGTACCAGACGGTCAGGTTCGGTTCCGGTCCGGGGCCTAGGTTGTAGAGCGTCTGGAGGAAGCGGAAACTCGTCTTCGTCACGAGCGACCGCCCGTCGTCGCCCATCCCGGCGATCGACTCGGTGACCCACGTCGGGTCGCCCGCGAACAGTTCGTCGTACTCCGGCGTCCGCAAGAAACGGACGATGCGCAGCTTGATGACGAAGTCGTCGATGATCTCCTGCGCCTGCTCTTCGGTGAGTGCGCCCGCCGCGAGGTCGCGCGCGAAGTAGATGTCGAGGAAGGTTGAAGTTCGCCCCAGAGACATGGCCGCGCCGTTCTGCTCTTTGACCGCCGCGAGGTAGCCGAAGTAGAGCCACTGCACGGCCTCGCGCGCGGTGGTGGCCGGAGCGGAGATGTCGAACCCGTAGGCGGCGGCCATCTGTTGCAGCTCTTTGAGCGCGCGAATCTGCTCGCTCAGCTCTTCGCGGTCGCGGATCACCTCGTCGGTTGACATGGCCGAATCGAGGGCACGCTTCTCTTCCTGCTTGCGCTTGACGAGCCGCGCGACGCCGTAAAGCGCCACGCGCCGGTAGTCGCCGATGATGCGCCCGCGCCCGTAGGCGTCGGGCAGCCCCGTCAGGATGTGCGAGCTGCGGCAGCGCCTGATGTCCTCGGTGTAGGCGTCGAAGACCCCTTCGTTGTGGGTCTTACGGTATTTCGTAAACGCGTCGACGACGTGCGGCTCCGGCTCGTAGCCGTAAGCCTTGAGAGCGCTCGCGACCATCCGCCACCCGCCGTTCGGCATGATCGCGCGCTTGAGTGGGGCCTCCGTCTGGAGGCCGACGATGATCTCATTCTCCCGGTCGATGTAGCCGGGCGCGTGCGCGGTGATGGAGCTGGGTATCTGCGAGATGTCGAGCACCCCTTTCCGGCGCTCTTCCACGAACAGCTCGTTTAGTTGCTCCCAGAGCTTCTTCGTCCGCTCGGTCGCGGGCGCGAGGAAAGCCCCGTCGCCGACGTGGGGCTCGTAGTTCTGCTGGATGAAGTCGCGGACGTCGATCTCCTTCTGCCAGAGACCCGCCTTGAACCCGCCCCACGCCGGGGCCATTCTCTCGCGCGCGGCCTCGCGTAATATGGTCGTAGCCATCGCCGTTCTCCTCACTTTCTCCCACTCTCAACCGGCTCATCTCAATCCGAGCAGCGTCCCCGTGTGCCGCGCGATCATCAGTTCCTCGTTAGTCGGGACGACCCACGCCGAGACCCTGCTCTCCCGCGTGGAGATTCGCGGCCCTCGGCCCTCATTCGCCTCCGCGTCGAGTTCCACGCCCAACCAGCGAGATGCTTCGCAGATTCGCCGTCGTATCTCCGCCGAGTTCTCGCCGACGCCGGCGGTGAAGACCAGCCCGTCAACGCCGCCCAGCACGGCGGCGAGCGCGCCCACCTCCTTGGCGGCGCGATAGACGAAGTAGTCCACGGCGAGGCGCGACTCCTCGTCGCTCCGGCCGAGCAGGTCGCGCATGTCGTTGCTGACGCCTGAAATGCCGAGCAGCCCCGACTTCTTATAGAGGAGCGTCTCGACATCCTGCGGCGAGAGCTTGAGCGTCTGGAACAGGTAGAGGACGACGCCGGGGTCGAGCGCGCCGGGTCGCGTCCCCATGCACAGCCCGTCGAGGGCCGTGAATCCGAGCGTGCTGTCAACGCTCTTCCCCGCTTTCAAAGCGCACAGGCTCGCCCCGCTTCCGAGGTGTGCGACGATGACGCGCCCGCCCGCGATCTCCGGCGCCACTTCGGGCAGGACGGAGGCGATGTACTCGTAAGAGAGGCCGTGGAAGCCGTACCGCTGGAGCCCGGACTGGCGGAGGTCGCGCGGGAGCGGCACCACGTCGGCCACCGCAGCGTGGCCGCGGTGGAAGCTCGTGTCGAAGCAGGCGACCTGCGGCACTCCGGGCAGCCGCTCGAAGACCGCTTCGATGGCCGCCAGGTTGTACGGCTGGTGCAGCGGGGCGAGCGGGATCAGCTCTTCAAGTTGCTCCAGCACCTGCCGGCTCACGACGACGGGGCCGGTGAAGCGCGCCCCGCCGTGGACGACGCGATGGCCGACGCCGAGCACGCGCGAGCCGCCGTACTTCGAGCGCAGCCAGCCGGCGAGAACATCGACCGCCGCGCGCCCGTCGCGCACGCCAGCGTCCAGCTTCTCGTCGGCGACGCCTTGGCCCCCTTCGTTCTTGACCGAGAGACGCGGCGCCGTCCCGATGCCTTCAATCTGGCCCCGCGCTTCGAGCCGCCAGCCCGCGCCTGCGGGACGCTGGAAGACGCAGAACTTGAGGCTCGACGACCCGGCGTTGAGCACGAGCGCGTAGTCGTCCATCACAGCCCTCCGGACGGTTGCGCGCGCCGCGCGTGGGCCACCAGCGCGGCGACCGCGCAGCTCGCGATTCGCGACCGCACGCTGTCGGCGCGGCTCGTGAGAATCACCGGCACGCGCGCGCCGAGCACCATCCCGGCGCTGTCGGCGTTAGCGAGGAAGGTGAGCTGCTTGGCGAGGATGTTGCCCGCTTCGAGATCGGGCGCGAGCAGGATGTCCGGATCGCCCGCGACCTCCGAAGCGATGCCCTTCGTCTCGGCCGCGCGTCGGCTGATCGCGTTGTCGAAGGCCAGCGGCCCGTCGAGGAGCCCGCCCGTGATCTGCCCGCGCTCACTCATCTTGCAGAGCGCGGCGGCATCTATAGTCGCGGGCATCTTCGACGTAACGGTCTCGACCGCGGCGAGGATGGCAACCTTCGGCGTTTCGAGGCCGAGCGCGACGGCGAGGTCGATGGCGTTCTGGCAGATGTCCATCTTGTCTTCGAGCGCGGGGGCGATGTTGATCGCGGCATCGGTGACGACGAGCACCTTGTGGTAGGTGGGCACGTCCATGACGAAGGCGTGGCTGATGCGCCGGCTCGTGCGCAGGCCGACGTCGCGCGCGACGACCGCCGACATCAACTCGTCCGTGTGCAGGCTCCCCTTCATCAGTATCTCGGCGCGTCCCTCGCGGACGAGTTGCACCGCCCTCGTCGCCGCCGCGTGGCTGTCGGCAGTGTCTTCGATTTCCAGGCCGCCGAGATCAAGCCCGGCAGCTTTCGCGGTCTCCTCGATCTCTTTCGCGGGGCCGGTCAGGATCGGCACGATCAGTCCCAGCCCCGCCGCCTCGACCGCGCCGGCGAGCGCCGACGCCTCGCAAGGGTGTGCCACCGCGGTCGGCACCGGCTCCAGACTCCGGCACCTCTCCAACAGCCTTTCGTATTTTCCGGTTCCGGTCACTTGAATCACCCCGACACCTCTACGGCTGTTTCCGCCGCTACCTTACGGGCCGCCGGCCCCGTCTCCTTCAGCACGAGGGCGAGGATGGTGGCGAGGCCGACGCCGTACAGCAGCGGGACGAAGGCCGTCTGGTAGTGGCCCAGCTCCATCGGCGCGGCGCCGCCCGCCGCGCGCTGAAGAATCCTCCCGAAGACCGGCCCGAGCAGCGCGCTGAAGGTGAAGTTCAGAAAGTTGATGACGCCGGTCGCGGTGCCGCCGAACTCCGGCGGGTTGGCCTCCTTGATGACGGTGTAGGGCAGCATCGCCGCGCCCGAGGCCACGCCCGCCACGAGGCCGAGCGCGTAAGGCGGGAGCACGCCGACGGGGCCGAAGAGAATCCACGCGAGGCAAACCAGCAGGACTAACGCCCCGGCGACGATGACGGGCTTGCGCCGGCCCAAGCGGTCGGAGATGAAGCCGAGCAGCGGGCAGCCGATGATCCAGCCGAAGGGGACGGCCGCCGAGCGCATGACCGCCGAGCCGTAGTCGAAGCCGTGCGCCTCCTGCAGGTAGCGCACGCCCCAGATCATGTCAAAGATGGTGGTCGGGATGAACAGCAGCCCCGCGACGAGGCCGCACAGGATCGACTGCGGGTTCTTGAACACCACTTTGAAAGCTTCAACCATGCTCTTCCCGCTGCCGTCTTGCCGCCCCGTCTTCTCTTCCTTCGGCAGGAGGAAAAAGAGGCAGCCGCCGATCACCAGACCGGCGACGCCCATCGCGGCCCAGAAGGAGCCCCACGCGAGCCCGCCGCCGATCATCGGCCCGACCGCGAACTGCCCGGCCGACCCGCCGGCCATCCCGAACATCTGCGTCGCGCCGATCAGGGTGGCGGCCTGCGTGGCGGGAAAGTTTTTGGTGGCGATGTAGATCGCGCCCACGAGCGCGAAGACGCCGCCCGCACCCTGGATGAAGCGGCCCACGCCCGCCGAAGCGGGGCTGCCCGTGGCGAACAGGAGCGAGCCGACGCCGACCGCCGCGGCGGCGTAGGGCATCAGACGGCGCGGCCCCAGCCGATCCATGGCGGCTCCCGCGACCAGACTGAAGGGCGAATAGCCGTAGTAGAACAGCCCCACGATGGAGGCGACGCCGAGCGAGCTGATGCCGAAAGCTTCTGACAGCTGCGGCATCATCACGCCCGGCGCGGAGCGCAGGGCGTACTGATAGAAGTAGAAGGTGGCCGCCATCAACCAGGCGACGACGGCCACCTTCGTACCCGTGCGCGCCACGATCTTGCGCTCCGGAAGAATCGTTACTTGCGCCATACCCTGCCCCCGCGTGTCGAACTTCACCGGCGCATGCCACTGGCGATTGAGTAGCCGGCCCGCGTCCTCACCGCCCCGACAAGCGCAGCAGCGTCGCGCGGCGTCGGCTACTGATCATCCGCGACGGGGCTCCAGCTCTTGTCCGGGTTGAAGCGATCTATCGTCGCGGCGATCTCCCCGGTCTTCGGGCCGAGGTCTTGCTCATAGACCACCCCGTCGTGGCTCACCATGAAGGTCTTGACCCCGGTGACGCGGTACTGCGCGGGGTAGGCGAGGAGCGCGAAGCCGCCGATCATCACGCCCTTGATGACGAAATCCAGCTGGCCGAGCGGGGCCGCCGGCCCCTGCCCCTTCAGCACCTTGAAGTAGTAGCCGTGGAACGGCTCGCTCCGGCTCGAGTAGCCGGCGTTGAGAGCGCGCGCGAACTTTTCGCCGACCGCGCCGCCCCACGTCCCGTCCGGGTTCTGCCACGCCAGCCCGTCCTGTTTGCCCGGCGGGCTGATGATGTGCTGCGCGTACTGGTTCTCGTCGTAGACCTCGCGCTTGTTGAGCGCGTACTCGTGCTGCGCCTCGACGTAGCCGCGGCAGATTTGGATGGCGTCCAGCTCGTTCCGGCCGATGCGTCGGTAGAGAATCTCCTGCCGCCCCGCCGGCGTGTCGAAGAACCAACGCCCGGCCTGCTTGACGAGGGGCACGGGGAACGGCCAGTCGTCGTCGCCGATGGCGAGGACAGACCGGCGGGGGTTCCTCGGATCGGTGGTGATGTTCATCTTCACGCGGGCCTGCGCGGCGAAGTCCGCGGCCACTTCGCGGTCGCGCGCGGGCTCGCCCGTGTGAATGACGTCGTTGCTGACGGGGCCGAGAATCTCCGCGAGTGCGCCCTCGTCAAACTTTTCCGCGGCGGCGACGAGCGCGTTGGCGGCCTCGTAGCTGGTCGCGAACGTCTTATGTTTCGCGTGGGCGACGCCTTGCGCGCCCGCCGGCGGCGCGCCGCCGAGCAGCAGCAAAGACGATAGTGCGACCGCGCCGAGCGCGGATAAAAAGCCTGAGCGCTCACGATGCAAACGTGCTGCTTTCATGTTCGTTTTCCTCTTCATGATTTATTACCTCCGCCGGCCGCCGCCGCCACCACCGCCACCTCGACCGCCGCCGCCGCCACCGCCGCGCGAACTGCCCATGCTGGAAGAGCCGCGGCTGCTGCTTGAGCGCGCACTGGCCCCGCCGCCGCCGAAGCCGCCGCCGCTGCTGCTACCGCCGCCGAAGCCGCCACGACTGCTACTCCCGGAACCGACGCTACGATTGCCAACGCGATCACCGCCGCCGCCGATAGAGCTTGAGCCGCCTCTCGAACGATCACTCACACCGGCCCCGCCCCGATTGGACACGCGGTCGCCGGCGCCTGAGTTGCCGCGATTCCCCGCACCGCCGCGATCTCCGACGCCGCCACGGTCGCCGACACCTCCACGGTCGCCGACGCCACCGCGATTGCCAGCGCCATTCCGATCACCGACACCGCCGCGGTCGCCCACTCCACCGCGGTTCCCGGCCCCATTGCGGTCACCCACGCCGCCGCGATCACCCACGCCACCGCGATCTCCGACGCCGTTACGACCGCCGACGCCGTCGCGTCCGCCGACGCCGTTATTGCTGCGCAGGTTGCCGTTCTGGCGTCCGAGGTCTCGCTGCGCGCCGCGCTGGCGGTTGGCCAGAGAGTCGCCGCGCGCCGTGCCGCCGAACTTCTTCGCCGTCGCCCCGTCCCTGTACGGCGCGCCGCCGCGGTGCGACGGATTGTGGTTCCACTTGTTGCCGTTGCCGCTGATGTTGGTGCGGTTGCCGCCGTTGATGTTGGTGTTGCGGTTGAAATTGTTATTCATGTTGACGTTGACGTCGCCGCCGCCCCAGCCGGCGCCCCAGCCCCAGCCGCCGCCGCCCCACGCCGCGCCGATGGCCAGGCCGACGCCGAACGAGATGGCGCTCGCGGCGATCACCCCGCCCGTCGGGTAAGGCGGGTAGTAGATCGGCGGGTAGGGGTAGGCCGCCGTGCCGTACACGACCGTCGGGTTATAGGAGGGGACGTAAACCACCTCCGGGTTCGACTGCTCGATGACGATGACCGACTTGCTCTCGACCACCTGCGTCTCGACCTTCTGCTGCTGGTTCGAGGCCAGCGCGCCCGTGCCCTGCGCCTTGACGCGCATGCGCTGGATGGCGTCAAACACGTCCTGCTGCTGCGCGAGGAAGACGTTGCCGAGATCGGTCGTCCACTGGATGTCGTCCGCGAGGCGCTTGACCACGTCCGGCAGCGCCGCCATCGCCTGAATGCTCGGGTCCCAGGGCTGTTTCGCGACCGCGTCCGTCTGCTTCTTGCCTGTGAGCCCCGGGTTCTTCGACAGCCACTGTTGGAGCTGGATGAGCTCCAACGGGTAGGTCGAGGCCACCAGCGTCTGGCTGAGCAGCGGATCGGGGTAGAGCGCAATCGGCGCGACCAGCGCGTCGAGTTGATCCGCCGGAACCAGCGTGGCGGCGGCGTCCTGAGCGACGGCCGGCCGCGTGTGAGTCTCGCGCGCGAGCGCAACGGCGTTGCCGGGCACTAACAGTGCCCCGCAGGTGACGACGCAGGCACACCTCACGAGCAGGTTGGAAATTTCCTTGCGGGCGATTTTACGTTTCATGCTAAACCTCCGGTCATAACTCAATCATCGGAAAGAAGGGCGGCTCGCCCGTTGACTCACTTCATTTCGCGTGCGCCTGCTCCCACGCGCGCACTTCTCGTCTCGCCTCGTCGAAGACGCATCCGTAGCTCCCTCTGCGCGCCTTCTCGCTGGCCTCCTCAGTCGAGCAGCTTCCAGAGCGAGGTGTACTGGTTGAAGACCCTGAGATAAGTCTTCAGATCGGCGGGCTTCGGCGGGGCCGGATTATGTCGAGCGCGGCAACGGGACAATTCAAACCCGGCGCGGCGAGAGCCGTCGGCTGCTCACGGGTCAGCGCGTCCGGCTCTCGTGCCACCTCCGACGATCAATACTCAAAGAGCTTCGAGAAGTTGTATTTGAACGACGCCTGCAGGCGGTAGTCGTTCACGCCCCAGCCGTCCGAGAAGTTCACACGCCGCCCCCACTGAAGCTCGCCGCCGACCGTGACCCGGTCGGTCGGGCTGAAGAGCAGGTTGCCGAGGCCGTAGTGCCCCCGGCGGAAGGCGCTCGGGGCCTGCCCGTCGGAGTTCGAGATGTTGAGCATGGAATAGCCGATGGCGCTGGTGAAGCGTTTGTTCCAGGTGTGATCGAGGAACGCCGAGAGGCCGAGGACGGGCAGAGCCACGCCCCTGATCGGCCTGTGCGGGTCGCCGAAGTTGCTGCGGATGCCGATGTCCACCGGCGCATCGTTCATGTAGTTCTCGATGCCGTGGCCGTAGGTGAGTTGAAAGCGGCCCACGTCGTTTTTGCGGAAGTTGAGGGCCGAACTCACTGAGGTGCCCCAGCCGACGGCGCTCCCGCCGAGGTCGAACGCGTCGTTGTTAGTGTCCACCCAACGGATGCTGCGCAGCAGCCCGGAGAACTGGACGTGGCCCCAGCCGCGGTCGAACCGCACGTTGCCCGCCAAGTCGGGCCAGGCGAATTTCGGCTTGATGCCACTCAACTCGATGCGGTCGGCGTAGTTGCCCTGATCGGCGCTGGCCCCCGGCTTCTCCAGGGCGAGCGTCACGGAGTTCTTCCCTTTGAGCGGCATCCAGCGAAACTGGATGTTGCGGAACCAGACCAAACCGTTCGGCCCCCAGTACTCAACCGAGTTCGGGTAGGCGTCGGTGTCGCCGAAGGTGGTCCAGTACTGCCCTGCTCCGAAGTGGCCCAGCTCGGCGTAGGCGTGCCGGAGGCGGAAGGTCGTCTGCCCGGCGTCAACACCCGTGCCGAACAACTCGAACTCGAAGGTCGTTTTCAGATCGCCGTACTTGGTGGGGGTTGAAGAGCGCACGCCGAGCCGCGACTGCCGGACGCTGAAGTAGGTGTGGCCGTTGGGGTCGAACTCGCCTTTGAAGGCGGCGAGCTTCGTCGGCCTGACCACGTCGTACCAGTCCGGATGGTTCTGTCCGGCCTGATATCCCATGTCGAGCATGGCGAAGCCATAGACCTCAAACGAGCCCCCGGTCTTCGTATCCTGACGCGGCTTGGCCGCCGCCGGCTCACCCGACGGGGCGGAGCTAGCCGGAGCGGCAATCGTTTCGCCAGCCGCGGCGGCGGGCTGCTTCTGCGCATCCCCGATGGCGTTGATTTGGCCTTTCAGCTCCTCGACCGTCTGCTCCAACAGCTTGAGCCTGTCCTTGAGCTGTTGCACTTCGGGGGTCTGCTTCGGAGGGTCCTGCGACTGCGCTCGAAGCGACTGCGCGGCGACCGCCGGAAAGATGATTGCCATGAGAAGCGCACACGCAGCCCTGACCCCTTGTTGACGGTTGAGTTTCATATAGCCTCCGTTTCTATCAGGGAACTGACCCGGTCACTAGGCGGTCTAATTCCTTCACGCGGAGGTTAGCGAAGGGCGCGTGTGCGGGTAACTGTCACTTTTTACAGGTATGCGAAGTGAAGTTTGACCGGCTTCGCGAGTCATCAGATTTTATGACTCGCAGTCCGTCTGACGACTTGATCAGGGCGCACGACTGGTTCCTGCCCGCGGCGTCTCCGGCGGTGATTTCTTGCCCATCTCTACACGCTGGCTTACACTTCGGTCATCCCCCTCACCCCCAGTAGAATCAAGCCGCCGCAATCAACGGCTTCGTCTTACACGAGCAAGTTTCGAGGGAGGGTTTTGCGAATGCCGTACGGACGTGCAGTCAGGCTCGGCTTCGGTCTGAGTCTGGTACTGGTCGCGCTCTTTTTCTCTTCGACCGCCAGCCTTCAGCAACAAGGCAAGTCGTCGTTGACGGCTGGTTCACACCCGGCCCACACATCGCCCGCTGAAAGCGGCGACCCGGCCGGCGACGATCGGATCGTCGTCAGCACTGATCTGATCTCCTTCGACGTTACGGTGATGGACGGGTCGGGCCGTCACGTCGCCGGGCTTCCCAAAACAGCCTTCACCATCTTCGACGAGAAGAGGCCGCAGGAGATCAGCTTCTTCGGCGAAGTCGACTCGCCCATCTCCGTCGGGATCGTCTTCGACCTGACGGGCTCGATGACGGAAAAGAAGGTGGGGCGCGCCAGAGAGGCCATCGCACGCTTCATGGAGACGAGCCGCGACGACGACGAGTATTACCTCGTCACAATGAGCGAAGGTAAGGCGCTTCTTTCCCTCGACGGGACGCGCGACAGCCAGGCCGTCACGGACAAACTCACAAACACCAGTCCGCATGGGGGCACGGCGCTGTACGACGCCTGCTATCTGGGACTGAACAAGGTGTCGCGCGGCACGCTTCCGCGGCGGGCACTGCTCGTCATCTCGGACGGGCAGGACAACAGCTCGCGCCACACGCGCGATGAGTTGCGCAACCTGTTGAAGGAGTCCGACGTCCGCATCTACACAATCGGGGTGGGCGAGAATGACAGCGAGTACTCGACCCTGCTCGGCGAGAAAGTTCTCACCGAGATCGCCGACGAGTCGGGCGGTAAATACTTCCACCCACAGTCGGCAGAGGGGATGTATGAGACCTTCGAGCGGATCGCTCTGGAGTTGCGCCAACAGTATGCGCTCGGCTATCGGCCACCGAACTTCACGACCGACGGCAGTTGGCACCGCGTCAAGGTGAAGCTCGCCCCGCCCGCGGGCTCGACACACCTCTTCCTGCGCTATCGCAGTGGCTATTACGCGCGGTCGAGGTCGCGCTGAGTCGGCTGGCAGAAGACACCCCTGAGGGCCGGAATGAATGTTATCGGTATCTGGCGAACAGCGGCAGAAGAGTTAAGCAACCCTCAAAAAGCGATGACTGTCTGAACCATCGGCATCCAGCCGTTCATCCCCGCGGTGTACGGCGTGAAGGCTCCGCTATAAGGAGCGTGGTTAACCCTCATCAGTTCCCCGGTCATCCATAGGCGCTCGGTCGGCAGGAAATACCATTTGACGCCGCCGGCATACTCCCACGAGTTGCCGAACTGTCCGAAGACCTTCGAGCCGCGGCCATACAACATCAACTTCCTGGGAACGACGAACTGACCCGCCGACAACTCAAAGCCGTGGTCGAAGGTGGACGAGACGGGCAGCGGCCCGTCGGCCTCGAAATCGTTGAGCCAGCGAAAATAGTATTGCCCGTTGACCGCCAGCCCGTTCCATTTGAGGCCGCCGTCTATCGCCGACATTCGGTACTTGGCTTTCTGGAGAGTCACGCCGGGCGCAAATGCGCCGGTCGAGAAGGAAAGCACGCCGTCGGAATTGTAGAGCGAAGTGTTATCGGGATTTGATTGTTCGAGATTCGAAAAACGGTCCTCGCGGGAGGTGGTAAACGAGGTGCCGACGCGGATGCGAACTTTTTTGGAGGCGAAATAATCGTCGTACATGTTGCGCGCTTTGCCGGGTTCACCGTAGGCGCCGAGCGGCTCCCACCAGACGCTGCCGGACACGAGCAGATGCGGGTCGATCTTGTTGGCCGAGACGTTCAGCGTGTTGAGGCCGTTGCCGACAAACGCCAGATAGTTCACCCCGTGGCCGAGGTCTCCGTTCGCCCAGACGCCCTGCGTGAAGCCGGGGCGGAAGAAGTTGTCCGCCATGCTCCGGTCGGTCCCGGCAAAGAATGGGAACGTGTTCACCAGCGAACGGCTGCCGGGCACGCCCGTGTAGCCTCCCGTGATCGTGAGTTTCTTGTTGACCTGCCAGCCGATGTTACCGGCGACGACGATCGAGGCGGCCCCGGCGGAGGTCCAGACGGTGAGGCTATAGCGCAGCCTCTTGTCGAACACGTAGCCGCCCAGGATGAACATCGAACGATTGACCGTCAGATCGTTGCGCTTATGAACCTCGCGGACGACGCCCAGGTGGTCTGTAAAAGTGTCGTTCGACGAAGTTGTATTGAGATACCGGAACTGGGTGTTGTTGTTGAACTTCAGCAGGAACGGCACCTTGGCATCTTCGTCCGTTTCCCAGATGATAATTCCATCTCTGTAACGTTCATTGGTCTTCGCCTGTTTTCCGGGACCGGATGCGGGCGACGCGGCAGCATCCGCCGCGTCCGCCGCCCGTGGCTGGGCGTCCGCTTCCGGCTGCCCCGGCGGCTGACCGACGGGCTGCGCATCGGCGGTCGCTGTGCCGTCGAGCCTTTGCTGCAAACGATCGACCTGTTCCAGCAGAGTTTTCTGCTGTTCTTCCATCTTGCGGAGTAGTTCGCGCACGGCGGCGTTCTCAGCCTTCACGGCCTCGACCTCGCTCTGCAAGTCGGCAGGTCTGGGTTCCTCCGCCGCGACTTTGATCTCCGGCTTGCTTGGTTTGGATTCTTCAGCTTTGCTCGATTTGGATTCTTCGGCAGGGACTTTGTTCTCCGGTTTGACCGGTTTGGGTTCCTCCGCGGCGACTTCCGTCCGCCGACTGTCCACTTGAGTTGCCGGAGACTGTGCGAAGGCGGGACTCGCGAACAAAGTCACTGAGACCAACGCCGCTGCGACTAAGAGCTTCATGTACATACGGTGTCTCAACAGACTGAACGTCCGCCCGAAAGTCATCCTGAAATTGATTAACAGGTGCAGGGATCGCGCTGGCTCACCAAGTCGTAAGGAACTTCCCTAGACTTGGTGAGCCGTGGAAAGAGCATACTGGTGGAGCAATTCTCCAACCGTGTTCCACCGGAGCCGGTTCGCGTCAGCAGATCACTACGGGGAAGACCAGGCCGGCCTCGCCCGAGGCCGAGCCTCTTCTCCGCTTACGCGTCGTCGCTAACATTCCACCAGGGCGACGGAGATGGCGAGTCCCGCCTCGCTCGTCTCCTTGTACTTGCTGTTCATCTCCTTGGCGGTCTGGGCCAGGGCCGCCACGGTTTCGTCGAGTCCGATGCGGTGACGGTTGGCGATCTCGTTGCTGGCGATCGCATAGGCTGTCCAGGCCTTGACGGCGCCGAACGCACATCTTTCAATGCACGGGACCTGCACGTACCCGGCCACCGGGTCGCAGGTCATGCCCAGGTGATGCTCGAGGGCCGATTCCGCGGCGTTCTCGACCACCCGCGAATCGGCTCCGCGCGCCGTCGCCACCAATGCCGCGGCCATGGCGGAAGCCACCCCGATCTCGGCCTGGCAGCCGCCCTCGGCGGCAGACAACGTCGCGTGATGCTTGCAGAGATAGCCTACCCCGAGGGCGGCGAGCATGCCTTCGCGGACCTTTTCGCGCGAGATCTTGCGCCCTTCCATCAGGGCGTAGACGAGGGAGGGCATGACTCCGGCCGAGCCGCCCGTCGGGGCGGTGATGACCAGGTGGCCGCGGGCGTTCTCCTCGGAAGCGGCTATCGCACAGGCGGAGAGCAGGCCGACTCCGCGGTCGCCCGCATTCTCCTCGTCCATCGCGCGCTTATAGACCGTCGCCGCTTTGCTGTGCAGCTTGATCGGGCCGGGAAGTACGTCGTCTTCCGACATGGCGAGCCCCGACTTGACCGTCGCGAGCATCGCGTTGATGATCTTGTCGATGAAGGCATTGACTTCCGCTTCGCTCTTGCCGGAAATCGACATTTCATTCGCCAGCATCACCTGTCCGATGGACAGCTTGTTGTTGTCCGCATGGGCACGAAGCTGCTTCATGGTCTCGAACGGGTACTTCGGAGCACTCTTCTTCGGCGGCTCGTAGCCTTTCCACTCGATGAATCCGCCGCCGACGGAGTAGTACTCCAGCGAGTACAGATCTTCATCGCCGCCCAGGAGATGGCAAACCATCGTGTTTTGGTGATGGAAGTCGCCTTTCGGAGAATCGTAGATGACGTCCTTGAGCGAGACCGGGATCTCTTTGCCGCCGAGCTTAACTTTGAACGACTGGTCAGGCTTTGCTTTCAGGCCGTCAAGAAACAGCGGGTCAACTGTGGCCGGTTCCATACCGATCAAACCTGCCAGCGTAGCTACTTCCGTAGCATGTCCCTTGCCTGTAGCACTGAGACTGCCGAACAGGTTGACCCTCAGCGCGGTCGCCTTCGCGAGTTTGTCGGCGGGCAGCTTCGTGCACCGCTGGTAGAAATCATAGGTGATACGCATCGGGCCGATGGTGTGCGAGCTTGAGGGGCCGGGCCCGACTTTGTAGAACTCGTCGCCCGTGATCATGATGGGCCCTTTCGATGACAACTGCAGAAACAGTCCTCGAGAGGTCGGGAACACCGGCAGCGATCTGACTGCCTCGGATGTTCTCTCCGCAGCTAAGAGGCTCTTGCCCGTCATCATCGCTGCCGCGCCGACCACCGCGCTGCGGATCAGGAAGCTCCGGCGATCCACACCCGCCGGAATGTCGTGCGAGATCAGCTGGCTGGTGTCGGCTAGCGGATCTTCGCGAACGGCTTCGCGGGGTGTCTCTGTCGGGCTAAGTTCATCATGACAATCCTCATTTTCTTTATCGAACATTACAGGCCCCTTTCTACTCTCTGCTGAAATCTGGTTCGGCGACTAAACGAGCCGATTCTATTCCTTCTACAGCAATGCGAACCTGTCAGTTTTGACAGGTTCTCTGCACTCATTTAAGCGTGTTGTAACCATGAACCCGCCTTTCTGAAGGCGAAGGGGCGACTCCTCCTGACGGGCTCGGCATCGGGTCAGCTCACCGAGCCCCCTTCCCGCACGAACCCGACGCCTCCGGCGCTTCCCCGTCCACGGCGCGCTCACGCACGGGCGCGCTCGCCACACACGCCGCCTTTCCAGCTCCTCCCTGTAAGTTCTGACAGTTATCGCGCTGCTGCCGCAGACTTATCTTCCGACAGGGGAGGCGCCGAGGCTCGCCCTGTGCCCGCGAAGAATGAACCTTTCTTCTACGCGCCCGACGAGAAGAGAAGAGATGGTCTCCACACCTGAATTAGTCCGTCGGATTACTGCGGTACAGCGCCTTCACCTGCCGAGTCATATCAGCATGCTGCTGAAGATCATCGCTCTGGCCGCGCTCGTGTGGGCGGGGGCGGCGACTTCCGCGGCGCAGACTCCAGCCGAGCAGTTCCGCAACGCGCTGAGCCGGCAGGCCGCCTTCACCGCCGACGAGTTCGGCGCGCTCGAACGGGGCGAGATGGTCGTCAAGCTGCTCCCGTCGGCGGACAAGCGAGAGGTGGCCTTCTGCGGCGTCATGCGCTTGCAAGGGATGCCCGCGACAGTGCTGGCCGCCTTTAAGGAGAGCTTGACGCAGGATAACCGCGCCCTGCTCGGCGGCGGCAGGATCGGCACGCCGCCGACCCTCGCAGACCTGCTACCGCTGACGCTGGAAAATAGCGATCTTGAGAACATCGGGCAGTGCTCGGTCGGCAACTGCAAGTTGAAGATGTCTGCCGCGATGATCGGACGGCTGCAAAGAGAGGTGAACTGGGACGCCCCCGATCATGCCCTTCAAGCCAATCGGCTATTTCAGTCGATGCTCTTTGACTACGTGCGGGACTATCTGGCGCGCGGCGACGCGGCGCTCATCGAGTACGACGACCGTGAGCACACGGTGCATCTCGCACAGGAGCAGTCGTCCCTGCTCACTTCCCTGCCCTTCATCAACGACTCTGCGCCGGAGTTCGCCGCCTACCTGCGAGGCTTCCCGCGGCGCGAGCTGCCGGGCGTGGAGAACACCCTGCGCTGGTCTCGGATCAGGTTCGGCCTCAAACCCGTTATCGTCGTCACGCATACCGCGACTTACGCGCGCCAGCAGGACAACAGCCGACAGATCTTTGCCGCGACCAAGCACCTCTACGCCAACCACTACATTGATGCTTCATTCTCGCTGACGTTTCTCATGAACGTGCCCGCCGATGGCGTCGCTTCCGATACCACCTATCTGGCCTACTTCAACCGCTCGCGCGCAGACGCGTTCGGCGGGTTGTTCGGCAGCTTGAAGCGGCGCGTCGTCGAGTCAGGAGTTCTGGACGGGCTGCACGACGTTCTTCAGCAGACGGAGCGTAACGTGCAGATTCACCTTCGGGATCAGCAAGGCCCGACCCCACAGGCAGTTGATGAGACAGCGGGGGTGCGCGTGTGGGCGCAACGTCTGTTGACGGACGTGCGGCTCTTTGTCCCGGCCCTCTTGATCGTGGCGGGCGTCCTCGCCATGTGGCTCGGCATGAGCTATCGAAAACGCGCGATGCATTAAGCGCGGAAGGTTTCCCGTTCGCGCGAGGGCGCGGCGGCAAGCGGCACGGTCACCGTCATGAAGCTGACAAAGCACAGAGCGCAAACACACCGCGTCGGCGAACAACCCGACGGGAAGCCTCCGCTTAACTGTGATTCATCGCCCACCAGCCACCATGCTTCTCTCTTCGCGCGACTTCTGAGGCAGCTCCTCGTCCTGCTCCTGCTGCTTTTCCTGCCGCCGCCAACGAGCGCGCAAGAGGCGAGTGGACACGTCAGGGCGCGGCGCGCATCTGCGCGCGGCGAAGAGGTGGCCCCCGGCGAAGTCATCCGCGTCGATACCGATCTGGTGCCGGTTGAGGTGATCGTCAGAGATGCCGCGGGACAGATCGTGCGTGGCCTGCGGAGCACGGATTTCCGGCTCTTTGAAGACGGCGTCGAGCGTCCGATCAGTTTCTTCAACGCCGAGACGACGGGCGGCGAAGCACGGTGTCCGCTCGATCTCGTCCTCGCGCTCGACGTGTCGGGCAGTATGACGCGGGGCGAGATGGAGATGCTCCGCCGGGCGGCGGCGCTTTTCACGGAGCGCCTGTCGGGGCCGCGCTCGCGTTTCGCGGTCGTCTCCTTCGGCATGAATGTGAAGGTGCTCCAGCCGCTGACCGACAACCGGCGCAAGCTCGACAAAGCCTTCGCTTCGGCCACGCGTGACGAGCTGGGACTCTCGACGCACGCCTACGACGCCGTTGACGACGCCGTGCGCCTGCTCGTCAAGCGGGCGCGCCGGGCTGCGGGCGAGCTCGCGGTCAAACGCGCCGTGGTCGTCATCAGCGACGGCTTCCCCACGGGCGACACCGTCTCGCCGCAGACCGTCATCGAGCGCGCCAACGCCGCCGACGTGACCGTCTACACGGTGACCATGCCTTCCTTCTCGTCCGGTTACACCGTCAGTTACGGACGGCCTCTGCCGACCATCCTCGACGTGAGCGGCCTGACCGAAGAGACCGGCGGGGTCAACGTCTATGCCACCGACAGGAACTACACCGAAGCCCTCCAGACGATCTCCAGAGAAGTTTTGTCCCGTTACGTTCTCGCCTTCTACCCCGCCGGGGGGAAGCACCGCGATGGCAATTTTCATCAACTCCTCATCAGAGCGCCCGACGGCCTGTCGGTCAACCAGAGCCGACGAGGGTACGCCGGCAAAGGCGAGCCATAGTCTCCCCCAGGAGCCCCTCGGCGGCGCCCATCGGACACGCCTGTTTAACAATCCTCATCAACCTGTCAATTATGACAGTTACCGACAGGCTGACCCTGACAATAGACTCGGATCGGGACGCGGCCAAAGGGCTGCGGGAAGAGGGCTGCGGGAGATGATGCCTCCAAGTCGGCTGATGCGTCGCGTGGGCGGTCTCAGCCCTTCCCATGTGTTAGACAAGCGGTTCGGTCAAAGGGACGTTGGAGAGAGTGACATGAATCAGACAGCAGGATATGAGTTGCGCAACCCCCTGGCTTTTTTCATCGGGGCGCCGGCCGACACGCCGCGAGACCCGGATTACGCGCTGGCGCGCGCTGCAGCCGGCGGGGCCATGTCGTCCGTCGGCGAGTTGTACAGCCGCCACAGCCACCGAGTCTATTCGCTGTGTCTGCGCATGACGCACAACCCGGCGGATGCCGAAGACTTGACGCAGGAGGTCTTCATCCAGCTCCTCCGCAAGATCGGCTCCTTCCGCGGCGAGTGCCTGTTCACCACCTGGCTGCACCGCATCACGATCAACGAGGTGTTGATGAGTTTCCGGCGCGTCAAGCGACGCAGGGAAGATGTGACCGAAGACATCGAAGCGGAAGAGTCGGCCTCACACCTCAACCAACACGGCGTGCCCCCGCGGGTCTTTGATCAGATGGCTCTGAGCGCGGCACTGTCGCGGCTGCCTACGGGTTCTCGGACGGTCTTCGTCCTGTATGACGTGGAGGGTTACACCCACGAGGAAGTCGCGTGCATGCTCGGCTGCGCGGTCGGCACCTCGAAGTCGCAACTGCACAAGGCACGGATGAGACTGAGGCGGCTGCTGCTGTTAGAGTCGGGCAAGCCGGAGAGCTAATCACACACGCCGCATCCGAGACTGCACGAGACCTTCGTGACCTCTCGCAGTCTCGACATGACCGTTCGACCCGACCCTTCGTCACGACTGCCTCTCACTCCGCTTATTCGTCTGGGCGCCCCGCTACAACTGACGCACGCCCATCAGCCGGATGGGTTGGATGCCGTAGTTCTCTATGTCGAGAGTTTTGCCGTTGAGCAGCTTGATCTTCGCCGCATAAATTAAGGTGCCTTCACCTTTCTCCTTGCCCTTGCTGTCCTTCTTCAGGTCGAGCATGAGAATGCCGAATTCGTAGTCTCTCGACCTGCCGGAGAAATACAGCTCCAGAAAGCCCATGGGCCGATCCCCCACGGCATAAATGTGCCGCCCCTCCTTCGTCGGCCTTGAGCGGATGAGTTTCAGGTCGTAGAAACCGACTCTGCCGCTAATGGTGATCTTGCCCCTCGAGTCGGCGTTCTCGAGCGCCTTGAGCAGGGCGTCCGATCCGCCTTCGCGCAGCGTCGCGGCCAGCGTCTTCGCTTCCTCGTCGCCCGTGTAGCTGTTGACGTAGAGATCGATGTTGGCCCGCGCGCCCGCGGCGACCATCGCGGGGCCGGCGCCGCTCGGCAGGTAGGCGAGCGCCCCGAACTTCTCCTTCTTCGGCCTCTCGGCTTGCGCCGGCTTCGGCTTCTCGGCTTGCGCCGGCGCCCGCCCGGTGGCTGCTGTCAGGCAGAGGCACAAGACACAACAAACGCTCCCGACGATCGCCTTCATACGAGCCTCCTCTATTTCGGCGCGTGGCCTTCCCTCCCCGCTACTTCACGGGCGGCGGGTAGTTCTTGAGCAGCTTCGCCATCGCCTTGTCCAGATTCTTCTGGAGCTTCTGCGGGTCTTTCTGATGCTTCACGGTCTTGGTCGCCATCCCGCGCCAGATCTGCTTCTTCGTCCCCACGTCGTAGAGGTCGAGGTTTAGCGTCCCGACGTTGATGGTCGAACTGGTGACGGTCGTCGAAGACATGCCGCCCATGCCCCTGCCGCCCCAGCCGCCCCAGCCGCCCCAGCCCCACATGTCGCCGCCCGTGCTGTAGGCGTTCCACTGCTTCTCCTGATCGACGGCGAGCTGATAGATGACGTAGAGGTCTGGCTCGTCGGTGTCGGTTCTGGTCAGCCCCTTAGTGGAGAGCTGCGCGTCGATGGACTGCTTGATCTGCCCGTCGAGAAGCTGATTCGGGTATTGGACGCCCGGCGCCGTGACCCATTTGTAAGTCCTGTACTTCGAGAACTGCGTCCCTTGCAGGTAGTTGAAACGAACGTCCTGTGCCGCCGCGTCGGCGCTGCACAACAACAGTAGCGCGCCGCACGCTGCGGCGATTTGAAAGGCCCTGCTAAGTCTCCTCATCATTCTTCACCACCTTCCTGAATTTCGAGATCACACGGGCAAATTTTATCGGCCTGAAAGAAGAGGGATAACTGTCACTTTTTACAGGTGACGTCTCTACCGGCTCCCGATAGTATCGGGCCTCGCTCGCCTGCTATCCGGGGATGAATAGATTTGTGGAGGAATCTCATGAAGCGGAAATCCGGCATGGATGTGTCCGGGAGAGATCGTCGCGATCTACTCAAGACGATGACTCTGGCAGCAGGCGCCGTCGGGCTGGCTTCGGTCATGCCACGGGAAGTAGTGCTGGCATCTGATCATCAGGCAGAGGCTCTGTTACTCAGTTGTATGGATTTTCGTTTGATCGATAAGACGAGTCGCTACATGGCGGCCAGCGGTCTGAAAGAGAAATACGATCACGTCGTCTTGGCCGGAGCCGCACTTGGGGCGGTCACGGAGAAGTATCCTGAATGGAATAAAACTTTCTGGGATCACCTGGCGCTCGCCATCGATCTTCACAAGATTCACGAGGTCATAATTCTCGATCACCGGGACTGTGGGGCATATAAATTGATCCTCGGCGAGGATTTTTCTAAAGACCCGAAGAAGGAGACGGACGCGCACACCGTTCGTTTGAAGTTGCTGAAGAAGTTGATCGAGGGTAAGTATGAGAAGCTGAAGGTTGAGCTGCTGCTGATGGATTTGGCCGGGAAGGTGGAGCACGTTTAGCTCATTCTCGTGCGGGTTGGAGAGGCGGCCTGACGAGTACACGTGCCGGAGCGCGGTCAGCCGCGGACTGACACGGGCGGCCCGCTCCCGGGGGTTTTATCATGCTGAGAGATCGGTTGCGACCAGAGCCATTCCGCCTCCTCATCCTTGTCTTTGCGGCGGCGCTCCTTTGCGCGTCACCAGCGCAGGCCAAACATAAGGACGACGTCGTCACCCTCACGAACGGCGATCAGCTCACCGGAGAGATCAAAGGGCTCCAGCGCGGGGAACTCAAATTCAAGGCGAGCTACATGGCCGGTGACGTGCTGCTCGATTGGGCGAAGGTGGCTCGACTGGAGAGCAAAGACAGATACCTCATCGCCCTGACGGACGGACAGCTATTCACGGAGCCTCTGCGGCTGGCCCCGCCCGCCGGCGCCGCGGACAATTTTCAGATCGGAACCGCCGCCCGGGTGCGCCAGGCAGCCGTGCTGAAGATCACGCCGGCCGAGGCGGGGTTCTTCCGTCAGTTGGAGGGGACGATCGATCTCGGCTTCAGTTTCACCAGCGGGAACGAACAGTACCAGACGGAGTTCTCCTCGTCCGCGACTTACCGCAGGGGCGAGCACTCCCTGACCGCCAGCCTCGAGTCGGTCTTTAGCGGTCAGCACAAAGGGACGAGCAGCGCGCGCAATGAGTTCAACCTCGATTACCGAAAGCAACTGTCGCCCCGCTGGTATGCGGGCGGGCTGTTCGACCTGCTCCGCAGCGACCAGCAGAGCCTCGCACTGCGGACGACCGTCGGGGGCTTGCTCGGGCGGAACCTGCGACAGACGGAGCGAACCAGAATCTCAGTTTTCGGCGGGCTGGCCGGGACGCGCGAGAATTATTCAGCCCCGGCGGACAGGCCCCGCGCCACCAACTCCGACGCCCTGGCCGGTCTCGACTTCAACATCTTCCGCTTCACGACCACGGACATCAGCTCCCGCTTCATCCTCTATCCGAGTCTCACGACGCCGGGGCGCACGAGGATGCAGTTGAAGAACGACATGCGCATCAAGCTCGTCAAAGACCTCTACTGGGGCTTTCACGTCTACGAAAACTTCGACAGCAAGCCGCCGGTCGCGGCGGGTAAGAACGATCTGGGGGTCAGCACCTCTCTGGGGTGGAAGTTCTAATGCACGCGGCCGCGCCCCGAAGGGCCGTGGCCGCCGGGAGGTTTCAAGATGCTTCGGGTTGGAACTACGCAGAGCAGGTTGGCCGCATTCTTCCTGACGGCATCGGTCGTGGTGGCGTGCGTCGTACCGGCGGCGTCGGGCCAGAAGCGGCGCAAGCCGCCCGTGTACGCCGTCCCTGAAGGGGCGGTCATCCGCCTGCGCCTGAACGAGAAATTGAGTTCAAAGAACGCACACGTCGGCGATCACTTCACCTCGACCGTGGTGACGCCCGTGTACGCGGGCGGCGTTCAGGTGATCCCGGCGGGCAGCACCGTCACGGGGAGCATCTCGCACGTCGAGCGCGCCAGCCGCAAGAGCCAGGCCGGAAGCATCAACGTGACCTTCTCTTCCATCAAACGTCCCGACGGCGTGCCGCACACGATCAGCGGTTCGCTGGCCGCTTCCGACAGCGCCGACAACGAGGGAGAGGTCAAGGGGCAGTCCTCAAAGAAGCGCAACGCCAAGTTCGTCGGACGCGGTGTCGTCGTCGGGGGCATCTTCAACGGCGCGACCGGTGCCGTCACGGGCGGCGTGATCGGCGCGGCGCGCGGCGTGATCAAGAAGGGCGAGGAGGCGGAGGTGAGCCCCGGCACGGAGTTCGACATTATCCTGAACCGAAGCATTTCAATGACAGCCTTTCGCTAGTCGCTCTTAGCGGCGGCGCGCGCCGCAAATTTCTCCTCAGCAGACTTACCTGCCGTGGCCTCACACCACGCGTGAAACCAGCTTCGTATATCTCTCGCCCCTGACGGCCTATCCCTTAGTGACAAAAGGTAAGGACGCCCGGCGAGTGTACAAAAACGACCAACTTTTCAACTCACACTGTCAGAATTGACAGTATTAAGGGCAATTCGAAGTCACTAGAATCATTCGTGCGTGAGATGCATCAGGCGTCATGGCTGAAGAAAGACTGGTGCATCGCACTCGGAGATAAGCAAGGAGGAGCCGTGGACGGAGCAATCTTGTCAGCAGCCGCACAAGGCCTCTGTCCGTTTCGCAAGTTAGACCAGATGATCGGCAGCCCATCCAGCCAGCTGTTTGGCCGCCACGAAGGAAAAAGGAGCAGACGCCATGAGAAATGTCAAAGCAGTTGCCGGGCTAGCGGCTATCGCCGTCACCTTTCTGATTCTGACCGCAGTGCCGTCATTAGCCCAAAACGCGGACAACGTCCGCCCGGCCCAAGTGTCGCAGGGCAGTAAGCAAAAGATTCAGGGCATTGTCAGCCACCGAAACGGCGACACGTTCAAAGTACGCGACCCTTCCGGCGGCGAGTACACCGTGCTCCTGACGGGCAGCACGGACGTGACCTCGCACTCCAAGGGCCTGCGCGGCAAGAAAGACTACCCCGTCACCTACATCATGCGCGGCCTGCGGCTGCAAGCACAGGGGAGGGGCGACTCCGACGGCAACCTCGTGGCCGAGTGGGTCAGGTTCGACGAGCAGGACTTGAGATCAGCGCAGTCCCTTGAGCAGACGGACGCGATGGCGAAGGAGAACGAGTCGAGGATTAGTGCGGCGGAGCAGGCCGCCAAAGAAGCAGCGGAAGAGGCGCGCCGGATGGCCGGACAGATCGCGGAGAACACGGCCCTCGCCAACGACGCGAGAGCCAGGGCCGACGCGGCGCAGGCGCAGGCCGATTCCGCCTTCAAGGCCGCGGCGCTGGCTAATAACCGCATCAACGGGCTCGACGATTACGAGACGATTCGCACGACCGCCGTGCTCTTCAAAGTGGGCAGCTCCGTTCTCACTCCCGAGGGCCGGGCGTTGCTCGACGAGACGGCGGCCTGGGGGAAGGCGGAGAAGGCGAAGGGGAACGCCAACGGCTGGCTCGTCGAGGTGGTGGGGTTCGCGGACACTTCGGGGAACACGGCAAAGAATCGCGCCCTGAGCGAGCGCCGGTCGAAGGCCGTCATTCAATACCTGGTCGGCGTCCACAGCCTTGACCTGCGTCGCCTGGTGCAGCCCTTCGGGTTCGGCGATTCGAAGCCCGTCGCCGACAACAAGACCGCCGAAGGCCGCGCCAAGAACCGGCGGGTCGAGGTCAGAGTCTTGCAGAATAAGGGGATCGCCAACACGATCAGCACACAATAGGCGGGTCTTAGTCCGGAGCGAATGACGGAGGGGCGCCGAGGGACAGGAGAGACCGTCTCCCCTCGGCGCCCCGCCGCGTCGCCCCTCGGGGACTAACGGAGCCGGCGCGCACGATGACCGCCCTTTTTCGTCGAGTACTGTCAAAAGTGACAGTGTTGTGGGTCGTCCGTCGTCACTAGAATCAACGGCGAGTGAGGTACAGCGGGAGTGTTGGCCGAAGAAAACCTGATACGTCACTCGGGCACAAGCGAAGGGGCGGGCAGCCCCGGCCTGCCCGTGAAATCCGCGGGGGCGCGTCCCGTTCAGCCCTGCCGCCCACTTCCGCAAGCGAACCCGGTGGGCGGCAGAATGCCGCTCGGCTCTTCGGCCACTGACAACCACAGAGGAGCAAAACCATGAGAAGCAAGAGGTACTCAACGCGAAGGCTGACGGCACTCGCCTTCGTCCTCGCACTGGCGGGCGCGGGCCAGGCCTTTGCAAAGAAACCCCATTCCATGCCGAACCAGGACGCCGCGGGGCGTCAAGTGTCGAGCGGCGAGAGGGTGAGGAAATTCAGAGGCATCGTCGTCAAGCGCGAAAGCGACTCGTTCACCATGAGCGACACGATGGGCGGCCCGCAGACGACCGTCCTCCTGACCTCGGCGACCGAGGTCAAGAGCCATAAGAAAGGGGTGATGCGCGGTTCGAGGAATTACGACGAGGCGCACATCCTGCGCGGCCTCCGGCTGGAGGTCGACGGCACTGGTAACGACGCGGGCCAACTGGTCGCCGAGAGGATTCGTTTCGACGAGCAGGACCTCAGGGCCGCGCAGGCGCTCAGGACAACGGTTGACCCCGTCGAGGCCGATCTCAGAGAGCAGTTGAGGCAGCAGCAGGCCAACCAGGAGCGACTCGCCAGCCAGCTCGAAGAGACGAATGCCGTCGTCGCGACCGTCAGGGGGGAAGCAGCCGCGGCGCAGGCCCGTGCCGACTCGGCACACTCCGCCGCCGAGAAAGCTCAGTACACCGCCGACTCGGCCAACAACCGCATCAACGGCCTCGACGACTTCGACCCCATCAAGACCATCACCGTCAATTTCAGGACGGGCAGCTCCGTCCTGGGGCCGAAGGCCAAGGCCGACATCGACGAGGCCGCGGCGTGGGTCAAGACGCAGAACACGAACGGATGGGTGTTGGCCGTCGTCGGCTTCGCCGACTCGTCCGGCAACACGGCGCGCAACCGCACCCTCAGCGAGCGGCGCGCTCAGGCCGTTCTCTACTACCTGGTCGCCACTCATAAGCTGCCGCTCCAACACCTGGTGGAGCCCTTCGGGTACGGGGAGCTGGAACCGACGGCTGACAACACCACGAGCGAGGGACGTGCGAAGAACCGGCGGACCGAGATCAGGCTGATGGTCAATAAGGGCATCGCCGGCACGTCGGGCACGCAGCAATGACTGCCACCCGCCACCGGGCAGTCAGTGATAAAGGAGGCGCGCAGTGGGAAAGGTGTACGTGCTTGCGCTGCTAATGGCGGGCATCCTTTGTGGCTCGATCCCTCGGCAAGAGAAGGCCGGGGTCGCTACGGCGGCCCCGGCCTCCGAGGGCTCGATCCGCGTGACGATTGAGACCGGCGGCGGCCTCTACGGCCCCGTGAAAAGTCGGTTCAAGGTCGGCGAAACCATCCCCGTGGTCATTTCGCTGGCGAACACCGGGGACAGCGCGGCGAAGTATTGCCTGTCCACAGACCTCTTCCAGGATCGCCCGCGACTAAGCAGGGACGGGCAGGTCATCCCCTACCTCACGACCCTGACCACACAGGCCGATCAGCCGGACTTGATCCTGCGGTGTGAGAACAGCGCGGCGCGGAAGTTCTACCAGCTACAGCCTAGGCAGAAGCGGATCGTCGATTGGTTCACCATCGGCCAGCGCGGCATCGCCTGGTATCCGCGACTCGCGCCCGGCCACTACGAACTAGTGCTCATGCGCCGCGTCGAGTGTTGTCAGGGGCCGCTCGTGGAGTCGAACAAAGTGGCCTTCGAGGTCGTGCCGTAAGCTTTTGACGGTCACCTTCAACCCATCGCGCCGCTAATCTACGACCTCGCGATCCCTAGCTTCTTCATGCGCGTGCGCAGTGTGCTCGGGTGAATGTTCAGCAACCGCGCTGCCCCGCTCGGGCCTTCTACTTTCCAGTTGACGCGCTTGAGCGTGCGAAGAATCAGGTCGTGCTCGTGCTGCGCGAGGGTCTCTGCCGCAGAATCTTGAGCAAACTGTGAATCGAACGGCACGCCGGGGAGGGGCGGGGCTGCCCCCGTCTGCCGCACCTCAGCGCCGTCGCTCAGTTGCAGCTTCGCCCCCTGCGTGATGATCACCGCCCGCTCGATCACGTTCCTCAGTTCGCGGACGTTGCCGGGCCAGTCATAATTCTCTAACGCGGTCATCGCGCTCTGCGGAACCGTCTCGATCTCTTTGCCCATCTTCGCGCTCAGTTGCTTGACGAGGTGCGTGACCAGCAAGGGGATGTCTTCACGGCGCTCGCGCAGGGGCGGCACAGTAATCGGATAGACGTTGAGCCGGTAGTACAGGTCAGGCCGGAATGCACCTTTGCGCATCGCCGCCGCGAGGTCGCGGTTGGTGGCGGCGACGACGCGCACGTCCACGTTCAGGGTACGGCTCCCGCCCACACGTTCAAACTCGCCTTGCTCAAGCACGCGCAGCAGCTTGGCCTGCAACTCGATGGGGAGTTCGCCGACCTCGTCGAGGAAAATCGTGCCGCCGTCGGCCAGCTCGAAACGTCCGCGCCGCTGGGCACCCGCGCCGGTGAAGGCGCCCTTCTCGTGGCCGAACAGCTCCGACTCGATGAGTGGTGCCGGAAGCGCCGCGCAATTGACTTTCACCAGCGTGTGTTTGTTGCGCGGGCTGAGGTTATGAATGGCACGGGCTAACAACTCTTTGCCGGTGCCCGTCTCGCCGAGGACGAGGACGGTCGTGTCCGTCGGCGCGACCTGTTCGGCCTGCCGCAAGACTCGCCCCAGCGCCTCGCTGCGCCCGACGATCTCCCCGAAGTTGCTGGCGACCCGAATCTCTTCCTGTAAGTAAATATTTTCTTCGTGGAGCCGATCTTTCAACTGCCGGACCTCGGCGAGCGCCCTTCTTAAAGACTCCTCCGCTTCCTTACGTTCGGTGATGTCGCGCACTATCGACAGAAGTTTATCGCCGTCGCAACTGACGATGGAGGCCTCGAAGGCGCGAGCGCCCTGCGGCACCTGTACCGCGTACTCCATCAGCACGGGCTTATCCGAACCGAGCGCCTGCTCGAAGCAGTCGGCCAGCTCGGAGGCCAGCGGAGGCGGCAACACGTCCTGCATCTTCCGGCCGAGGAACTGTTCCGGCGGCGCCAGCAACATGTCGGACTCTTTGGCGTGGTAGTCCAAATATGTTCCGTCGCGGCTTTGCAGGAACATCAGGTCGGGGATGGCGCGGAGGATGGCGCGGTTCTGCTCTTCGCTCTCGCGTAACGCCTCCGCGGCCAGCTTGCGCTCCGTGATGTCGATGTGGCTGACGACGACCCCGCCGTGCTCGGCCGGCATCGGGTCAACGTGCATCAGGAACCAGCGCTGCTTGGTCGGCGAGTGGCACGGGTATTCGACGGTGAACGTGGCCTGCTCCCGCGACATGACGGCGCCGAGCCCTTGCAGCGCCTCGCGCGCCTTGTCGGCGCCATCGGAGACGGCGCGGCGACACACCTCCATGTAATTGACGCCGACAGATATGCGATCAGGTCGCCCTTGATTTTCGACCCCGAACTGAACCCATGAGCGGCTCGCGTAGGTGATCAAGCCGCCTTGGTCTAGGACGACGACGTGCGCCGCGAGCGAGCTGAACATGGACTGGAGAAGCTGGTCGCGCTCCCTGACGACCGCGTCCGCCCGTTTGCGTTCGGTGATGTCGATGTTGACGCCCAGTATCCGCTCGGGCTGTCCGTCCTCCGAGCGGAGGAGGCGGCCCTGCGAAGACATCCACAGAGCCCCTCCGTCGCGCGGAACGACGCGAAACTCGTCGTAGTACTCCTCGCCTTCGGCAATCACCTCGCCGACTCTGCGTAGGACGCGCTCGCGATCTTCGAAGTGGATGAACTCTGTAAAGCTGTCGAGGGTCGTCCCGCCCTCGCCCGGTTCGAGCCCGAGCATCTGCCAGAGCATCTCCGACCAGACCGTCGCCCCTGTTTGCACGTCCCACTCCCAGGTGCCGGCGCGCGCCGCTTCCTGCGCCAACTGCCGCCGCTCCTCGCTCTCGCGCAGAGCCTTCTCGCGCCGCACCAGCTCGGCGCGGACGTGTGCGTTTTCTAACTCGATGGGCAGCTTGTAGAGGTAGCCGGGGTTCTTCACGACGTAACCGGCCGCCCCCAGCTTGATGGCCCGCAGCGCCACCTCTTCGTTGCCCTGCCCCGTGACCACCACCACCGGCACGTCAAAACCCGGCATGAGCCGCAGCTCTTTCAGGATCTCAAGCGCGTCGAGGCCGGACAGCCCGTAAGCGAGCAGGATGACGTCGTAAGCCGTCCGGCCGCCCGGCTGCTGTAAGCGTCGCAACGGCTCCGGCCCGGCCCCGAC
>JBJMGS010000359.1:0-7559 GCA_045807785.1 Pyrinomonadaceae bacterium
GCCGGAGTTGATCGAGCGGGTTGACGAGATCGCGCGGCGCCACCAGACGTTCGTCGTCAACTTCGGTCATGCGGGCGACGGCAACATTCATGTCAACTTCATGTGCGACCGCGACGACCGCGAAGCGATGCGCCGCGCCCGCGAAGCCGTCAGAGAGACCTTCGCCGTCTCGGTCGAACTCGGAGGCACGATCAGCGGCGAGCACGGCATCGGCTACGTCAAAGCCCCGTATCTTTCAATGGCGCTCGACCCGGCGAGCATTGAGATGATGAAGCGCATCAAACGCGCGCTCGACCCGAACGGGATTCTGAATCCGGGGAAGATGTTCCCTGAGGTGTAAATCGTGAATCGTCAATCGTAAATTGTTCAAGACAAGGTCTGACTATTTACGATTGACGATTCACGGTTCACGGCTTTTATGCTCTCATTTCTCACAGACCTGCAACGCTTGAAGCGGCTCGATAGGACGGGCTGGGTGTTGCGCGGGCTCGCGCCGGGGGCGGAGTCTGTGGCGGCGCACACGTTCGGCGTCGGCGTCGTGGCGATGTTGCTGGCGGATGAAGTGAGGGCGCGCGGCGTCGAGGTTGATGTCGAGCGCGTGCTCAGGCTCGCGCTGTTGCACGACGTGGCGGAGGCGCGCACGGGGGACATGCCGCGGACGATGGCGAAGTATTACGAGGCGGGCGCGCGACAGAAAGCGGAGCGCGCGGCGTTCGACGAGGTGTTGGATGGGCTCGATGTGAGCTTAAAAGAAGTGTACAGCCGCCTGCACGCGGACTATGAAGCACGTGCGAGTATGGAGGCGCGTTTGGTGAAGGCAGCGGATATCATCGATCTTTTGGCGCAGGCGCTTGCGTTCGAGCGCGCGGGCGCGCGCGGGCTGGACGAGTTCTGGGAGGGGGCGGCGGAGCGCGAGTTCGGTTTGGAGGGCGCGGCGCGCGAGGTCGTCGGCGAGACGTTGCGGGCGCTCGTCGGGGCGCGGGCGGAGTTGAAGGGTCGTTGAGAGCCGGGATGTACGAACGACTGAAGCAGTACGCGCTCGCGCACCTGACGTGGACGGGGCTGCTCTACGGGGCGCTGATCTTCGTCGTGACGTTCGTTGTCTCGACGGCCATCGTCACCTTCATCGTCGTCAAGCTGCCCGAAGATTACTTCCACTCGTCGAACGAGCGGCTCTTCTGGGTTGACCGTCACCCCGTCCTGCGCTGGGTGGGGCTCATCGCCAAAAACATCCTCGGCGTCGCGCTCGTCGTCGTGGGCGTCGTGATGGCCCTGCCGGGCGTGCCGGGTCCCGGCGTGCTCACCATCCTGCTCGGCGTGATGCTGCTCGACTTTCCGGGGAAGCGCGCGCTCGAACTCAAGCTCATCAGCCGCGCGCAGGTGCGCCGCGCCATCGACGGCGTCAGGAAACGCTTCGACAAGCCGCCGCTCCTGCTCGACTGAGGCGGGCACGCGGGCGGCACTTGGTCGGCGGCGCGCGTTGACAAGGGCGGAAGGCGTTTGTTAGCTTCGCCTATCATTTTCGACCGGATTAGTCTGCGAAATCTTATGCCACTCGCGCCCCGTCTCCGCGCGGCTCACGTCGTCCCTCGTCTCGCGCTTCCCCTGCGCGCGCGCCTCGTCGCCGCGCTCGTCGTCGCCGCGTGTGTGCTCGGCTTGTCCGGGTGCGACTCGATTAAGAGCAAGTTTATCAGGACACGGGTGGCGGTCGCGCCGCTTCTAGAGCCGCTCGCCGAGGCTGAGACGCCGCAACTCTTCGCCGAGATCAACCGCGTCGCGCAGATCAAGTCCATCCACGGCAAAGTTGACATACAATTCCTCGACACCTCTTTCGCCAAGTGCGGCGTCGTCGAGAAGTACAAGACGGCGGACGGCGACGTGACGGTCGAGCGCCCAGGCCAGATTTACCTCGTCATCCAAGACCCGTTCGTCGGCTCGAAGATCGCCGAGATGTCTTCGAACGGCACGAAGTTCTGGGTCGCCGTGCTGAAGGGCGACGAAAAGTACCGCACCTTTTTGATGGGCACGAACGAGGCGAACTACCAGCGGCTCGTCGCGGACGACGCCGAGGTTGAGTGCGGCGCGGGCGACAAGAAGAAGAACGCGGCGATGGAAAAGCGCGCCGTCTCGGCCTTCTCCGGCCTGCGCCCGCAGCACTTCACCGACGCGCTGCTCGTCCGCCCCATCGACGGCGAGGGCTCGAATCTGATCTACGCGCGCAGCGAGACCTTCGCGGAGGAGCCCGACACGCGCCCGACGGCGAAGATGGGCGCGCGCGTCGTGCGCGGCTATTACCAACTGGAAGAGTTACAGCCCGAAGCCGACGGACATTCGGCGCGACTGCTGCGCCGCTTCTGGTTCGACCGCTTCGGCGGCGTCCACCTCGCGCGCATCCAGACCTTCGACGCGCACGGCACCTTGACGACCGACGTGCTCTATCGCAACCCGAAGCCTTTCGGCGAGGGCGGCAAGTACACGCTCCCCTCGGAGATCGAGCTGACGCGCCCGCAGGATCGCTACTCGATCCGCATCAGCTACCAGACGCCCGACGCCGTCAAAGTCGATCAACCCTACCCGCCCGAAGCGTTCGTCCTCGAAAACAGGTCGAATCTGAAGGTGGTCGATCTGGACGCCAGGAAACCCTGACGGGGAGCCGTTAGCGATTAGCGATTAGCTGTTAGCTTATAGCTAAACCGAAAACTAAGATTCCTGGCTAACAGCTAATCGCTAACAGCTCACAGCAATGGACAATCTCGTCGTCAACAACATCCGGCAGCGACCTTTGCGCGCGCTGATCAGCGTGGCGGGCGTCGCCTTGGGCGTCGCGCTCGTGATGCTGTTCACGGGGCTCTCGCGCGGGATGTCGAATGACCTGCAACGCCGCTCGTCGAATCTGCGCGCCGAGATCATCTTCACGCGACCGGGCGGGATGGAGCTGACCTCTTCGACCTCGAATTTGAGCACGAAGTACGCCGACGAGCTGGCGAAGATCGACGGCGTCGAGTCAGCCGTGCCCGCCATCCGCTACGTCTTTCAGGGCGGGGGCGGCTTCGGCTTCGAGCAGATAGAGGGCGTGGACTGGGCCGCTTACGCCGCGCAGAACGGGCTCCGGCTGGTGGACGGGCGCGCGCCCGCCGCCACGGACGAGATCGTGATCGACGAGACGAAGGCACAGAACGGCAAGACGGGCGTGGGCGGGACGCTCAACATCTTCGGCGGCAAGCCCTACCGCATCGTCGGCGTCTATACGCCGGAGGCGGGCGCGCGCGTGAAGATGTCGCTGGCGGCGATGCAGGACGCGATGCAGTCGCCGGGCAAGTGCTCGTACATCTTCGTCAAGGCGCGAACTGGCGTTGACGCGCTCACGCTCGCGCGGCGGATCACAGAGGCGCTGCCGGGCAACAAGATTCAGCTCACGAGCGATCTGCCGATGTTCAACTTCGAGAAGAGCATCCCGTTCCTCGGCGTCTTCCTGCGCGCGCTGGTGGGCTTGTCGGCGATTGTCAGCGCGCTCGTCGTGATGCTCGCCATGTACACGACGATCACGGAGCGGACGCGCGAGATCGGCGTCCTGAAGGCGCTCGGCGCGTCGCGCGGCTACATCGTCTCGCTCATCGAGCGCGAGGCGCTCCTGATCAGCCTGCTCGGCCTGGTCGTCGGCTTCGCGGTCTCGCTCGCCGCGGGCTTCATCATCCACCGCGCCTACGGTCTGCCGTTCGAGTACGGCTGGAAGTGGGCGCTCGTCGCCGCGCTCATCGGCGTCGGCGGCGGCGTCGGTGGCGCGCTCTACCCGGCGATGCGCGCCGCCAGTCTGGACGCGGTCACGGCATTGTCATACGAGTAACTATGCGTAAATCGTCAATCGTGAATCGTGAATCGTGAGCGCGTTTGATCACGCCTTCGATTGACGATTGACGATTGACGATTGACGAGCTTATGAAAACCATCCTGCAAGCCGAAAATCTCGCGAAGGTCTATCGCATCGGGAGCGTGGACGTCCACGCCCTGCGCGGCGTCTCGCTCGATGTCGAGGAGGGCGAGTTCCTCGCCATCATGGGACCTTCCGGGTGCGGCAAGTCAACGCTGCTGCACCTGATGGGCGGCTTGCTCACGCCTTCCAGCGGGCGCATCTCGATTGACGGCGAAGACATGACCGCCGCCTCGGACGCGCGCCGCACAGACATCCGCCGCCGCAAGATCGGCTTCGTCTTCCAGCGCTTCAACCTCTTCCCGACGCTGACCGCAGAGGGTAACCTGCGCCTCGCCGAGCGCATCCACGCGGGCGGCGACGGCGGCCAGAAGGACGGCGAGGAGCGCCGCCGCGAGGTGCTGAAACTCCTCAAGCTCGAAGACAAGATGCACCACAAGCCGCTCGAAATGTCGGGCGGCGAGCAGCAGCGCGTGGCACTCGCGCGCGCCGTCATCAACCAGCCCGCCATCATCCTCGCCGACGAGCCGACGGGAAACCTCGACACCGAAAACTCGGCAATAGTGCTAAATATGTTTCAGGAGATGAACTATCGCTTCAACCAGACCATCATCATGATCACGCACAACCCGGAAGCCGCCGCGATGTGCCGCCAGATCGTCCAGATGAGGGACGGGCAGATAGTTGCGCCCAGCACTGGCGTACAGTTATAATGCGGCTCGGCAGGTCAGTTTGGCGCTGTCGAGCGCGCCTTCGCTAGAGACTGCCGCCGCCGGTCGCCTTCCTCGTATTTTCCGCCGGGTATTCTGTTTGCTGGGATTAGCCAAAAAAATCCTTTTCTGGTCTTACGGACGTACAACCTGGCAGTACGACGTGCTGTCGGCGCTAATTCTCGCGTTCATCTTTTTGACGCCCGCGGCCTGGTTCGCTACGGGCGAACCGGCGCCCGCCGCGCCGCATCTAAACGGCTCGAAAGCGGCGGCCTTGAAATTGCTGCTCCCCTGGTCGGAGAATCTTCCGGCGAACCCCGGCACAGACGAGTTGGAACGGCGCGCCAGAGAGTTGACGAATCGTTCCGACGTGCGGGTGAAGGGGGCGAATCCGGTCAGAGGTGAGGGCGGACGGATCGTCGCTTACGAGGTTGACATCGAATAGCTATTTTCTAATAATCGCACGGATTTTTTGAGAGCCGTGCGCAAAGGTGAAGTTCCCCCCTCGATCTTGAAGGAGTTTGCATGAAGAAATATTTCGCGTTGAGCGTGGCAGTGCTCTTAACCGCCATCATCACGCTCACGACCGTTCCCCCCGCGAAGGCTCAGGGCGCAGGGCTCGTCAGCTCGATCTTCAACAAGATGGAGCGCAACCGCCGCGACCTGAAGTCTCTGCGCGCCGGCATCTCGATGGAGAAGTACAACGCGCAAATCAAGGACTCGGACAAGCGCACGGGCACGGTACTCTACCTGCCGGGCGCGGGTCGCAACGCCTCCGTGCGCGTCGATTGGAAGAGCCCGGTGCAGGAGATTCTCGCGGTCGCCGACGGGCAGTACACGCTCTTTAGCCCGCGCCGCAACTCGGCCTGGGTCGGCTCGACCTCCTCGAAGAACGCGAAGGTTTCGAGCGTCCTCGGCTTCGGCCTGAACGCCTCCGCCGCGCAGCTCAAGAGCAGCTTCGACGTGCAGGACATGCGCGACGAGACGCTGTGGGGCGGCGTCGCCACCACGCACCTGAAACTCGTCCCCAAGGGCGGCGCGAGTTTCCAGTACGAGGAAATCTGGGTTGACGGGTCGGGGATGCCGATCCAGACGAAGGTCGTCGAGAAGAACGGCGACTCGACCACCGTGCGCCTGATGAACGTTGAGAAGAACGCGAAGGTCGCCAAGAGCGACTTCAAGCTCGAACTCGGCGCGGACGTCAAGAAGCTGCGCGGCTAAGACAGCCGACAAGTTTGGGTTGGAAGCCGAAGGGCTCCGGCGTTTTCTCACCGGAGCCCTTCGCCGTTTCCGCCGCCCTTGCAAGGCGGGCGCGCATTTCGTATCTTCTCCCGCAAGCTTCGCGGAACAGGCGTGCAGCGCCCCGGCGCTCGTGCCCGGCATCGATCAAGACGGACAATGAGACGCAGCACATTCTTAAGCATCAAACTGCGCGAGGCGCGCTTCATCACGCGCGCCCTGTTTTCGACCGACCACCCAGTGCTCGCGCACGTCATCCCGATGCGCCGCTGCAACCTCGCCTGCACCTACTGCAACGAGTACGACAAGACCTCCGACCCCGTGCCGTTCGACGAGATGAAGCGGCGGCTCGACAAGCTCGCCGACCTAGGCACCTCGGTCGTCACCATTTCGGGCGGCGAGCCGATGATGCACCCGGACATCTACGAGATCGTCCGCCACGTCCGCAAACGCGGGATGCTCGCCGGGCTCATCACCAATGGCTACTACCTGACGCCCGAAAAGATCGCGAAGTTCAACGCGGCGGGACTCGACTACTTGCAGATCAGCATCGACAACGTCGAGCCCGATGAGGTCTCGAAGAAATCTCTGCGCCTGCTCGACAAGCGGTTGCGCTGGCTCGCCGAGCACGCCGATTTTCAGGTCAACATCAACTCGGTCATCGGCAGCGGCGTCAAGAAACCCGAAGACGCGCTGGAGATCGACAAGCGCGCGCTCGAACTCGGCTTCACCAGCACAATCGGCGTCATCCACGACGGCGGCGGCGAGTTGAAGCCCTTGAGCGACAACGAGCGGAAAGTCTATCGCGAAGTGCAACGGCTTCCCGACCACCACAACTACCAGCCCTTCGAGGTGAAGGGCGCGTGGCAGGGTCTGTGGCAGCTCGCGCGCAACGTGGGTAGGCGCGAGTACGCGCGGCTCGACTGGTTTCAGGAGAACCTGATTCAGGGCAAGGCGAACGACTGGCGCTGCCGCTCGGGCGCGCGCTACCTCTACATCTGCGAGGACGGTCTCGTCCACTGGTGCTCGCAGCAGCGCGGCTACCCCGGCACGCCGCTCGCCGACTACACGACCGCCGACGTCGTGCGCGAGTACGACACAGAGAAGCACTGCGCGCCCTTCTGCACCGTCGCCTGCGCGCAAAAGGTCGCCATCCTCGACAACTGGCGCAAGCCCCAGCAACTCGCCGCCTCCGAGCCCTCGCCCAAGAACCTGCGCGAGACCATCAGCCAGGTCTTACGCGTCGAGTAGTAAAAGACCTACGACTAAAAAGATTAGAGCCGCGCGTCGAGATGACGCGCGGCTCATTTCATTCCGGTGTGTCTCGCCGTCGCGTTTAGACCTGCGGCGGGATCGTGTTTTCGCCGACGGCGTGCAGCGTCATCGAGCTCGACAAGCCGAGCCCGGAGAGCCGGCCCGCCATGACGACGATGATCTGTGCGTGCTGGACGAGTCCGGCTTCGAGCAGCACGCGGTCGCCGACCTTGATCAAGTCGCGGGTGCTCTCGGCGGGCGGGTGGATGAGGGATTCGACGCCCCAGATGATCGCCAGTTCGTTGCGCGCCTGCTCCGAGGGCGTCAGGGCGACGATGCGCTGTTCGGGCCTGAGCGCCGCCATCCGGCGCGCCATCAATCCCGACTCGGTGAAGACCGCGATCAGCTTCGCGTTCATCTCTTCCGCC
>JBJMGS010000360.1:0-2458 GCA_045807785.1 Pyrinomonadaceae bacterium
CGCGATGAGCCGCGTCACTGACGCGCTCTTAGCCGCCTTCCGCCGCGCCGAGGCGGGTGACGCCGATGCCGCGCTCTCGTCGCTCACGCCGCATTTCGCGCGCCACCTCGACGCGGCACAGAGCCTCGTCTCCGGCAGCGAGGTCTCGGACTTCGCCGCCGTCATCGAAGACACGCGGCGCGAGATCGGCGCGCTGCTCGGCGAAGTCGCCGCGCACACGCGCGCGCACGCGCTCCTGCAAGACGCGGTCGTCTCCTTCGGCGAGCGACTCTCCTCGACGCTCTTCTCCGCCATCCTGCGCGCGCAAGGTCTCGATTCCCGAACCGTTGACGCGCGCCGCTGCGTCGTCACGGACGAAGAGCACACCTGCGCTGCCCCCTTGCAGGAAGAGACTGACCAGCGCACGCGCGCGGAGGTCGAGCCGCTCGTCAACGCCAACGTCATCCCCGTCCTCGGCGGCTTCATCGGCGCGACCGCACGCGGCGAGACGACGACACTCGGTCGCGGCGGCTCGGACTATTCGGCGGCGCTCGTCGGCGCGGCGCTCGACGCTGTGGAGATTCAAATCTGGACGGACGTGACGGGCGTGCTCACCGCCGACCCGCGCGTCGTCGGCGCGGCGCGCACCGTCCCGCGCATGAGTTACGCGGAGGCGGCGGAGCTGGCTTATTTCGGCGCGAAAGTCTTGCACCCGAAAACTATCTTGCCCGCGGTCGTGCGCGAAATCCCCGTGCGCATTTGCAACTCGCGCCAGCCCGAGGCGGACGACACCGTCATCTACTACGACACGGAGATGTCGCCGCGCACGGTGAAAGCCATCGCGCACAAGACGAACGTCTCTATCGTCCACGTCACTTCGGCGCGGATGCTCGGCGCGTTCGGCTTCCTGCGTCGCCTCTTCGAGGTCTTCGACCGGCATCGCACCATCGTCGATGTCGTCACAACTTCGGAAGTCTCGGTCTCAATGTCGGTCGAGGACGCGTCGGCGATTGCAGAGATCATCGCCGACCTCAAGCCCTTCGCCGCCGTCACGGTCGAGCCGAAACGTGCCATCATCTGCATCGTCGGCGAAGGTTTGCGCCACCAGCCCGGCGTCGCCGCACGCGTCTTCTCGACAATCAGCGACATCAACGTGCTCCTCATCTCGCAGGGCGCGTCGAACATCAACCTGACTTTCGTCGTCGAAGAAGAGCGCGCCATCGAAGCCGTTCGACGGCTCCACGCTGCGTTCTTCGAGGAAGAAGAACCGACGCACACAGCCACACACGCAACGGAGGCGCGCGGCGTCAGCCGATGAATGAATCTGGCAACATGATAGAAGAAGAACTGTTCGCGTTGACGCGGCGGCTAATCGATATCCCTTCCGTCACGGGCGAAGAGGGCGCGGTCGGTCGCTTCCTCGCCGCGTACCTCGCGGGCTTGGGCTACGAAGTCGAGACGCAGGAGATCGCAAAGGATCGCGCGAACGTCCTCGCACGGGTCAAAGGTCATCGGGCGCGCGTCGTGCTCTCGACGCACATGGACACCGTGCCGCCGCACATCGCCGCGACCGAGGACGACGAGTTCATCCACGGGCGCGGGGCGTGCGACGCGAAGGGCATCATCGCGGCGCAGATCAGCGCGGCTGAAGCTCTGCGTCGCGAGGACGTCAAAGATGTCGGCTTCCTCTTCACCGTGGACGAAGAGATGTCGAGCGACGGCGCGCGCGCTGCCGAAGCGCACGCTTGGGCGAAAGATTGCCGCTTCATCGTCAACGGCGAGCCGACCGACAACCAGCTCGCCGCGGGCACGAAAGGCTCGCTGCGCGTGCGGCTCATGGCGGCGGGGCGCGAGGCGCACTCGGCTTACCCGGAAGAGGGCGACTCCGCGATTGAGAAGCTGCTCGACGTGATCGCCGACGTGCGCTCGCATCAATGGCAGCGCGACGACTTCTTCGGCGAGACGACCTGCAACGTCGGCACCATCGCGGGCGGCACGCGCCCAAACGTCACCGCCGCTCAAGCCGAAGCCGTCTTGCAGTTTCGGCTGGTGACGCCCGCGCGCGAAGTTAAAGACGCACTCGAACGACTCGTCGCCGGGCGCGTCGCAGTAGAATATTTGTCCGAGAATGATCCTCTGCGACTGTTGCAGGTCGAAGGCTTCGCGCAGACGGTCGTGCGCTTCACGACAGACATTCCGTATCTGCCGAGTTGGGGCGTGCCGCTGCTCATCGGTCCCGGCTCGATCCTCGTCGCGCACACCGCCCGCGAGCGCGTCTCGAAACGTGAACTGGTCGCAGCCGTCTCGCTCTACCAACGCCTCGCGCGGACGTTGCTCGCGCGCGCTGAAGAGACACACGCGGGAGGCACCGCGAGATGAAGCTGGCTCTCTTCGGTCACGGCGCGATGGGCCAGCTCGTCGCTGCTCAGGCGCGCGCCGGGGGGCACAAGATCGGACTCGTCGTCACTTCGCGCGACGC
>JBJMGS010000361.1:0-3799 GCA_045807785.1 Pyrinomonadaceae bacterium
CAGTCAATCGCCGCCGCCAAGCACGCCGTTTACATGAGCGACGCCGCGAGCCTCGACCGGATGCTGCAATACGAAACCGAGGCGCAGCTCCAATGCTTCGAGTCTCAGGAGGCACGCGAACGCGTCCGCGCCTTCCTCGCACGACGCGAGCCGCGCACGGCGAAGTCTTGATGAAGAAACTCGAAGGCAAGCTCGCCGTCATCACGGGCGGCGGTCGTGGCATCGGTCGCGCCGTCGCGATGGCGTTCGCGCGCGAAGGTGCGGGCGTCGCGCTCCTCGCCCGCACCGAGTCGGAGATCAGGAAAGTCGCAGACGAGATTCATGCGGAGTTCGGCGTCGCCACCGCGTATAAGACGTGCGACGTGGCGGATGCGGCGAGCGTCGGCGCGGCTTTCGCGCACGTGTCAGAGACCTTCGGCGAAGCTGCCGCGATCCTCGTCAACAACGCGGGCATCGCCGAGAGCGCGCCGTTTCTGAAGACCGACGACGAGTTGTGGCAGCGCCACCTCGCGATCAATCTGACGGGCACGTTCTACTGCACGCGCGCGGCGCTGCCCCCGATGATCGAGCGCGGCTGGGGTCGCGTCATCAACATCGCCTCGATTGCGGGCAAGACCGGCGCGCCCTACGTCGCGGCTTACGCGGCGTCGAAGCACGGCGTCTTAGGCTTAACGCGCTCGCTCGCGCTCGAAGTCGCCACCAAAGGCGTGACGGTCAACGCCATCTGCCCCGGCTACGTGGACACGGACATGACGACGCGCGCGCTCGATCAGATCGAAGCCAAGACGGGACGATCCGCAGCGGACGCCCTCGAAGCCATCAAGCGCATGTCGCCGCAAGGCAGGCTCGTCGCGCCCGAAGAGGTGGCGGCGGTCGCGCTCCTGCTCGCCTCCGCAGACGGGCGCGGCATCACGGGTCAGGCGATCAACGTGGACGGCGGGACGGTGTTGTTCTAGAGCTATTAGCTATTAGCTGTTAGCTTTCAGCCAAACAGTTGAGTGTCCGTGCAGGGCGGAGTTTTGCTAACAGCTAATAGCTAACAGCTTTCAGCCATGAAATTCATCAACCCCGAATCGTTAGGCCGCCCGCGCGGCTATGCGAACGGCGTGCTCGCCGAGAGCGGCGGGCAGCTGCTGTTCGTCGCGGGTCAGATCGGGTGGGACGAGAACCAGAAACTCGTCTCGGACGATTTCGTCGAGCAGTTCGCGCGCGCGCTGGAGAATGTCCTCGCGGTCGTCCGCGAGGGCGGCGGCACGCCCGACAGAATCGCGCGGCTCACCATCTACGTCACGGACAAGCGCGAGTACGCGGCGCGCACGCGCGAGTTGGGCGAACGCTGGCGCGCGCTGATGGGACAGCACTACCCCGCGATGGCGCTCGTCGAAGTCCGCGGCCTGCTCGAAGACGGCGCGCAGGTCGAGATCGAGGCGACAGCGGTACTGCCGTCAATCGTGAATCGTGAATCGTGAATCGTCGCGCCGCACGATCTTGGACTATTTACGATTTACGATTTACGATTCACGCGTCATGTTTTCTCCCAAGAGCTTCCTCTACGAATCTATCGACGGCGTGGCGCGGATCACGTTGAACAGGCCGGAGCGTCTGAACGCACTCACCTTCGAGGTCTATCGCGAGCTGACCCGTGCCTTCGCCGCGTTACAGGACGAGCGCGAGGTGCGCGTCGTCGTCGTGACGGGCGCGGGGCGCGCGTTCTGTTCGGGCGGCGATGTGCGCGACATCATCGCTGACCTGCAAAGTTTGGACGTCGCAGGTCACCTTGAGTTCACGCGACTGACGTGCGAGCTGATTCGCAACATGCGCGCGCTTCGCAAGCCAGTCGTCGCCAGCCTGAACGGGACAGTCGCTGGCGCGGGCGCGTGCATCGCGCTCGCCGCAGACCTGCGCGTCGCGTCGGAGGACGCGAAGATCGCCTTCCTCTTCGTGCGCGTCGGGCTCTCTGGCGCGGACATGGGCGCGGCATTCCTGCTCCCGCGCTTCGTCGGCCTGGCGAAGGCAACAGAGCTGCTCTACACCGGCGACTTCATCTCGGCGCAGGAGGCGGCGGCCATCGGACTCTACAACCGCGTCGTCCCCGCCGACCAACTGGCCGGAGAGACACAGGCGCTCGCCGCACGACTCGCGCGCGGCCCCGCCTTCGGTCTTGCCATGACGAAGGAGCTGTTGAACCGCGAGCTGCACGTCTCGCTCGACACCGCGCTCGAATGGGAGGCGCAGGCGCAGGCCGTCTGCATGCAGCACCCGGACTTCCGCGAGGCTTACGAGGCTTTCAACGCGAAGCGAGAGCCCCGCTTCGCGGGCGTCAATCGTGAATCGTGAATCGTCAATCGTGAACTGAAGCGGCTTGCACCCGCCCAAACCACGATGAGCGATGCGACGCTAACGAGTTTCCAGCGATTCACGATTGACGATTCACGATTCACGTTACTTATGGATCACTTCATCGAACACGCCCCGTTCTTCACCGACGATCACCGCCGCCTGGCGGCGAGTGTGGCGAGCTTCGTGTGGCGCGAGATCGAGCCTTACGCGGCGCAGGCGGACGAGGCTTCGGACGAAGACTTCCGCGCGCTCGTCACGCTGCTCGCGCAAGCCGACCTGCTGCGCTTCGCCGTGCGCGCGCGTGCGGACACGCGGCTCGATGTGCGCTCGCTCTGCGTCGTCCGCGAGGAACTTGCCTACTCGTCCGCGCTCGCCGACGCCGCCTTCGTCATGCAGGGTCTGGGCACCTACGCCGTGAGCCTCGCCGCGCCCCCGCACGTCCGCGACTTCTGGCTCGCGCGCGCCGCTGAAGGGCGCGCCGTCGCCGCCTTCGCCCTGACCGAGCCCGAAGCCGGATCGGATGTCTCCTCCATCACCACGACTGCGCGGCTCGACGGCGACGCCTACGTGCTCGACGGTCGCAAGCACCTCATCTCGAACGCCGGCGTCGCGGACTTCTACACGGTCTTTGCGCGCACGGGCACGCGCGCTGACGGTCGCGCCGAGATGTCCGCCTTCGTCGTCAGCGCGAAGATGCCCGGCTTCGCGGTGCGCGAACGCACGCGCCTCATCGCGGCGCACCCTATCGGCGAGATCGAGTTCACCGCCTTGCGCGTGCCCGCCGAGGATCGTGTCGGCGCGGAGGGCGACGGCCACCGGCTCGCGATGCAGACGATGCACACCTTCCGCCCGTCAGTCGGCGCCGCTGCCTGCGGCATGGCGCGGCGCGCGCTCGACGAAGCCATCGCGCACGCCAAACGCCGGCGACAGTTCGGCGCGCCGCTCGCCTCCTACCAGCTCGTGCAAGCCAAGCTCGCCGAGATGGCGACGGAGCTGGACGCCGCGCGGCTGCTCGTCTATCAGGCGGCTCATCTGCGCGACGCCGAGCGCGACGGCGAAGACGCGACGCTGCATCAGTCCGCGCTCACGCGCGCGGCGAGCGAGGCGAAGCTCTTCGCCACGGAAGCCGCCCAGCGCATCATCGATGAAGCCGTCCAGATTCATGGTGGTGCGGGGCTCGTCCGCGGCGCGGTCGTCGAACGCCTCTACCGCGACATCCGCGCCCTCAGAATTTACGAAGGCACCTCCGAGATTCAAAAACTGATCATCGCGCGGGAGTTGTTGAAGGAATAGCGGTCAGCGGTCAGCCGTTAGCTGTTAGCTTTCAGCCAGAAGGTTTCACGCCTGGGCGCGCGGGTCAGCTTCGTTGCGACGCAGTTTTTGGTTCGGCTAACAGCTAATCGCTAACGGCTAACAGCTATTAGCCAACAGCTCTCCATGAAAATCAACGTCATTGGCG
>JBJMGS010000362.1:0-9236 GCA_045807785.1 Pyrinomonadaceae bacterium
CTCGTCGTCAGCCCAGAACTCAGAGCACAAGCCGAACGAGAGACGAAAGAGGAACGCGCAGGCGAGCAGTAGCGCGTAGATTGTTTTTCGGCGCGCGGGCGTCATCTCGGTGGCTTTCGCGCGCGAATTAGTCGGCGGCGCTCGGCAACTCCTCGTCCGCTGTCGCCGCCTCGGCGGGCGCGGGTGTGAACCTGATGCGGCGGATGCGGTGGCGTTCGACGCGCTCGACCCTGAAGGTCGCGCCGTCGTGCTCGACCGTCTCGCCGGGCTTCAGAATCCGTCCCGCACGCGCCAGCATGAAGCCGGCGAGGGTGGTATAGCCCGCGTCTTCCGGCAGCTTCAGCTTGAAGCGGCGGTTTGCGTCGCGCACGGCGAGCATCCCGTCCAGAAGGTAAGTGCCGTCGGGCTGCTCGGCGATCTGCGCGCGCGTCTCCTCGTCGTACTCGTCGTTGATCTCGCCGACGATCTCCTCCAACAAATCTTCGAGCGTGACGATGCCCTCGATGCCGCCGTGCTCGTCCACGACGAAGGCGATGTGCGTGCGCGCCTGCTGCATCTGCGCCAGCACCGATCCGAGCCGCGCGGCGGCGGGGACGAAAAGCGGCGGGTGCAGCATCCGTTCCATGTCGAAGCGCGCGGGGTTGTGCGCGCGCAGGCACGGCATGATGTCTTTCATGAAGAGCACGCCGACCACGTCGTCAAGGCGCTCGCGAAAGACCGGCAGGCGCGAGTAGCCTAGATCGCAGAAGGCGCGCTCCGCTTCGTCGAGCGTGGCGGTGGCGGGCAGCGCCGAGACGGCTGTGCGCGGCACCATCGCCTCGCGCACCTCTGCGTCGGCAAAGTCGAAGACGCGGTTGATGAGTTGCCGCTCGCCCGCCTCGATGTGCCCGCTCTTGTGCGAGAGATCGACGAGCTGACGAATCTCGTCCTCGGTGTACACGGTCGCGTGCTCGGCGGTCGAGTGCATTCCCAGCAGGCGGATGACGCGCGTACCCGCCCAGTTCAAAGCCTGAATCGGGTAGTAGAGAACTTTCGAGAAGACCTGCATCACCGATGAGGTGAAGATGACGACGCGCTCGGCGCGTTCGATGCCGAGCATCTTCGGCACCTGCTCGCCGAGGATGATGTGGAACGCCGTGATGACGGCGAAGCCGATGGTGAAGGCGACGGCGTGACGCCACGCTTCGCTGAGGCCAGAGAGCGGACGTTCGAGGATTTGCGCGACGGTCGGCTCGCCGAGCCAGCCCAGGCCAAGCGAGGCAAGTGTGACGCCGAGCTGCGTGGCGGAGATGTAGGCGCCGAGGTTGTCCTTGAGCGCAAGCACGCGGCGCGCGCCGCGGTCGCCCGCCTCGGCGAGCGTCGCGATCCGCATGCGGCGCACGCCGACCATCGAGAACTCCGAGGCGACGAAAAAGCCGTTCGCCAGCACGAGCAGCACAACGGCCAAAATTTTCAGCGCGATGATCATCCGACCTGAGCGAAAGCGAACCCGCAGGCACGCGGGGCGCTTCTTTCCTTACCTGCCTACCTTTCCTTACTTGATCGATCCCTAAAAGCTTATGGCGACAGGGCGCAACTCGTCAACGAATGACCCGCCGAGTTGCTACCATTCATGAGCCGCGCCGCACGAATCAGGCGGCGGTCGCGACGGCGCGCTCGTGCAGGAGTCGGCAGAACTGTACGATGCGGTTCTCAGCCCAGAAGCGATCTTCGCCGTGTGGCGCGTCGGCGACGAAGCCGACGTGCCCGCCGTGGCGCGGGGCGAGAAAGACGACCTGCGGGTTCTCGCGCAGCGACGGGTGACGGAACGAGTCGAACGGGACGAACGGATCGTCATCGGCGTGGATGACGAGGGTGGGCACGCGGATCGACGGGACGAATTGCAGCGCGCTCGAACGCGCGTAGTAGTCGTCGGCGTCGCGGAAGCCGCCGTGCGGCGCGGTGTAGATTTCGTCGAACTCGCGCACGGTGCTGACCTGCTTCAGGCGGCGCGCGTCGTAGCGTTCCGGGTAGAGCCGCGCGGCGCGGCGCATCCGCCTTTTCAGACTCAGGACGAAGCTCTGGTTGTAGAGCGCGTTGGAGCGGCGCGAGATGGCGGCGGCGCAGGCCGAGAGATCGAGCGAGGGCGAGACGGCGCAGACGCCGCAGAGCGCGCGTGGCGCGTCGTCGCCAGACTCGCCCGCGAATTTCAGCGACTGGTTGCCGCCGAGCGAGAAGCCCGCGAGGTAAAGCTCGTCGAAGCCGTCGTGCTCCGAAAGCTCTCGGACGACGGCGCTGATGTCTTGCGTCATGCCGCTGTGGTAGAGCGTGGGGGCGAGGTGCTCCGTGCCGCCGCACGTGCGGATGTTCATGCGCAGGGCATTGAAGCCCGCGCGGTACGCCTTGTCGGCGGTGCCGAGCATGTACACAGACTCGCTCGAACCTTCGAGCCCATGGACGATGAGCATGGTCGGCGCAGCCTCCCGGTCAGGCTGCCAGCGGCAGCGCGCCAGCACGCTCACGTCCGGCTCGACCTGGAAAAGTCGCGCCTCGTCGCCGCGCGCCGCGCGGAGTAGACGCTTGAGGCGCGGGAAGGCGTAGGCGAAGAGCGTCTGCGCGTGGCCGCCGCGAAACAGACGGTGCGGGCGGAACGGCACGGCTTCGAGCGCGCGCGCGATCTCGGTCAGATCGTTTGTGTGGGTTTCCATCGGCGGCGCGTCGAGTTTACATCAGACGAGACGCGGCTGCTCGATGGTCGGCGGATCGACGGCGGGCTGCGGCGCGTCTGGCTCGGTGACGGGCGCGCGCGGCGTCGGTGAGTCGGGCGGCAGCGGCAGCGGTTCTGGCTGCGCCGGATCGTGCGGCTGTGTGGGCGGAACGTCGGGCTGTGGCTCGGTCGGTGTCGGCTCTATCGTTGAGACTGAGCGGAGTGCGTGTGGCGCGTTGTGTGTGGTCATGAATGGTCTCGGAACTGACAGGTTAACTCGTCGCCGGAGTCAGTTGTCCGGCGCGCTGAAGGTCTGCGACGACGAAGCGGATCATGCGATAAGTGATGTGGCGCGGGAGCGAATCGCGCAGGGGCTTGAGCCGTTCGGCGCCGAAGGTTGTGACCGCGCCCTCGATGAGCGCGCGGTCGTGCTCCGAGACATGCGGCGAGAGATCGAAGGGCAGACCCTCCAGAATGCAGTCGGCGAGGTGCTTCTCGACGGTCATCGCGGACAAGCCGCGCTGCTCGCAAATCTCCTCAATGGTCATGCCCGCGTGGTAGAAGGCGTAGGTCTCTTCGACCGTGCTCACGCGCTTCGTCGCAGGCTGCGCCGCGCCGCCGCGCCCGTTTGACGAGAGAGACGCGGTTGAAGATGAAGCGCGGGCGTGAGTGGGCGCGGTCGGCGCATCAGCGGGGAGCGCGAGTTTAACTTCGGCGCGCTCGCGCATCACGTCGTCGCCCGCGGCGGTGAGCTGGACGGTCGGGTATGCGCCGCCCGTGACGCGCAAGTGGCCGGCGGCGACGAGCGCATCCACGTAGAGCATGATCTCGTCCTGCGTCATGTCAGAGAGAATGCCGTAAGTCGAAAGTTTGTCGAGCCCGGCTTGCGTAATCTTGGCGGAGCGCGAGCCGCGCAGGGTGGCGGCGAGGATGCCCTTGCCGAAACGACCCTCCATACGCGCGGCGCACGCGAGAATCTTGCGCACGCACAGACGCTCGGCGTCGTTCAACTCGCGCGCCTCCATGACCGAAACGTCGTCGCGCCCGGCGGGCGACGCGAAGGCGGCGGCGATCTCCTCTTCGGGCGAGACGCGCGACGCGGCTTCCGCCTCGCGGTAGGCGCGCGTGCGGCGCGACTGCTCGTCCAACTCGTATTCCAGCTCGCGCCCCGTGGGCGTGTGCTCGCGCACCAGACGGTCAACGCGGCTCGGCGCGTCGAGCGGGGCTGTCCCGGTTGCGCTCGCGGCGCGCGGGGCGTTCGCGCGCTCGCCCAGACAGTTGCCGCACGTGCCGCAATTCTCGGCGTGCGAGTTGTCGCCGAAGTAGTCGAGGATGAAGGCGCGGTAGCAGCCCTCCGTGTAGCAGAAGGAGATCATCTCGCGGAGTTTCCGCTGTTCGAGCGCGGCGCGGCGCGCCAACTCCTGCGGGCGCACGTTCAGGCGCTGCACCGGTCGCTCGTCGAGCAAACGGACGCCGCGCGTGCGCCGCGCGGGCTGGTACGAGACGACGCCCGCCTCGGCGAGCGAGGCGAGAGAGCGTCGCGACGAGGCGAGGTCGAGATCAATCGTCGCGGCGAACTCAGCGACGTTCAGCTCGGTATCTATTCGCTCACTCAAATTGTGCGCGCCGAGTAGAGCGAAGAGGACGAGTTTATCGCGCGCGCTACGTTTGGCGTTGACCGTCTCGCGGGCAACGTGTGCGGGCATAAGCAGGCGCAGTGCGGCACGGTTCTCGCCGCCGCCCCGCTCGATGTGTCTGGCTTTCTCCAGAATGACGAGCGCAGACTGCACCGCCATCTCGTTGCGGATGCCGGCGCGCGCGGCGATCTCTTTGGTCGAAAGCTCGATGCGCTTCTGCGCAGTCCCGACGAGCGCCTCGTAAACTTTCGCGATTGTTTCGGGCGGCGGGTAAGAGCCTTCGATGAAGTAGTCCTGCGTGCGCTTGTCTGCGTAGTTGAAGAGGAGGGCGCAGGCAGAAGGCAGCCCGTCGCGACCGGCGCGACCGATCTCCTGATAGTAAGCCTCGATGGAGCCGGGCAGGTGGTAGTGCGCGACGAAGCGTATGTCGGGCTTGTCGATCCCCATGCCGAAGGCGTTCGTGGCGACGATCATCTGCCGCTCGCCCGACATGAACTGATCCTGCGCGCGCACGCGCTCGGCGTCCTCCATCCCGGCGTGGTAGGCGACGACGCTCAAGCCCGCCTCCTGCAAGCGCCGCGCGACCTGCTCGACTGACTTGCGCGTCGAAGAGTAGATGATACCGGAGCCGCCCCCGGCAACAGAGGCGAGCGCGCGGATGTGGGCGATCTTCTCGCGCTCTTTCTCGGTGTGGAGAACGCGCAACGAGAGGTTCGGTCGGTCGAAGCCGGAGACGAACGCGCGCGGGCTCTGCAAGCCGAGTTGCTCGATGATGTCGGCGCGCACGTAAGGCGTGGCGGTGGCGGTGAGCGCGACGATCTGCGGTCGCCCGATCTCGCGGGCGGCGTCTTTCAGGCGCAGGAAATCGGGTCGGAAGTCGTGCCCCCAGGTCGAGACGCAGTGCGCCTCGTCCACGGCGAAGAGCGAGACTTGCGCGCCGCGCAGCGCCTCGACGAAGTGCTGGCTGCGGAAGCGTTCGGGCGCGACGTAGATGAGCTTGAAGTCGCCGCGCCGCACCCCCGCGATGCGCGCCTTCTGCTCCTCGAAGTCAATCGAGCTATTGACGAAGGTGGCTGGCAGACCGCGCGCGTGGAGCGCGTCAACCTGATCCTTCATCAGCGCGATTAGCGGCGAGACGACGACCGTCGCGCCGTCTTTCATCAGCGCGGGCAGTTGGTAGCAGAGTGACTTGCCGCCGCCCGTCGGCATGACGACGACCGTGTCGTGACCGGCAAGCACGGCGTCAATCACCTCGCGCTGCCCCTCGCGAAACTCCTCAAACCCGAAATGTTCGCGCAGCGCGGCGAGCGCCTGATCCGTGTTCGACATTTTCCGTGAGTCTCTGAAACCCAAGAGTGGGACGCGAATATTTTACCGCACTAGAGGCGTAAATCGTGAATCGTCAATCGTCAATCGTAAACCGTGACAAGAGGAATCTCTTCCTTCCTTGTCACGGTTTACCATTTACGGTTCACGATTGACGATTGACGATTCACGATCATTGATTCACGATTGAGCGATGCAGAAACGGGCGTGGAAGTCGCGCACGAAGCGCGAGCTCATCATCGAGGTGTGGGAGCACCTCGACTGTGAGACGGTCGGCGAGCGCGAGCTGGATGAGATATTCGCCGCGGTCGGCGAGCGCTTCGGCGAGGGCGCGAAGGAGAGCCCGACTTCGGTCGCGCGTCTGCTGGCGGACGAGGGCGCGGAGTTGCGCCACGCCGAGGTGCTGGAGATGGACGCGCGCTGGCGCTCGGTTGATCCTTACGAGCCGATGCTGCGCAACGTCCTGCGCTTCTCGGATTTCGCGCAGGCGGAAGGCTCGATCAAGCGACTCGAAAATCTGCGCAAACAGTTCGTCCGCACGAAGGATCAGGAAGGCTTGCGGCGCGTGCGCGAGACGGCGCAGAAGGGCAAACAGCGCGCGCAGATGATCGCGGCGAACAAGGCCGTTGACGCACGCAAGCGTGCGGAGAAGGAAGAGATCGCGCAGTGGTTCACCATCTGGATGCAGACGCCCGAAATCTTCGGCGACTGGCTCGCCCTGCGTCTCGGCTCGCCCGGCTTCCGCAAACGCTTCGGCGCGGTCGCGCCGAAGTAACATCGCGCGCCGCACCTTCCCCGGCAGCATTTTCTGTGCGGCGCAGTTATAATCTCCCTCCCCGAATCTCTTAAACAATACCGGAGTTCAATGATGAGAAAGATTCTCGCCTGCCTGCTCACACTGTTTTTTCTGACTCAGCTTGCCCCGCGCGCGCGCGCCGACGAGGGGATGTGGACGTTCGACAACCCGCCGCTCAAGCAGTGGAAGGAGCGTTACCAGTTCGAGCCGACGCAAGCATGGCTCGACAACGTGCGGCTCGCATCGGTGCGCCTGAACGACGGTGGGTCGGGCTCATTCGTCTCGCCGGACGGATTGTTGATGACGAACCAGCACGTCGCCTCGGGTCAGCTCTCGAAGGTCTCGACCAGGGAGCACGACTACGTGCGAAACGGCTTCTACGCGCGCACGCCCGCCGAGGAGATGAAGTGCCCGGATTTGGAAATCAACGTGCTCGTCTCTTATGAGGACGTGACGCGGCGCGTGCAGTCTGCGGTCAAGCCGGGCTCGACCGACGCGCAGGCGAACGAGCAGCGCAAGAGCGAGGCGGCGGTCATCGAGAAGGAGTCGAGCGAGAAGACGGGTCTGCGCTCCGACGTCGTGACGCTCTACAGCGGCGGCGAGTATTGGCTGTACCGCTTCAAAAAATATACGGACATCCGGCTCGTGATGGCTCCCGAAGAACAGATCGCCTTCTTCGGCGGCGACTACGACAACTTCACCTACCCGCGCTACGATCTCGACTTCGCCTTCTTCCGCGTTTACGAAAACGACAGGCCGATCAAGACCGAGCACTATTTCAAGTGGTCGAAGTCTGGCCCCGCTGAAGGCGAGTTCGTCGTCGCGCCCGGCAACCCCGGCTCGACGAACCGGCTGCTCACCACCGCGCAGCTACAGTACCAGCGCGACGTCGGCAATCCTTTGCAGATGCAGGTCTGGACTTCGCGTCGCGACGCGCTCGCGCGCTACGCCTCGCTGGGGCAGGAGCAGGCGCGACGCGCGCAAGCCACGCGTCGCAGTTTGGAAAATTCGATCAAGCGGCTTGTGGGACAGCAGGAAGGCTTGAGCAACCCGCGCATGTTCGCGCGCAAGGCGGACGAGGAGAAGCGCCTGCGCGAAGAGATCGCGCGCCGCTCAGAGTTGCAACAGAAATACGCCCCGGCGTGGGACGAGATCGGTAAGGCTTACACGGAACTGCCGCCGATGGCGAAGCGCATCGCTTTCACCGTGCTGACGCCTTCGCGACTCGGCACGCTTGCCTCGCAGATCGTGCGTTACGCGGAAGAGACGCGCAAAAATAACAGCCAGCGGCTCGACGAGTTTCGCGACAACCGGCTGGAATCCCTGAAGCTCACGATGCTCTCGCCCGCGCCCGTCTATCCTGATCTTGAGGAAGCTATCCTCGCCGCGTGGCTCACCGAGGCGCAGAAGACTCTGGGCGCGAACGACCCGTTCATCCGCGCCGCGCTCGAAGGCGGAACGCCTGCGGATGTCGCGCGCAAGGTCGTCGCGGGCACGAAGCTTGCCGACGTCGCCTTCCGCAAGTCTCTCGTCGAAGGCGGCGCGGGGGCGGTCGCCAAGTCCGACGATCCGCTCATCGCGCTCGCGCGTCGCGTCGAGCCGATCTACAGAGAGCTGCGCGCGTGGAACGAGCAGCACATCCTGAGTGTGGAGACGGGCGCGGGGCAGAAGATCGCGGAGGCGCGCTTCGCCGTGTACGGCAAGTCGGTTTATCCGGACGCGACGTTCAGCCCGCGCATCTCCTACGGTCGCGTGCTCGGCTACGAGGAGGACACGACACTCGTCCCTTACAAGACCACTTTTTACGGTCTCTACGAACGCGCGCGCGGCTTCGACGAGAAGGCTCCCTACGATTTGCCCGAACGCTGGAAGGAAGGGAAGCAGAAGATCGAGCTTTCGACGCCGTTCAATTTCGTCTATACGGCGGACACCATCGGCGGCAACTCCGGCTCGCCCGTCATCAACCGCGACGCGGAGATCGTCGGCTTGAACTTCGACAGCAACATCCAGAAGCTGCCGAACCGTTACTGGTACGTTGAAGAGGCAGAGGGGGGTCGCGCCGTCGCCGTCCACTCGGCTGCGATCATCGAGGCGTTGAGGCGGATGTACGACGCGGGGAAACTGGCGGACGAGTTGACGGCGCGGTAGGTGTCGATTGAGGCAGCTCCGTCAGGGGGGACAGAAAGTAGCCCACGGCGTGAGTTGTGAGTGATGGTTAGGCAAAACATGAGAGCCTCTGAAAGGGGCGAAAGAATTTCGGATCATAATTCTTTCGCCCCTTTCAGGGGCTCTCAATTTTGTTCATGACATTAACCCCACGGCTCACGCCGTGGGCTACAAATATTTCGCCCCTTTCAGGGGCTTCTGAGCCGCTCACTTCATCAACACATCCAGAATCTGATTCGCGAGCGGCGTGAGCCCCGTGTCTTCGACGTTGACCATGATCGCGACCGCCACGCCCTTGTCCGGCACGGTTTGCAGGATCGTGCTCACGCGCTGCTGCGCGCCGCTGTGACCAACGTAGCGTTGGCCGTTCACCGCCGCCACGCTCCAGCCGAGCCCGTAGTTCGTCTCCTTGCCGTCGCGAAGTTTCTGCCGCGTGTACATCTGCTCCACGGTCTCGCGCTTCAACAGTTTCCCCGTCTGCATGGCGATGGCGAGCCTGGCTAAATCTTCGACCGTCGAGACGAAGCCGCCGCCGGGAACTTTGTAGCTGTTGTCGGCGAGCGGGGAGTTGCGCAAGCTTCCGTCCGACCTGCGCCGGTAACCTTGCGCGCGGTTCGGGATGAGA
>JBJMGS010000363.1:0-12887 GCA_045807785.1 Pyrinomonadaceae bacterium
CCGTCTCCTTTTGCGCAAAAGCCGAACTGCTCGCCGCCGCGAAGGCGAAAACCAGAACACAACATGAGAAGATTACCTTCTTCATTCTTAACTCTCCTGTTTGACTGACTAAACCATCCGGCGAATCAACGCTTTGACGACTGACTAAATCTTATGGGCCGTCATCCCCCGAGGTAACTGTCAATATTGACAGGTTTATCTTTCATCACAGCGCTTCAGGCAGGTTTTGAATTTCCGCGGGGGGGGGAATGATCCTTCGCGCCGCTCCTTTTCGCGTATAGAGGTGAGGGCAAAAGCTTAATCGCCGCCCCGTGTGACGTTGCTGCCACTTGCGCCGGAGGAGGTCTCTTATGTCAGTTCGCTCAAGCCGCGCCAAGCACATCTTCTTCGCCGTCTTCGGCCTGATGACGCTCTTCGTCTTCTACCTCTACGAGACGCCGTTTCTGAACTCGAAGTCTCCCGTCTGGCAGCACGTCGAGCCGGTGAAGTGGCTGCTGCTGCCACACGGGGTCGCAGGCGCGGTCGCCCTCCTCCTCGCGCCGTTCCAGTTCTCCGCCCGGCTGCGCCGACGCAGCCCGCGCCTGCACCGCATTCTGGGCAGGCTCTATGTGACCGGGGTGGTCATCTCCGCGCCGCTCGCCGTCCCGGTCGCGATCATTCTGGGGCCGTCGTCTCTGGTGATGGCCGCCACCATCCAGTCTTGCGGGTGGCTCCTGACAACCACCATCGCGCTGTACGCGGTGCGCAGGGGCGACATTCGGCAGCATCAGGAGTGGATGACCCGCAGCTACCCGTTCGCGATGGTCTTCGTCGTGGCGCGGGCACTGCTGGCCGTCCCGGCGGTGAGAGCTCTAGGCGAGCCGGGATTCGTCTCGGTGGTCTGGAGCTGCATCGCCGCGGCCTGCTTCGTCCCGTCGCTCGTCATTAGCTGGCGCGCCGTGTTCAGGCGCGCGACCGTTCCGGCAACGCGCCCGGTCGCGCCAGCGAAGACAGCCCGCGCCGCCGTCTAAGCGCGGAGGATAGCGACAAGGCTCAGGCGCGCCGCGCCCGAAGACGCCGAGAGAGGTTCAATCAGTGACGGGCAGCCACATGGCTGCCCGTTATCGTTTGTCTCAACTCCTGTCTCACTGCTCCACTTGCCAATTTCAATTTCGGCTAGGCAAGATTCGTGTGATTAATATCATGCGTGACACTCGGCGGGTCGCTTGGACGCGCACGCGATCGGCTCCTGCTTCATCACAGCACATGACGCACGCTGCACTATCTCTCGATCCGGCAGTGAGACGGCGGCGACGAAAGGAAGACAGGTGAGACTCTGGAAGCGGCTCGCGCGGGGCGGCGTCATGTTCTGCGTCCCCGCATTTCTATCTCTGGCGGCGTCGGCGCAAACCACGCCCCCGGCGAATCGGAAGGACGGCTCGGTCTCCAAAGTCTGGGTCGCCGACCGTGGGGACGGGACGTATCGCAACCCCATCATTCACGCCGACTATTCCGACCCGGACGCGATCCGCGTCGGCGACGATTTTTACATGACGGCGTCGAGTTTCGATGCCGTGCCGGGGCTGCCCATCCTGCACTCGAAGGATTTGGTCAACTGGATTATCATCGGTCACGCCTTGACACGCCAACCGCCGCTCGACGTCTACAGCCGCCCCCAGCACGGGAACGGCGCGTGGGCACCCGCCATTCGCTATCACGCGGGCGAGTTCTACATCTACTACCCCGATCCAGACTACGGCATCTATCTCGTGAAAGCCGCCGACCCGGCAGGCCCCTGGTCAGAGCCTCTGCTGATCAAGCAGGCGAAAGGCTGGATCGATCCGTGCCCTTTGTGGGACGCGGACGGCCACGCCTATCTGGTGAGCGCGATGGCGGCGAGTCGCTCCGGCGTCAAGAGCATTCTCGTCATCAGCCGCCTGAGCGCCGACGGGACGAGGCTGCTCGACGACGGCGTGTTGGTCTTCGACGGTCACGACAGACACCCCACCGTCGAAGGGCCGAAGCTCTACCAGCGCAACGGCTACTACTACATCTTCGCCCCCGCCGGGGGCGTCGAGACGGGCTGGCAACTGGTCTTGCGCGCGCGCCACATCTACGGCCCCTACGAGGAAAAGATCGTGCTCGCTCAAGGCGAGACGAACGTCAACGGGCCGCATCAGGGCGCGTGGGTCGAGACGCAGGCGGGCGAGTCCTGGTTCATACACTTTCAGGACAAGGGCGTTTACGGGCGGGTCGTCCATCTTCAGCCGATGAAGTGGACGAACGACTGGCCCGTCATCGGCGTCAACGCGAGCGCCGAGGGCACAGGCGAGCCCACCCTGACTTACAAAAAACCGAACGTCGGGAGAACCTACCCGTCGGCGACCCCGGCTGAGTCGGACGAGTTTGACGAAAACGGGCTCGGCCTTCAGTGGCAGTGGCAGGCTAACCCTGGAGACGCCTGGGCCTTCCCCGCAGGCGGGCTTGGATTCCTGCGCCTGTTCAACGTGCCGCCGCCCGAGGGCTCCAAGAATTTCTGGGACGTGCCCAATCTCCTGTTACAGAAATTCCCCGCGCCCGTCTTCAACGCCACGACGAAGGTCACCTTCACGCCGCGCGCCGACGGCGAAGCAACCGGGCTCGTCGTGTTGGGGCAGGACTACGCTTACGTCTCGGTGAAGAGTCAGGCCGGCAGGCTTTCCATCTCGCAGACGGTCGTTAAAGATGCCGCGGTCGGCGGCAAGGGATCGGAGAGCGCCGGCCTGCCGTTGCGGAGTAATACTTTCTACCTGCGCGTGAGCGTGTCGCAGGGCGCGGTCTGCAATTTCAGTTACAGCGCGGACGGGCGGAGTTTCTCGCCCGTGGGCGAGTCGTTCAAGGCGCGCGCGGGCAGATGGATCGGGGCGAAGGTCGGCATCTTCGCCGTGGGAGCGGGGCACCCGCGCGAAAACGGCTATGCCGACTTCGACTGGTTCAGAGTCGAATAGCCGTCCTCTTATTCCCGCCCGCTCGCGTGCGGTCTAGGACTGTAACGCCTGCTGGACGATGTGCGTGTCCGCGTACTGCACGAACCTGATCGCCTTCCCTTCCCGCACCCACCAGACGTGGGCGAAGTTCGCCTGAAAGCTCTTGCCCGTGGCTTTGTACTTCCCGCTGTACTTGCCCAGCGCGACGACCTTGTCGCCGCCGTCAACGAACTCTCCGGGCGCGGCGGCGAAGCCGTCCCACTCCGTGCCGAGACGCATGAAGACGCCTTCGAGCACGGCGTTGGGACCTACGTAAGTGCCGCCATAGGGGAAGCCTTCGGTTTCCGTCCATTCGATGTCAGGGCTCAAGAAGCCCAGCACCGCCGGGATGTCGCCTTTGGCGAACGCATCGTAAACGCCTCGCACCGCGTCGAGATTGCTCAACTGTTTTTCCTTTCGTCGGTTGCCGTCTCCAGTTCAGGCCCAGCTAAAACTTTCCGCCGCACGCCTCTGGACAGAGCGGCGTCGGTGGCCGGTTGCGCCGCGCTCTCTTTCACCTCGCGCCGCGGCGCGAGGTGAGCGGGTAGATCGGCTCGATGTCAACGGGCACGTTCTTCATCCGGTCGAGCGCGCGCTGCATCTGCGGGCGGACGACGCCGTAGGTATCGAGCAGCGCCTTCGCCTTGTCGTAAGAGCCTTCGGCCTGCGCCGTCATGATGTCGCGCGTCAGCTTGCGCACGCCCTCTTTGAAGCGCGCGGGGACGACCGTGAAGGTGCCCGCGCGCTCGTCGAAGCTGATGGCGCCCTCGTCCGTGAGGTAGTTGAACTGCATCGCGACGCCGCGCCCGTGCGCTTCCTTGATGCCGAAGCGCACCGAGCGGAACATGCTCGCTAAGTAAGTCGTGTAGAGCGTCTGCTCCATCGAGCGCTCGACGACGCCCTTGTCAATCAGATACTGCAAAGCCCACAAGCCGGTCACGTCGGCCTTCGCCTCTTCGAGAGCGGAGTAAGTGTCTTTGAGCTGGGCGCGCACGGTCGTCTGCTGACCATTGACCGAGATCGTGTGGGGCCCAAGCCCGTGCATCAGCTCGTGCGCGAGGACGTGCGTGAAGAACGACTCGAAGGAGACGCGGCGCTGATCCGCCGCCGAGAGCACGACGCGAGAGATCGGCAGGAGCGTCTGCTTGAACTTCGCCTCCTGCACGTTCTTGAGCATGACGCGCTTCGAGCCCTTCTCACGCACGACCCGCTCGTCGTTCGGCAGGTTGTACGCGGCTGTCTGCACGCCGCTGTTGCCCTCGCCCGCGGTGAAGACGACATTGACGACGCGGATCGGCGACGCCGCGCCGAGCTTCGGGTTGCGGTACTGCGGATCGATCGGCAGGTTGTCTTCCAACTCTTGCAGATAGTTGCTGAAGCGCGCCAGCTTCGCCGACTCCGCCTCGTCGCGCAGCGTGACGTAAGCCTCGAACGCGGCCTTGTAGCTATACAACTCGTCCGAGTAAGTTTCGTAAGGGCCGATGGTCACTTCGATGGGCGTGTCCAAATCCATCCATGCCACGTCCGATTCGTAGTAGTCATTCGACTGGAACGCAGCGGCGCGCTTCTGTAAAAAGTCGCGCAGCGTCGCGTTCGTCGTGAGTTGTGCGGCCTCGCGCAAGAGCTTCGACGCCGGTTCGAGGAACTCGCGGTACTCTTCGCTGTACGGCACCGTGCGAAGCCCGCCGCCCGCCGCGCGGCGGATCGTGTAGAAGAAGCCCGTCGCGCGCTCCTTCTCCGCCGGGTCGAGCGTCGAGACCCAGCGCTCGAACTCGTCCTTCGTCATGTCGTCCGGGTAGTAGTTCGCCTGCGGCACTTTCTCGCGCGGCACGCCGGGCAGGAAGGCGAGGTTGTCGTCGAGGCGCGACCAGGGGCCGTCGTTGATGTAGAAGTAGTGTAGGCGCGCGCGACCGAGCGGGCTCGTGTCGGCCTTGAGTTTACTCTCGAGCGCGGCGTTGCCGCTCCACACCTGGCGCAGGAAGAGCGGGTCGAGCAGCCGCGCCGCCTCGATGATCTTCGCGAGCGCGCGGCGGTCGCCCGCCGAGAGGCGAGACGTGTCGGCGGTGACGACCGTCGGCGAGAAGCGCCGAATCTTCGCGTTCAAATCCGCCAGCTCACCGCCCGCCGCCGCGCGCCGCTGCGCGAGCAGCGGTGCGGGCGACGCCGCGACCGCCGCGAGCGCCAGCAGCCAAGCGCCGGCGCTCTTCCCCGTTTTCATCCACATCACAGATCATCCCTCCCGAATAATTTTCGCGCTCGTCACACGCGCGTGTGAACGCCGACACATCGCCAGCCTAACGTGCCCCAGATTATCACAACCGGGACGCCGCGCCGGACTCGCGCGTCGCCCGACCATCCCCGCCCCGCCCGACCTGGCGGTGCTCTGGAATCATGACGCAGTCCACCAAATCGGAAACGTGACAAGTTAGTTAAGAACTTGACAATCAAGTCCTTTAGTATAAAATTTAATAATCCTTATGAGCACGACACACAGCAGCGCCAAGACAGCGACGGACAAGCGCGAGAGCCATTATTTGAGCCGGATGCGGCAGCACGGCGAGGAGTATGCGGAGTTCCACCGCCCCTCGGTCGAGCTGCTCGTCAACCTGATCTACACCTGCGACGTGATCCAGACGCACTTCGCGCGCCGCGTCGAGGCGCACAAGCTCTCGCTCGGAGCCTTCAACGCGCTGATGATTCTGAGCCGCTTCGGGGACGAGGGCTGCCCGATGCACGAGCTGGGCGAGTTGCTGTTAGTGAGCCGCGCCAACGTCACCGGCCTCGCCGACTGTCTCGAACAGCGCGGGCTAGTCGAGCGCATCAACGCTCCGGAGGATCGGCGCGTGCGCCTCGTGCGCCTGACGAAAGCCGGGCGCAAGCTACTCGACACGATTTTGCCCGGTCATTACGCGCGCGTGCGCGAGATGTTGAAGGGCATGAGTAATAAGGACAAAGCCGCGCTGAGCGAACTGCTGACGCGACTCAGGCACAACATGCTGGAGACGCTCGGCGAGAGATGACGCGAGCAGAAGCGCGCCGCGTCGCGCACAAGGGGGCGTTCGTGAGAGCCATTCGTTTAAGTTTCGTATTCGTCTTCGTCACGACTTTCGGGTCGGCGGCGGCGCACGCGCGTCAGCAGACTTCGCCGCCTGCCGGACAGACGACGACGACCACAGGTCAGGATCAGGCGGGCGCGCAGAGTGGCAACAGCCAGCAAGCGACGCCGCCCGCGCAGACGAATCAAACTTCAGGGCAGCCGGGTCAGACTTCCGGTCAGGGCGGCGCGGCAGGTGCATCGTCCGGCGCGTCGTCTGGTACGTCAGGCGGGATCGTCGGCGGCGCGGTGCCCGCGCGGGGCGTGCTCGGCGGCGGGCGCGCGCTGCCGGGCGCGGCGAAGCTGGCGACGGGCGCGCCGCAGACGCTCAGTCTCGACGAAGCCATCCGGCTCGCGCTGGACAACAACCTCGCGACCTTGCTCGCGCGCGAGCGCAAGCGCGAGGCGGAGGGACTGAGAACGGAGTCGCGCGCGGGGCTGCTGCCGAACATCTCTGCGTCGGCCTATCAGGCGAGCGTGACGGAGAACCTCGCGGCGCTCGGCTTCCAAGCCGGCACGTTCCCCGGCATCGCAACCACCTTCATCGGCCCCTTTAACAACTTCGACGCGCGTGCGCGCCTCGTGCAGAACATTTTCGACCTCTCGGCGATCCGCAACTATCAGGCAGGACGCGCGGGCGTGCGCGTCGCGGAGGCGCAGGAGCAGCTCGCGCGCGAGCAGGTGGCGGCGGGCGTCTCGCTCACTTATCTCGAAGCCCTGCGCGCGGAGCGTGCGGTCGGGGCGGCACAGGCGAACGTCGAGCTGGCGCAGACGCTGTTGAAGCTCGCGCAGGATCAGCGCGACGCGGGCGTGGCGACCGGCGTTGACGTGACGCGCGCCGAGACGCGGCTCGCCGCCGAGCAGTTGCGGCTCGCGCAGGCGCAGTTCTCTTCCGAGCAGGCGCGGCTGAACTTGCAGCGCGTCGTCGGCCTCCCGCTCGAAAGCCCGCTGACCCTGACCGACATCCTGCGCTTCACGGACGACGCCGCGCCCTCGACCGAGGCGGCGGTGGCGCAAGCCGGCGAGAACCGCCCCGAAGTGCGCATCGCCGAAGCAGAGATCAGGGTGAGCGAGCTTGAGCGCAAAGCGATCAGCGCGGAACAGCTCCCTTCGGTCGCCTTCGTCGGCGACTACGGCGTGAGCGGCATCACGCCGACGAACACGACGCTCCCGACGCGGCGCGCCGCGATCCAGTTGAACGTGCCGGTCTTTAACGGCGGGCTGACGCGCGGGCGCGTCGCCGTCGCCGAGAGCCGGACGCGACAGACCGAGTTGGAGTTGGGCAACGTGCGCGGGCAGGTCGAAGAGGACGTGCGCCTCGCCTTGTCGGGGCTGCGCACGGCGGCACAGCAAGTGCGCGCGGCGGACGAGAGCGTGCGCCTCTCGGAACGCGAGTTGGAGATGGCGCGCGACCGCTTTCGCGCGGGCGTGGCGGACAATCTCGAAGTCGTGGCCGCGCAGACCTCGCTCGCCAACTCGCGCGACGCGCAGGTCAACGCGCTCACGCTCTACAACGCCGCGCGCCTGAACCTTGCCGCCGCGCTCGGTCGCGCCGAGACGTTCCGCTGGTGACGCGGGGTCTGGGCGATGGTCAGTACGCGGCGCGACGATTTTGCGCGTCGGCGGTGAAGAGTTGGGGATAATTGCGGAGTAGATCATTCGCGGACGGCATAATTCGGCACTGATAGATATAGATTAAGTGAGGAAGACTATGGCGGAAGTGTTGGAGCAGGATGTCGAGAAAGAGCAGGAGCGCGGCCCTGTGGGGCATCGCGCGACGCGTGCGCGCGCGGCGGCAGCGGCGGACGTTGAAGACGACGCGCAGCCCGGCTTGGCGGAGAACGTGAGCGCAGAGGATGTGGGCGACGACGTGCCACCCGCGCCCGGCAAACGCTCGCGCCTGAAGTCGATGCGCAAGCGCCGCATATTTTTGATCGCGGGCGCCATCGTCCTTCTCGTCGGGGTGATCTTCGGCGTGCGCTACTGGCTGCACGCGCGCACGCATGAAACCACGGACGACGCCTTCATCGACGGGCACATCGTCACGGTCAGCCCGAAGCTCTCCGGCTACGTCTCGAAGATTTACGTCAAGAGCAATCAGGACGTGAAGGAGGGCGACCTCATCGCCGAGATCGACCCGCGCGACTACGAGGCGCGACTTGAACAGGCGCGCGCCGCGCTCTCGGCGGGCGAGGCGCGTCTCAGAGAAGCGCGCACGGGTGTCGAGCTGACGCGCGCCAACACGCGCGCGAGCGTACAGCAGGCGACGGCGACCGTGAGGCAGGCGCAGACGGGCGTGGAGTCGCAGCGCGCGGCGGCAGCCGCCGAGCGCACGCGCATCGCGCAAGCCGCGTCGGGCGTGGCGACGGCGCAGGCGAACGTCTCGCAGGCGCGCTCGCAACTCGTCGCGGCTCAGGCCGAGGCGACGCGCGCGGACGCGGACGTGGCGCGCTACCAGGAGCTTCTCTCGAAGGACGAGATTTCGCGGCAGCGCTACGATCAGGCGGTCGCGGCGGCGCGCACGGCTGACGCGCAGGTCGCGGCGGCGCAGGGCCACGTGGCGGCGGCAGAAGCGCAGGTCAACGAGGCGCGCGCGGCGGAGACGACCGCCGCCGAGAACGCGCGGCGAGCGCAGACGCAGGTCAGCGGCGCGCAGGCGGGTGTCGGCGAGGCGCAGGGTCGTCTCGCGCAGGCCAACACCGCGCCGCAGCAGGTCGCCGTCAGTCAGGCGCAGGCAGAGTCGGCGGGCGCGACGATTGAGCAACTGCGTGCGGCGGTCGCGCAGGCCGAGTTGGAACTCTCCTACACGAAGATTTACGCGCCGGAGTCAGGGCGCGTGACGAACAAGTCGGTCGAAGAGGGCGCGCTCGTGCAGGTCGGTCAGCCTCTGCTGGCGGTCGTCTCCGGCGAGATTTGGGTGACGGCGAACTTCAAGGAGAGCCAGATCGGCAAGATGCACATCGGGCAAGAGGTCGAGATCAGCGTTGACGCTTACCCCGGCAAAACTTTCAAGGGGCACATCGACAGCTTGCAGGCGGGCACGGGCTCGCGCTTCAGCATGATGCCGGCGGAGAACGCGACCGGCAACTACGTCAAGGTCGTGCAGCGCGTGCCCGTCAAGATCGTCTTCGACGAGCAGCCAGACCCCGGACACCTGCTCGCACCCGGCATGTCGGTCGAGCCGGAGGTGAAGATTAGCTGATGGGCGAGGCGGTGGCAGGCACGGGCGCGGGGTCTCTGCCCGCGCGTGGGGGAGCGCGCGCCGGAGGCGGCGCGGCGTCGGCGCGTGCCCTGAAGCAGCCGCAGCCTTCGCCGCCGCAGGTCTGGAAGCCGAGCTATAGCCCGTGGCTCATCGCGGCGTCGGTCATGCTCGCGACCTTCATGGAAGTGCTCGACACTTCGGTCGCGAACGTCGCGCTGCCGCACATCGCCGGGAACCTCTCGGCGACGCCCGAAGAGGCGACGTGGGTCTTGACGAGCTACCTCGTCTCGAACGCCATCATCCTGCCCGCGACCAACTGGCTCTCGCGCTACTTCGGGCGCAAGCGCTTCCTCGTCGTCTGCATCATCATCTTCACGCTCTCTTCGATCCTGTGCGGCGCGGCGGCAAGCCTCGGCATGATCATCGTCGCGCGCATCATTCAGGGCGCGGGCGGCGGCGCGTTGCAGCCCATCGCGCAGGCGGTCTTGATGGAGAGCTTCCCGCCGGAGAAGCGCGGCTCGGCGATGGCGGTCTTCGGCATGGGCGTCGTCGTCGCGCCGATTGTCGGGCCGACGCTCGGCGGCTGGATCACGGACAACTATTCGTGGCGCTGGATTTTCTACATCAACGTGCCCATCGGCATCATCGCCGTGCTGATGGCGAACGCCTTTATCGAAGACCCGCCCTACATTAAGAACCAGAAGCCTGGGCGCATCGACTACATCGGCTTCGGGCTGATGGCGGTCGGGTTGTCGGCGCTCCAGCTCGTGCTCGACAAGGGGCAGGAAGAAGACTGGTTCTCGTCGAACTTCATCCTGTGGACGGCGGTCTTCGCGGTGGCGACGCTCGTCGCGTTCGTCGTCTGGGAGTTGCGCTCAAAAGAGCCGATTGTAAACCTGCGCGTGCTGGGGAATCGCAACTTCGCGGTCGGCACACTTTTGATGACGATGGTCGGCGTCGTGCTGTACGGGACGATTGCGCTCTTGCCGCTCTTCCTGCAAACGCTTTTGGGTTATCCGGCGGTGCAGAGCGGCCTGGCGGTCAGCCCGCGCGGGATCGGCTCGATTCTCTCGATGGTTTTGATCGGTCGGCTGGTCGGGAAGATCGACGGGCGGTGGCTGATCATCTTCGGCTTCTCGGTGCTCGCCTACTCGACCTACATGTTCTCGGACATCAACCTGCAAATCTCGATGGGGAGCATCGTCGTGCCGAGCATCATCAGCGGCGCGGCGATGGGTTTCGTCTTCGTGCCGCTCACCACGATGGCGATGGGCACGCTCCCGAACGAGCAGATGGGCAACGCGGCGGGGGTGTTCAATTTGATGCGCAACACGGGCGGCGGCGTCGGCATCGCGGCGGTCGCGACGCTCCTCTCGCGCGGCGTGCAGACGCACATGGTTGATCTCGGCGCACACATTAACCCGTATAATCCGATCGTGCAGCAGCGCATGCAGCAGATACAGGGGGCGATGACGGCGCGCTCCGGCTCTAGTGTAACGGGCGCGCAGCAGGCGACGGGCGCGGTGTACGGGATGCTTGTGCGGCAGGCGACCGTGCTCTCCTACATCAGCGTGTTTCGTTTGCTCGCCTTCATCTGTTGCCTGTGCATCCCCGCCACGCTCCTCTTCAAACGGGTGCGCGCGCGCAAAGGCAAAGGTAAGGGACCGGACGTGCCGATGCACTGATGGACGACGACGATGACGAAGGGAATAACGAGGACGTGCTGTAAATTTGCAGGGGCAGGGCTTGTCCCTGCCCGCGGCGACCGTGGGGTCGCTCAAACCGTCCGTACTCTTTCAACGTCGAATAATTATGAACCTTCCTTCGCGCCGATGCGCGGCGGGCAGGGACGAGCCCTGCCCCTACGATTATTGACGACGTTGCTCGTCGCACTCTTCGCGCTCGCGCCCGTCTCGCCTTCAAGTGTGTTCGCGCAAAGTCGCAAGCCTCAGACAACGACCAAAAAAGCGCCGGCGAAGAAGCCGAGGGACGAGAAGGCGCCCGCCGCCGAAAACCTGACGGCGCTGCGCGACGAGTACGTGCGCCTGACCGGCGAGTACAAGAAGAGTCTGGGCGAACTCGTCACCTTCTACGAGCGCGACGCGAAGCAGGCTGAAGAGAAGCTCGGCAAGCTCAAAGAACTCTACGGCGAGGGACTCGTCTCGAAACACGAGCTGGAGGTGGGCGAGAAGGCCGTGACGGACGCGCAGGCGAAAGTCGCCGAGACGCATAAGCAGATGGAGGCGGCGGACGCGCAGGTCGCGCAGGCGCTCGTCGAGGAGAAGGTCGTCGAGCAGGCTGCGCAGTTGCCCGCCCCGCCAAAGGGCAAGATGCTGCGCACGACCGCCTACATCCGCTACACGGGCTCCGGCTCGTGGTCGCTCTCTTCGGGCGCGGGTCGCGTGATGAGCTTCTACCAGCAGACGTTCGGCAGGCAGTTACCCATCAGCGCCTTCGGTCAGACCGGCGTCCACAACCAGCTCGGCTTCGACCACCGCAACGCGATGGACGTGGCGCTCAGTCCCGCGAGCCGCGAGGGTCAGGCGCTCATCGCCTACCTGCAAGCCAACGGCATCCCCTTCTTCGCCTTCTACATGGCGATCCCCGGCTCCGCCACCGGCGCGCACATCCACGTCGGCATGCCCTCGCACAGAATCTCGCAGCCGCTCGGCGTACATTGAAGCTCGGCGTGCAACGACTCTACTTTTTAGGCAAATCCGACTCGCTGAATTTTAGAATCTTATCCGTCCCGTATCTTTCAATCTTCTTACCGCCGTCCGGCTTCTGGAAACTGAAACTGAACGAGATCGCGTCGCCGTTCTTCAAAGCCCCACGCGGCACGGCGAAGAGAACCGATTTCCCGGGTAACAAAATCGCGCTCGAACCGAAGTCGAAGCCGTAAGGGATCGGTTTGCCGTCTTTATCTTCCAGACCGATCCAGACGCTGATTTCCCTGTCGTCACACAAGCCCAGAATTTTCTCGCCGCTCGGAAATTCGTAAAAGCATTTCGGGTTCGGCAGGTACATGCTCTGTGTCGGAATCTTAATCGGCAGCGGCGAGTCGTTGTGCAGCCGCAGCCAGACGGCGTTAGCATCTCCGGGGTCTTTTCTCACTCTGCTTTTCTTCGGCTCGTCCGACTCGACCATCCTCTGCTCGCCGGGGTCAGTCATGTCGCCAAAATGATCGAAGGTTATATAGACCTGCTTCTTAAAAACTTCGGTTTCGACTGCCGCCTGTTTGTCGCGTAGCGCTTTTGCGTCATTTAATGCAGCTTGTCGCTGCTCTTGTTCTTTAGTCAACCTAACTTCCGACTCGCTCGGCTGATACGAAGGGAGTAGTTGCCACAACTTATTTCCCGTCTCCACGTCGAACAAGAAGAGATTTTGGTTTATGCCGCCGACCGCAATAGTTTTCCCGTCTGGGCTGAAAGTAGTTGCGTCATCGCCAGAAAAGCCGATGTCGAGTTTGCGGAGAGGCTGTTTCTTATTTACAGCCCAAAGAAGAACGTCACCCAAGCCGTCGGAAGTCGCAAAGTATCGTCCGTCCGAGCTAAGTGCGAGGGTTCTGACATCGCCTGTATCTTCGTCGTCGAATCCGCTGCCCTCC
>JBJMGS010000364.1:0-10439 GCA_045807785.1 Pyrinomonadaceae bacterium
CATCGCTGAGATGCGCTGGGTCGCGGGGATTCACCGCAACACCGGCAACCCGCACGTTCATCTGCTGCTCAATAAGAACGCCCTCGCGCGCGGCACTCAAGGCCTCGTCCATCTGCCGAAACTCCCAGCGCCCGTAATCGCTCACTACACCAGAGCGGCGGACGGTCGGCGCGAGTTTTCCTACGGTCTGCTCATCAACTTTTTCGCCGGGCAGGTGGGCGCAAGACATCGCGCCCGCGTGCGTGCGCTCCAGTTTGAGAACTCGATCCGCACAGTCCAGATCGCCCGCAATCTGCTCGCGCCGGAGACGCTCCGCGCCCGCCAGCCGACCGAAGATGAGCGGCTCGTCGGGCGCTGGCTTATCGCGGAGATTGAAGCCGCGCGCGCGCCCCAATCTTTGGCTCTGCGCAGCCAAATGAAAGCGGAGACGGCGGCATGCCTCGGTGCATTACGCAACGAGGTTGCGCGCCTCGATAACATTGCGCTCGCGCAGGGGCAGTCTGCTGTTTCAGCCTTCATCGAAACGGAGCAACTGCGATCTATTCTCATTGCCCCGCCGCGCGGTTTGACTCTCCATAATGATGAACTGACTCCGCATTTCGAGAGAATCAAGCAAGTGGATACCCGCTCACAGTCGGAGCATGGCGCGCAGACACATCAGCACGAACCAAGTCCCAAAACAATCATCTCCACACACGATACGAAAGAACAATCCCGTATCATTTCACCGCCCATTCGCACGCGCTAACAACAATTTCTCGCCGAGTGCGCGCGGTGGTTTGCTTGTAAGCCTGGCTGGTCTTTATGCGAACCGGCGTGGCTCAAATACGAGCCACGTTCTACCCGCGCAATAGGTAATCAGCACGCTGTGTCCTGCCCGCAACTCTCCGATGAGATGTGCACGAAGATTGCTCTAGTGGTTGCTGTCGGTAGAGCAATCAGTCGAACACGACGGAGACCGAAGGATGCCAACAGACAATCGAGCGCGCACCGCTTCCCCGAACTCACAACAGGATTCGCACGCGGCTTTTGAAATACGGACAGTTCAGGACGCGCGGAATGCGCTTGCGACTTTTTTAGACGACGAGCGGGAGTTGAAGAGTGCCGCCGCGACGTTCTTCAAGCTCGGCGGCCAACTCGCCGGGCGAAGCGCCAGCCGCGCCGAGCGCGACAAACTCCTACGCGAGTTCTACGAGCGGATCGTGCGCGACCCTGCGACCGGCGGCGAGCGCACGCGCGACGAAAAGGCGGGCGAGTTGCGCCGCACGTTGGCCGAAATGCGCGAACAAAGTTTCGTGGCTCAGGCTTCGCCGACTGCGCGCCGCGCGCACGCAGAGATCGACAGCTTCGTGCCTGCCACTGACGACCTGCGGGCGTCCTTCACCGTGCCGGACGGAAGCTCGCGCGCCGAACACGCGAGCTTTCTCAACGACACTAACAACGAGGCGCGCGACCTGTTTGAGCGCGGCGCGACCCTTTATGGTGAAACGCTCATCATCCCGCGAGAAGTGAGCAGCTCTCCAGATCGCGGCGAGCAGATTCGGCTCGGCACTCTCGCCCACGCGGTACGCGAATTCGAGTCTTTGATCGGCACAGACGAGGCCAAAGAGAAGGCGGTTGAGTTCGTCCAACTGGGCAGGGAGATCGCAGGTTCGACCGCGGACGGAGACACGCGGCTCGTCGTCTTCCGCACTTTCTATCAGGAGATCAAACGGGACGAGAACGGGAAATTCCGCACACGGGAAGAGCAGTCCGCGCAGCTTGAGAATGTGCTGGAAAGGATGCGCGAACTAGCCTCCGCCATGCGCGCCGAAGAGTGGCAGCGCGCCCCCGTCGAAATTATCTCACTAGATGACTGGGAGAGAGGTCTTGAGGAACGGCAACGCGACGCCGAGATTGAAGCGCACGGGCGTTTGACGTACCGGCTGGAGGAGACGCTTGAACTTGAAACAGACGACGAGAGGGCCGCCCAAGAGCGCGACCGAACGCTCGAACAATCCGCAGACCAAAACTTTGTCGGCGGCGCATCTGCCGGCGTCGAATACGAGCGCGTCCGCCTCGACGAGTTGCCGCCGCGCGTGCCCGAAGGGCTCACGCAAGATACGGAAGAGCGCCTTCGTTACGAGGTGATTCCGCACCTTGATCGGCAGCTCGAAACGGGCGCGCGACCGGCGGACATCCTGCGCGGAGTGGTAATCCAAGCCGAGGCGGACGAGCGCCGCTCACGCGAGACGGAGATCGCGCACATCCTCACGACGCGCGCGCCGGCGGCCAACAGGGAACACCCGCTAAACCGCGCCGAAGAAGCCGTCGCGCTTTACACCCTGCGCGCGCTTAGAGGCTTCAACCCTGCATCCGATCCCGCGCTCGATGAGGAGTTCGCGCGCCGCGCATTCCTGCCTCACGAGCGCGCCGTCGCCATAGACACCGTCGGCGCGAGGCCGGCGCAGGATTACCGCGGCCAGAACGCGCGCTTGAACGCTTTCGCCTCGCTCGGACGAGAGCGTGAGCGACTGCAAGCAGAGGCGGCCCGGTTCCGCGAACAGGTACGCGCGACGCCGGAATTTCAAAACCTCCTCGAAGCTTTACGCGCTCAAGAACGAGACCACGATCTATCCGAGCATGAGGCTCTTGTAAGAGGCAACAGCGCACGCATCTCGACGCCTGAAAGGGAGCAGCCTGGCAGCGATTCGGCTCGCTCAGCCCCGACCCCGCAGATTGCTGTCACCAACTATCCTGAACTCGTCGGAGAGTCGCATCCGCCTTCAGACTACGCCGCGCTACGCGAGCAGAATGAACGAGCGAATCACGATCTGCGGCAGCAGCTCACGTCGCTCCTCGTCAACCCAGAAATCGAGCAAGCGTTGGCGGAAAACGCGAGGCGCGTTGAAGTGTCGGCGCAACATTTTCGCGGCCTGACGGGGCGCGACATAGGCAGCGCCGACGAAGCACGTGCTGCCCTCGCGCCTGAACTCCGCTGGATACGCAGTACGCTCGATCTCTTGGCCGAGGAGCGGGCAGAGATAAACATCGGACGGACGCGCCCCGTCGGGGAGAAGCAGACCAATCCCCTCTACGTCGGCCTCCCCGAACACCGTAACCACCGGCTGGCGGTCGAGAATATCAACGAGTACCGGACCCTCGTTAGCGTCGCCGAAGGTTTAGAGACGAGGGTTCTGTCGTTTACTTCCTTGCGTGGGCGCGAGATCACCGGCGCGTCGGAAGCGCGCGAATTAGTGCTGAATTTCGCGCGCGACTATGTGGCCTACCGGCAACTAGACGACACCACGCGGAAGCTGAATGAACATCGCCTGTTTCGTGAGTACAACGCGCGGTTGAGCGGCGCGGCGTCGGCTTCCGAACTGCTCGCGACGATCAAAGAGATTCGGCAGGACAACTACGCCCGCGCGCAGCACCCGGAGCGTTACCGAGACGAACGGGACGCGGCAAGAAGGCAGGGCGAACAGGCGCGCCGCCCCCTGACCGAAAGGGAGATGCAGCAGCTTTTTCTCGACCTCACGCCGGCACATTTCACGGAAGAGATGCGCCGGGTCTTGCTCAACCACAGCGGCACGGCGCGCGACAAGGCGGAGCGCATCAAGGGACTCGAAACCGGCGCGCTCGCGCCCTCCGCCTCGCTCCGGCTGCTCCTCGCCGAGTTTGCCCGGACGCGCTCCGAGGACTTGGCCCGGTTCGGGAGAAACATCAGGGCGTTCCTCGCCGACTACCTCAATCCGCCTACAACGAACCGCCTGCGCTTTTCCGCCTACAACCTCTACGGCTTGCGCGAGAAGCTGTCGCCCGCCGAGCGCGATTATTTCTTCAAGGTGGTTGACGACACGAGACGATCAGTCACCCCAGGCGGGGCTGAGAGGCAGTACGACTCGCGGCAAGCGCGGCGGACGGTCGCCGAAGAGCGGGCGGGATACCCCGCCCGAGACTCTTCCCCCCGCGGGAATCACCAGCGCAACCCGGTTGAAAGTCTGCGCGAGCACTTGGAAGAGAGGGTGTCGAACTACCTTCTATCCGTTGTAAGGGAGCGGGGCGTCAGGTCGCTTGGGGGCGACGGCGAGAGTCTCGACCACGCCGCGCAAGTCGCGCGCATTATCAGGGACACGATAACGGGGCGGGGGCACGATCTTGAGGACCTGAGTCTGGACGACGACAGAGTCGCCGCTGTCTCGGGCAAGCTCGTCGGCGAAGTGGCCTACGCGCTAGCCAGCCGCAGCCGCGACCACGCCCATGATTTCAGTCTCGACCAGCCGGAGGGGCGCGCGAGGGTACAGTCAACAAGAGAACAATTAATAGGAGGGCGGCAGCCCCAAGCGCCGGAGTATGAGCGCGTCATTGACGACGAGGTTGTGGAGCAGAAAGTCAGCCATGTCATAGGGCAGATCACCGGGCAGGTCTTCAACCGTCATAGCTCGGGGCTAGCCGGCTCCGACGGTCATCACGGCAAGCAGCATACAGACGCGCGAGATGTGACGGCCGGCAGGGGGCAAGCTGCGCGCCCACACATCTTCATCAGGTAGCATTAAGTTTTACCGTCGGGCGAAAAAGCTTTGGCCGCCATGCCCTCCGCACGGCGGCCACGCGGCACAGTCCCACGGCCTACGAAAGACGTGCCAGCGCAGGATGCGCCACCCCTCACGCATCCTGATTCAGTAAGCGAGTAATCGTCGTGACGAGTTGGTGAATCCCTTCGGGCTTCTGTAAGAACGCGTCCGCGCCTGCCGCCCGCGCCGCCGTCCCGCAGTCTCCGGCGGACATGATGATGATCGGTGTGTGCCGCCTGTGCGGCAGGGCGCGAGCGTGCTCGACCAAGAGGCAGCCTTCAACGTGCGGCAACTCTTGGTCGAGCAGTATCACGTCGTAATGCGTGGTGCTTTCTACCTCTCGGCGTCCCGCCAGGCCGTCCTCCATAAGTGTGACGCGCCAACCTTCCGCTTCCAGCGTGTCTTTGACCGCGCCGGAGACGAGTCGGTTATCTTCGACATACAGGATGGTGAGGCTCATCTGTGATATTCTTGCGCCTCTGATTTTTGAACTGCGGCAACGACCGGATGCTTAGCTTTCACACTCACGAGTGAAGGGCGTCGCCAAGAAACGGGAATCTTTGGCGGCGGACGCGAACCGGCACATCATAGCTGCAATTGCAGCCACAGGCAGGCTGCCATTGGGAGGAGACTCCTGATGGGCAGACACCCCCGCCGAAAGCAAAAACGTCTTGCGGAAAAACTGCTAACGATTCGTCTCGCTCTCGGTTTGTCTCAGAATGAAATGCTGCGGCAGTTAGGGGCCGAGGAAGACCTCTTACGCGGTAGTATTTCTAATTACGAGCTGGGAGACCGCGAACCGCCGCTATTCATCCTCTTGGGCTATGCGCGAGCCGCCAACATCTATGTGGACGCTCTCATCGATGACGAACTAGACCTACCCGACAAGCTGCCGAGCCAGACCAAGAGCGAGGGCATTAAACGCGGACAGAAACGATCCCCCCGCCGTTAGCCTTTCATTATTCCTCGACAGCCGCACCCTCACGCTTCAACACTTCAGAAGCCGAGAATAGAGAAGACACCCCTGTTAGAGGGCGCGGAGGTCACGCCCGAGGGTTGTCGCATCATCACCAGCAAGGCGAGTTGCTGCTCGGAGGGGATCGTCTTCACAGCACTGATGTTTTCAGTCGTGAGCGCCGGGCCCATCCATCGGTCTACACGGTCGGGCGTGACGTACCAAAAGTACGTTGCCGCCTCTTGGGCACGCGGCCCCGTCGGCACGGCCCACAAAGCAGCCCTGATCGTCTCCTTGCCATTCGCGGCTGTCGCGCGCGGAGGATTGAGTGAGTGCAGCGTGTAATAGTAATGCGAGGCTGGCGCGTTGAGTGATTTTCCGTCCGCCGAAATCTGCGCGCGTCGAGCGCCTTTCCAAACCCGCTCGTCGAGTTCGCGGAAACTTTCGGGGAATCGGCCCGTCTGCTGGTGGAACGTTCTGAGCGCGACGACCACCGTCTCAAGCGCAGGGAGGGGCAGGTTGGCTTCGTGTTCGCGGTTTCTCGCCCACGCGGAATAAACGGCGGCGACGATCAGGAGTACCAGCGTGCAGGCCAAAGTGACGTAGGTGAAGCGGAGGCTCCTTCGCGTCGGGCGAACATGAACGTCAGGTTGGTGATTCATCCTAGTTGGTATCCCGCTCAATGCCCTAAACGGCTCAAGGGTTGAGAACCTTATCCAATGCTGTTGCGGCGGAAACCGGGGACATGGGGAAGGGGAAGTCCGAGCCGTCTAAACCGTCGAGCAGATGCCCGATGGCTTCGCGGGTCTTCTCCTTAATGATTTGCTCTGTAGCGTCGTCCTCAGTAAGCATTTGCCGCGCGGCTTCGTGTGTAGTTGCGCTGATTTCAAGTTGTTCAGCACGAGCTGTGCCCACGGTCGCTTTAGTTTGCCTCGAAGCGCCATCGGAAATAGTCGGCGCAAGCGTGTTCTCAACCAGCGCAACTCGCTCGCCGTTTGCTTCGCGCAGACGGCGCTCTTTAGTCGTCCGCTCAGCCTCGATGAAGGTGACGATGCGCGGCGTCCCGTATGTGCGCGGGAGACTGCGTGCGCCCGTCTTAACCGACTTCGGATAAGTCCACTTCACCGGCGGCATCGTCTCGACCGTCGTGACGGCCTGACGGTGAACGGGTAGTTGCCTGATCTCAGCCGGGTCCATCAGCGGGCGCGCGGCTTCCGTCGTGCGCGTCTTGTCGTACTGTGTGCCCGGCGCGTCGTCATACGAGTGCCCCCAGACGGTCGTCTGGCCCACTATCTCCGAGGCGTAACGCGCGGTGACGAGGTCGCAGCCCGGCAGGAAGGTCTTGGTGTTGATTGAACCCAAGATGGCGTTGAAGCCGTGCTCGCCGTACATGTCGTAGCCCTGACTCAAGTTCTGATAGAACAGCATCACGCCGAACTTGCGCCCGCGCCCGACGCCCGGAATCTCCTTCAAGTTGATGATGGGGACGTGCGCCGCCTCGTCCACGACGAACATGACCGGCGTTGTATTGTCGGAAACTTCGCCGGCGCGAAGATGCTCGACCGCCTGACCGACGAAAGTGGCGAGCGGAATCTTGTAACGGGAGGCCGCGCCTTCGGGAATGATGACGAAGATGCCGACGCCCGGTTCGCGCAAGCTTTCAAAGTCTATGTAGCGAGCCCCGCGCTTGTGTTCGCTCACCCGAATGGAAGCGGAGATAGCTTTGGCGGCGTCAACGGTGAAAGGATTAATCTTCGCGGCGAGGCCAGTGAAGACGCTGCCGCGCGTCTGATCCGGCGCTTTTGTAAACGTCCCCCACTGCACCCGCACCTCGTGGATGTTGCTCGTGCCCAACTCCTGGCACAGCTCGTCGAAGGTGCGGAGCGCGATGAACTCGTGAATCATCGCCGGCGTCGGGTGGTCAACGATCGTCGGCAGGTAGAGCAGTATCGCAGTCAATAGCGCGAGTTCGGCCTCCTGCCAGAACGGATCAGTGCCGGTGTACTTCGTGCCCTCAAGCCCCAGCATTATGGAAGCCATCATGTGGGCGTACTCTTTGTTGCCCTTGCAATGCGGGAGGAAGTTCCAGCGGTCGGAATGCTGCGGGCGCTCGAAGTCCAGCCGATAGACCTTGCGGAAGAAGCGGGCGCAATACTCGAAGAGTTCCCCTTTGGGGTCGATAACAACGGCCGACCAGTCGGACGCGGCGAGCGTCCGCAGGTAGTTCATCAGCAGCACGGACTTTCCGGAGCGCGGCGGGCCGAAGAAGACGAGTGAGCCGAGCGCTGTCTCAGGCGACAAACTGAATCTGTATGGAGAGCGCAGCGGTCGCGGCAAAACTCCAAGCGGCAGTTCTCCTTTGCTCAACCTCTCATTCACGGGACGCGCGAAACCCGCCCCTTGCAAATAGAAAGGCGTGGCCCAACGCGAAGTTCCGTAGGTCAGCAGTTGATTGAACTGATAGTAGGGTAGAAAAACTTGCGCGCTCTCGGCGAGGGCGACGAGCACCGCCATCAACATGAAGGCTGAATAAATCAATCGCGCGTAGAAGCCGACGTTAAAGTAGTCGGCGGCCAGCCACAGAAAGGAAGCTGAGAGCAGCCCGGCGACCATGAGGACGCCGATCTGTCCAGCGTCCTGCATACACCGCAGGAATGCGTGGTACGCGGGGAGGTAGGCTTCGTCGGCGCGGCGCGGAATGCCGCGCTCTGCGTCATAAACTTGGATGCGGTTGCTGAAACTCATTTCGATTGTTGCTCACTGGCCCAAGCGGCGAGCCGTGACTCGTTCGCGCCTTCAGGCGTAGAGGGGCGAATTGTGTCCGTCTGCCAACCGCAGGCCAACACCGCCGAAGGGGTAGCGAAGGGGTCGGGCACGGTGACGCCTTCCAACTTCCGCGAATAGAAGTAACGCGCCGGTTCGTTCTTGTTCTGCTTCTCGTCCGGCACGCGCAGGAGCAGCGCCGGGCCGTCAATGCGCTCCCGCCCTAAAGAGAGAATCTCGACGGCGAACGGCTCAGTCCGCAGCCGCACGTGGACGCGGCTGTGTTCCGAGACCAGCAGATTTCGGTCAGGAGCGAGTTCGACGCCTGGCGGCAAGAGTCCGCGCCTTGCGATGTCTTGCAGCAGTTCGTTTACGTTACGGACGGGGCGATGCTCCGTGAGAGAGGCGACGCCTGAAAGAGTCGCAGCAATCGCGACCGCGCTCGCTTCACGCAGTCGTCCCTCGGTGCGATAGACCTCGCCGTCAAAGATTGTCGTGGTAGTTGGCTTCGGTTTCTGTGCTACACCGGCGCTCCTACGGCGTGCGCGACCTTGCTCGAACGATATGCGCGGGTCGAGACGGTCGCTAAAAAAGCGTCTCAAGGTAGGGGCTGTGAGCAACAGCAAAACGAGAAAGGCGGCAACCGTTCCCACAACGAACATCGGCGAGGGACGCGAGCACGTGAGACGCGCTTTAGTTTGAGTACCCTTATCGCTTCGTCTCATCACGCCGCCTCCAACACTACTCGCTCGCGCTCGAAGGCGTCTCGCACCCAGAGGTCGAGCTTGTCATCGCGCAGGTTGACTTCGCTCGTGACGCGCGCCAACGCGAGCCGCAAGGATTTAATCTGACTCTGCTGCTTCGCCAGAAAGCCCAGGTAGCGCGCCAGCACGTTCTCGTTGACTTGGGCTACTTCGTCGCGCACGAACGCGGCGAGTAGGTCAATCAGCTCACGCAGGCCCGGTTTGTTCTGCACGCCGGGGATGGCTTTGATGGATTCATTTATTTTGGCGACGGCGCGCACTAACTCCGGTCGCGCCTCCGGCACTCTGGCGTGAAGGATCGCGACCTCCTCCTGCGGCGTCGGCTTCTCCAGCCACGAGTAGAAGCAGCGCGAACGGAAAGGCGGGGAGAGTTTGAAGCGCAGGTTGTTCGAGGTGAAGATGACTAGCGGCCACAGCGCGCGGTTAGATGTGCCGGTCTCTTCGTCGTAAACCCCGATGGGCTTGTCATAGTCGGGCACATAGGCGTAGCCGCACTCCAACAGTCCGAGCAGCATGTCCTGTAAGTATTCCGGGAGCTTATCCACCTCGTCGAAGAAGAAGAGCGGCACTTGCCCCGACACACTCGCCCAATGGAAGGCGTGCAGGGCGCGTCCCAGCTTGAGGAATCTCAGGGCGTACTGATCCCTCTGCGCCTCTTCGAGCGACTTGGCGTTCGTCGTCACCGCCTGAATGACCGACTGATTCTGCGCCTCCCTGTCCCACTCGTAGAGCAGGTCGCACAAACGCAGTTCGCTCATGCCCTGCACGGGAAACATGGTCATGTTGAAGCCGTGCTGAGTTGCGTAGGCAACCGCGGACTTGCCAGCGCCCGGCTCGCCCTCGATCATCCAGATTTTGCCGCTGCGGAGAACCTGCTCGTAGTCGCTGAGCAGATGACCCTGAATGCGGTAGCCCGTTGTTTCGAGTGCCTCGGCGATTGCTTGTGGTCCGCCCCACTGCAGCACCTCGCGCGGGTTCAGTTGCGGCTTGTTCGATTTCGGAGGCGGAATCATCTGCCTGAGCCTTTCGACCTACTTGTTCGCAAGGTAACTCTCCGCGACGCGGCGCATCTCAGGCGTCATGCGCGGCAAAGCCTTTCGGATGTCGTCTCTGCTGCCGCTCGTCATCAACTCAGCCAACTCCTGCTCCGAGAGTTGACCCTGTTCGCGCGGTACGTTCGCGTCCGACAGGCGGCGCAGTTCAGGGGTGGCCAGACCAGCGTCCGCGTCAACGCCTTGAATCTCTTGCGGGATGGTCGTGACCAGAATGTAGCCGGGCGTGCCCGCCGGCACTTCGACAAACCCGCTGCCCCGCGCGTCTCCCGAATTAGTAATGCCGCCGATCTCAGTAGCGATAGGACCTACGACTCGCGGCGCACCAGAGCCGTAAACGTCACTAATC